>JALNYR010000223.1:303-3190 GCA_023229725.1 Dehalococcoidia bacterium | reverse complement strand
GTCCGGGCTCGTTGGTGAATCCCTTCTCGGCGAAGAACTGCTGTTCTGACGACGAGAAGGTGAAGTCTTGTCCGCAATCGCGGCACCTGAGGGACTTGTCTTGATAGCTCACTGGATGACCTCCTCTAAACGTAGTTGTGGTCCGGTCGAGTTACGGTCATTCAGGGCTCGAATGCGATGATGAGCACGAACGAGGACTGAACAGGCTGTACTTCAACTACCAGTATCAGTGTACTGCCTGGCGGCAATTAGCACAAGTCCTCGTGTTCCGCTCGGCGGAGAACCTGGTGCGGCTACATGAACATGGTCGTAGTCCAGAACATGACGAGCGCGCCGGCGAGGATGGGCAGCAGGCCCAGGATTGACGCGTCACGCCTTCTGACGACGGCAAACGCGGCCAGCCCGAATGCGGCCAGCCCCGGGGCGAAGATGGCGAAGGAGGGCACGGGCATGACGTCCTGAATCTTCATCCAGACGAGGATGCCGAAGGCTACGGCGAGGCCGACCGACCATTTGCCCGGTGTCGTCTGCGGCAGGAGAAGAGCTCTCATACTGACGTCCTCTCGGAGCGAAGGTGCAGGTTTCCCATCTAAACGAACAGCGCCCGCATACGGAACTTATAGCACCTGTCGGGCCGGCCGCACAAGCGCCGTCTCATACGCGCGGCCTCCGAGCCGGCCGTGGAAAAGCTGTCGATGCCGCAAGCTGGCGGAGCACACCGGCCACAACGACACGCGCCGCAGAGTCTCGCACGAGGCGAAGGCTCTGCGGCGCGTCAGTGTGACTGTCGTCAGGCTCAGAGACCGACGACGTTCTCGGGTCGGGGTTCTATCTCGCCCAGCTCGACGCGCTTCACCACTGCGGCGAGCGCCGCGTTGGCGGGCGCGAGGATGCCGACTTCGGCGCCCCGGGCGGCGACGAGGCCGTTGATGTACTCGATCTCCGTGCGGCGACCCTTGACGATGTCCTGTCCGGTCGACGGCCGCCCGGCTTCAGTCATGTTCTTCGTGCCGGCAAGCATGGAGGCTTCAATCTCCTCGAGGGCGGCGGGTTCGCCCTTCGCCGCGGCGGTCCACTTCTCGGCCGGCTTGCCCTTGATGGTCTCCAGCTCGTAGCCGAGCGCCTGCCCGACGGTGATGGCCTCGCCGGCGAGCTTGATGGAGAGTCGCCGGGTCATCTGCAGCTCGGTCATGGCCTTGCTGTTCAGGCCCGTCGATGCCGAGATGCCGTTGCCCATGGAGTTGATGACAAGCTTGGACCAGCGCTCACCCCAGAGGTTCGTGGTCGACTTGGCGCTGTCGACTGCCTGGAGCATTTCGACAAGCTCCTGCACGCGCGGCGTGATGCGACCATGGACTTCGCCCACGCGGAAGACCGTGTAGGCGGCGCCGCCCGGCTGCAGGGTGCGCATGACGTGTCCGGCCTTGAAGGCGTCGACGCCGATGTTGCTGGCGATGCAGCCGACGACCTTGCCCCAGCCGACGATGGCGGCGATGCGGTCCTCGTTGATGCTGTTCTGCATCGAGACGATGTACCCGTTGGGCGCGAGGTACTGACGAATCATCATCGTCGCCCACTCGGTGTCGTATGACTTGGTGCAGACGAAGGCGATGTCAACCGGCGACTTGTACAGGCTCTGCACCTCGTGGAGGTGCAATGCCTTGACGGGCACCGAGAAGCTGCCCTGTGTGCCGCTCAACTGGATGCCGTTGTGCTTGATTGCCTCGATATGCTCGGGCCACGGGTCGATGAGGGTTACGTCCCGGCCGGTCCTGGCGAGGTGGCCGCCGACGTAGCCTCCAACAGCGCCCGCCCCCATGAACACGATACGTTTGCCCACGACAGTCTCCTTTCGCTATGCAGTATGCAGTATGCAGCGGAGCCTTTTGCGGGCGTAGTCTAACACAGGTGTGGTGAGGCGCTCGACCTCGAGGTATTCGAGCTGTGGCGCGGGTGCGCCCGGCGCGGTTCACGTTCGATTGGTGCGGATTCCCGGCCTGATGTATGATGCGCGCTACGCACGCTGGGCGAGGGATGGCGTGGTCCGGCCCGCCGGAGCGAGTACAACCCTGCCGAAGCAGGGAGCGGAGGTCCACAGAGTGAAGGTCTATACCTGGAGCGAGATTCCCACAGTCGAGGTCAAGCCCGGAGCGAAGGGGAAGAACATCGATGGCGAGAAGGCCAGCGTCAGCCTCTTCGAGATGGCCCCGGGTGCTGAGGGAGACCCCCACAGCCACGAGAACGAGCAGATAAACTACGTGCTCGAGGGAGAGCTTGAGTTCTCTTCCGGCGCCGAGGTGAAGGTGCTGAAGGCCGGGCAGGTCGTCGTCTTCCCGCCCAACGCCTCTCACCGCGTGCGCAACATCAGCAAGGCGACCGCCAGGCACATCGGTTTCCTGATTCCCGCGAGACAGGGCGGTCTGAAGAAGAAGTAGAGCCGCGAGAGCAGGCTGCGAATCGGTTCGTTTCCGTAGCAGAGGGCTGGCCCGTCGGGGGCAGCCCTCTCTTTGTTCCACCGGGGGCGGTCGGGGCGCGATGCGGGCTGATTCCGACGAGTGCCCGGCGCGAGGGACGCGTAGAGACGGCAGGGGGTATCAGCGCAGTTCCGGCTTGTACCGCTTGCTCGCAAAGACGAGGCCGGCGGCGACGACCGCAAGCATCGAAAGAGCCAGCCAGAACATCCGGTAGTCTCCCCAGGTGTCGTAGCACCATCCCGCGATTGGTGGTCCTGCTATGGCCCCAAGGGCGTTGACGCCCATTATCACGCCGAAGATAGCGCCGAAATGACCTCTGCCGAAGTACTCCCTGGTTATCGCCGGTCGAAGCGCCACCACGCCACCGTAGCCCACACCGAAGAGGAGCAGGAAGGCGTACAGAGACCACGTGC
>JALNYR010000223.1:0-293 GCA_023229725.1 Dehalococcoidia bacterium | reverse complement strand
CCATCATCCCGAAGGCAAGAGCCAGAACCGGCGTCCGGCTCACCCTGTCCCCCAGCACTCCGAGCCCGAGCCGGCCGATGATGCTGAGGACCGGAACGGCTGTCGCGAACATGCCGGCGTTCACCCGCGAGAATCCGATGCTGTCGAGGTACGGCATGATGTGCGTGACCACGGTGATGTTCGCAGCCGTAAGGAACGTGAAGGCGAACGTCAGCAGCCAGAACGACCGGGTCCTGATTGCCTGATGGACGTCCATGTAGGCCTCGACCGGAGCGTCCGGAATGAGGGGCGTG
>JALNYR010000044.1 GCA_023229725.1 Dehalococcoidia bacterium | reverse complement strand
AGGCGGTTGCTCCCCGTCGGACGAGGAGGGTGAAACATGATTCCTCTGAGAGTCCTGCTCGTGGAAGATGTCATCGAGGACGCAGCGTTGCTGCAGAGGGAACTCGAGCGCGCGGGCTACTCCGTAGCTCTCGAGCGCGTCGAGACCGCCGGGGCGATGTCGACAGCGCTGTGCAGCGGGGCCTGGGATGTGGTCCTCAGCGACTACAAGCTGCAGGCCTTTGGCGCTCCTGAAGCCCTGCGACTCTGTCAGCAGGCCGGACTCGATGTACCGTTCATCGTCGTGTCAGGGGCTATCGGCGAAGACAGCGCGGTCGACATCATGAAAGCCGGCGCGCATGACTACGTAATGAAGAGCCGGCTGACGCGGCTCGCGGCTGCCATCGCACGCGAGCTTGGAGAGGCGGCTGTGCGGCGTGAGCGCAGGAGTGCCGAAGAACGGATACGCCGCTCGAGCGTCAGCCTGGCTGAGACGGTCGGCCGTGCGATGGAACCCCGCGATCCGTATACGGCGGGCCACCAGCGTCGCGTTGCCGAGCTGTCTCGCCTGGTGGGGCGCAAGTTGGGGTGCTCCGTCGCCGAGCAGGAAGGGCTCTACGTCGGAGGGCTGCTGCACGACATCGGGAAGATGGCAATCCCCGAGTCCATCCTGACGAAACCAGGGCGACTGACGCCCGAGGAATGGGGACTCGTGAAGGAGCATGTGATCGTCGGCTGTGATGTCCTCAGGAAGGCTGACCTGCCGTGGCCCGTGGCGGAAATGGCGCTCAGACACCACGAGCGCCTCGACGGGTCCGGCTACCCGGACGGTCTGAAGGGAGACTCGCTCGGGTTCGAGTCCAGGCTGCTCGCGGTCTGCAACGTCGTCGAGGCCATGTCCTCGCATCGCCCCTACCGACCTGCTTCGAGCCTTGCCTCCGTGTGGGAGGAAATGCGCACCGGCAGGGGACGGCTGTATGACGCCCGAGTGGTGGAGGTCCTCGAGGACATCATTCGGAACGACGAATTCGGGTTGATGCCGTAGCGCGGTTTACACTCAGACGACCGTGGGCTAACATGGTGTCAGTGGGGAGTCCCGGTGGTGAGACGATGAACATCAAGGAGTTGCTCCGCGTCATGTCGGAGCGCAATGCATCCGACCTGCACCTGAGGGTTCCGGCGCCACCGATGCTGCGCGTCGACGGTGAACTCGTCTCGGCGGATGGCTACGGGCGTCTGTCCCCCTCAGATATCGAGGACGCCTTCAAGCAGACAACCAGCGAGCTGCAGAGCCAGCGGTTCCACGAGGAACTCGAGCTCGACTTCGCCTACAGCGTGCCGGGGCTGGCCAGGTTCCGCGTCAATGTCATGCTGCAGCGGGGTTCGATGAGTATCGCTTTCCGGCGAATCCCGTTCAACATACCGACCATTCAGGAGTTCAACCTGCCGGAAGTCTGCAGGACGCTCATCATGAAGCCTCGCGGGCTCGTGCTGGTGACCGGGCCGACCGGAAGCGGCAAGAGCACGACGCTCGCCGCGATGATTGACTACCTGAACGAAACCGAGGCGCGAAATGTCATCACGATCGAAGACCCGGTCGAGTTCCTGCATCACAACAAGAAGTGCCTCATCGCGCAGCGCGACCTCGGTGACGACACAAAGTCGTTTGCGAACGCGCTGAAGCATGCGCTGCGGCATGACCCGGATGTCATCCTCGTCGGCGAGATGCGCGACCTTGAGACGATCTCCACCGCCATCACCGCCGCCGAGACGGGACACCTGGTGCTCGGCACCCTCCACACGGTTGATGCGGTGCAGACCGTTGACCGCATCATCGACGCGTTCCCTCCTGAGCACCAGCATCAGATACGCCTTCAACTCTCTCAGGTCATCGAGGGCGTCCTCTCCCAGACGCTCGTGCCGAAAGCCTCAGGGTCAGGAAGAGTCGGCGTGTTCGAGATCCTGGTCGCGAACGGTGCTGTGCGCAACCTCATCAGGACCAACAAGACATTTGAACTCCCCAGCGTGCTCCAATTGGGCAGCAGGGAGGGGATGCAGTCGCTGAACCAGGCGCTTGCCGTACTCGTCAACTCCCACACCATCACGGCTGAGGAGGCGGTGAGGAAGAGCAGCGACCCCGACCAGTTGCAGCGGCTCATTCACGGGTATTGATGGGAAGCGACGTAACGTTCGGCCAGATAGTGCTGCTCTGGTTGGGCAGGACCGCGATTCTTGCGGTCCTTGCCTCCGCGCTCGCGTGGCTTGGTATCCTGGTCCTCGATGTGCTCACCCCCGGGATTCGCCAGCGGCAGCGCATCGGCGAGCACCCGGTGTCGATCGGGCTCTTCGTCGGCGGCTTCATGATTATGATCGGCCTCGTCATTCACGGCGCCGTGACGGGGCCGGTGCTGGTGGGGGCGGGCGTCCTCCGTAGTCTCGTCGATGCGACTCGTCTCGGCCTCATGGCCGTGAGCTTCCTCGTGAGCCTGCTGCTGGGAATCGTCCTGCTGCATGTGGTGGACAGGCTCACGCCGGGGATTCCCTTCTGTCGCGTGGACGAAGACCCGGTGGCCGTCGGCATCTACGTGTTCGGGTACCTTGTGTTCTTCGGTCTCATCCTGCATGCAGCACTCACGATGCCGCTCTAGCCGAACCTGGTCCGATGTGGCACGGGTCGCTCTCTGCGTCACAACAATGGCGTTGCTCTGCCCGCTGGCGCTCCTGGCGGCCCCGACAAGCAGCTACTACACGGATGGAGCAGACATCTACGATGATTGGGACATCTGTCGCACGAATGGCGACGGCCGGGACGGCTTCTTCCGCCGCGTCGGCGACCGCTTCGAACCCGTCATCGCAGCCGAAAGCCTGGGAAACGAAGCGGATCGCGCCTACGTGCTCGGAATGCAGTTCGCGCAAGAATACCCATCGGAGACTCAGCGGGCGGAGGCCATATTCGCCTATGCCCGTGACCGCGTTCAGTACACGTCCGATTCCTCGCAGTTCTCCTACCCCGAGTTCGCGCAGAATGCTGACGAGCTTGCGGACATCCTGGAGAGCGACGGGGTCGCATACGGCGACTGCGAGGACTACGCGGTCCTGCTCGGCGTGATGTACCTGGGCGCCGGACTGCGCTCGGCGGTCGTCCTGGCGCCGGAACACGCCGCCGCGCTCGTGTACCTCCCGGACTACTCATGGGCGAATGTTCTTCTCACGGTCGAGGGCGAGCGTGGCTGGGTCTGGGCGGAGGCGACGGGAGGAACGAATCCGCTGGGCTGGGCGCCTGAGGAGTTCCTGAGCGAGCGGCTCCTGGCGTTTGAACTCGTCGACGAGGGCCTTGAACTCGGAGACTTGCCCGACAAGCCGGAGATCTCCGTGTCGCGTCACACCGGCGGCAGTCCGGAACTGCCGGGAACCTCGTTCTTCCTCGTGCTGCTCGTGCTGTGGCTCGTTGCCCGCCTGTTCCGGCGCCGGGCTGGCTCCTGGTAGCCGGAGAGCCCGAGACGGCTTTTCACCGCACCCGCACGGCGAGCTGCCGGCCTCTGCTTCTCCGACTCTCGTCCTTTCGCCTGTCCCATCGTGTCACAGCTGTCCGAACCGTTGACAACGTATCACGGCAATGTGTATGCTGAATGCAGTATACGGCATGGGTGCGACTGTACGAGACGACGGCACTGTGGTAATGTGGAAGGGGAGGGGGGTGGTGCGAGTTGGGAGAGTGGGAGGAGGGGGCGAGGCGTCCCGCGGGATGCGGCGACGTAACGTGCCGGAGCGGTTGCACGGGTTCGTTGCCGCGCGCAGTACTCCCGCTGGCAGGCTGGATGAGTCATTATCCGGTGTCCGGTGTTCGACCTCGTCGTTGAGAATCACGACGCCAATCGCGGATTGGTCGTCCATAGATAGGAATCCAGAGAGGAGGTAGGACAAGATGACAAGGAAAGCCGTGTCCATCGTGTTGCTGGCTGCCCTGGCTCTGACCCTCGTCGCCGGGGGATGCGCCAAAGCTCCGAAAGAACTCGTGATCCGCTACTCCACTGACCACGGGTCGGTACAGGCCTCCGCCTACGGGGAGAGCGAAGTGATGGCGCCCAAGATTGAGGAGCTGATTCCCGGCTCCAAGGTACAGGTGTACCAGGGCGGCGCGCTCTACAAGCCGATCGAGGCCATGAACCAGCTCGTAGCCGGAAATCTCGAACTGGCCGGGGTCGACTCGGATGGCGGCGGCTGGGATCCCTACTGCAACATCTGGGCCATCCCGATGGTGCTGACAACCGTTGGCGCACATGCGGAGTACCCGAACGGCACCGTCGCAAAGGCGCTGGAGGAGCGCATGCTCGGGAAGGGCGTGAGGATCCTGGGCTGGATGATTGAGAGCATGGTCGGTGGCGCCATGGCCCCCGAGCGGTATCTCGAGCCCGAGGACTTCGCCGGCAAGAAGGTCCGGATGTCCGCGACGCTGACGCAGGGCCCCTTGATTGAGGCGCTGGGCGGCAGCCCGATGTCTATCTCCGGTGCTGACTTCGCCAGCGCGCTTCAGACCGGTGTCGTGGACGTTGGCCTCAGCACGGTTGGCGGATGGAACCAGGTGAGGGACTTTGCTCCCAACTACACGATCTTCGGCGCTGGCGGCGTGTTCACTGACTTCTACATGGTTGCTACGAGCGAGAAGTGGTACTCTCAACAATCGAAGGACGTGCAGGCCAAGCTGGCCGAGGCAATCGAGTACTACTGTGACGAGTTCAAGAGGATGCAGTACTCGGAGGACATGCTCGCGTACAAACAGTACGGCACGCAGGACCCCAGCCAACCGGGTATGTACTGGGCGTCGGCGGCGGAAGTGCAGGCTATGAAGGACGCGATTGGCACCGCCATCATGGACAACGTCCTCAGCAAGCTGGACCCGGCGGCCAAGACGCTCATTGACGCCTTCGTAGCGGAGGGTGAGGCGCTGGTTGCGAAGTACCCCAAGGGCACTCATCCCCTGGAGAAGACCGACATCGAATCCTACCGGACCGCGGTCCACATGGACGCGAAGTAGCGCCCGGTTACCCGTTCTGAGTTGATTGCCAGTCTCCGGACGGGAGTGTCACCCACTCCCTTCCGGAGACCTGACTGTGGCGACCTTCTGGTGGGGATGTGGGGAGACAGACAGGAGGGATCCTATGGATAGATTCGTCGTCGCCCTGGCCAACTGGTGGGGCAATCAGTTTCTGAAAAAGATCTGCACTCCGCTGGCCATGGCCCTGTTCATTTCCGGTACCGCGCTGGCCATACTCGAGGTCGTCCGGAGGTATGTCTTCGGCGTGTCCTTCGTCTGGCAGCAGGACTTCGTTGTCGCGGCGGTGTTGACGGGGACATGTGTCTACTTCGCCGTCACGGAGTGGGGCCACGCCCACATAGCGGTCACCTTCATCAGAGAGATGGTTGAGCTGCCAAAGTACACGACGCCCCGCCGGGTTCGTATTACCCAGCTCATGCAGGCGACTGCTGACGTCATCACCACGTTGTTCCTGACGTTGCTGATAATCTGGGGGCTGCCCATGATCTCCCAGTACAAGGCGTTGGGCATCAAGATGCCGAGTCAGTCGTTTCCATTCTGGCCGTTCTGGGTGTTCTTCATGATAGGCCTGATTATGTATGCAGTCACCGGTCTCATTCACGCGTACCTGGGATTCCGGGGGATTGCTCCGCCCATTTCACCGGAGGATGAGCTATGAACCCCTCCATCGAGGTGATGGGCGCGCTCTCAGCCTTCCGTCGTGCCAGTGCGGTGTCTCTGCGGCCGGATGGCGGGCGGCACAGCAGCCTGGCATCTGTGTCCGACTGTGTCGGAAGGAGGATCGACACATGGCGCTGATGCTGATTGTGTTGTTCGGGCTCCTCTTGGTGGGCGCCCCTATCGGGGTGGCGCTCGGTGGTTCGGCTCTGCTGTACATGATTGTGTACACATACATGGACCCGTCCCTCGCTCCGGCGGCCTTCTTCGAGTTTCTGAACGGCTACGGGCTGATGGCCGCCCCATTCTTCATCTTCGCCGGCATGCTGATGGAGAAGACCCAACTGCTGGGGCAGATCTTCTCGTTTGCTGACAGCCTCCTCGGGTGGGTGAAGGGAGGCATGGGCGCTGCCGGTCTGGTCACGGCCGTGATTCTCGCGGCACTGACGGGCTCGTCCGTGGCGGCCGCCTCGGCGCTCGCCCTGATCGTGGTACCGCGCATGGTTGCTGTGGGCCACCCCAAGGCGTATGCGGCAGGGCTGGTCTGTGCGGGAGGGAGTCTCGCGCAGCTCATCCCGCCCAGTGTGTGGATGATTGTCTATGCCATTATGACCGAGAACTCCATTGCGGTGCTGTTTGCCGCAGGCGTCATACCTGGCCTTCTCCTGGCTTCGCTGCTGATTGCCCTCAACATGTTCCAGAGCCGGAACCAGGACATCATTCTGACGAAATTCAGCTGGCACAAGGTCGGGACCTCATTCATTCGTTGCCTGCCCGGCCTCGGTTTGCCCGTGCTGATTCTCGGCGGCCTGTACGGCGGCATCTTCACGCCTACCGAGGCGGGAGCCGCGGCGTGCGGGTACGCCATCCTGTATGGCTACATAGCCAACAAGGGCCGCTTCACGAAAGGGCTCCTTTCCGCCGCCAAACCGGCGGTGAGGACCACGGCGATGCTCTTCTTCCTGCTGGGTTGCGTCGGCATCTTCCAGAACATCGCCGCCAACATGTACTGGCCGCAGGACCTGGTTGAGTGGGCGATGACCCTTGGCATGACCAGATACGCGTTCCTGTTCGGGTACATGGCCATCGGGTTGATCCTGGGATGCTTCCTGGACGGCCTGGCGATTCTCGCGCTCACCGTGCCGGTGGTGTACCCTCTCGGCCTGGCGCTGGGCGTTGACCCGATCCATCTCTGCGTACTGCTCGTGTTGAACCTTCAGATCGGAACGCTGACTCCTCCACTGGGACTCAACGTCTATGCCGTGGCCGGATGCGCGAAGCTGCCGGTGGTCGATGTGTTCAGGACGTCCATCCCGTTCTTCTTCGCAATCCTGGCCTTCCTCATCGTCGTTGTGCTCCTCCCGAGCCTGTCCACGTGGCTTCCGTCACTGGTCGTGAATACCGTGGTGTTTGCGGGCCTGGGGTGATAGGACAGCACAGAATGTTGGAGGTAACTTGAATGACTACTGAGCGCCGGAAAGGCAACTCGGTGTTCGTGCCCCAGCTTGCCTGGTGGGGCGATGTAGAGGCGGAGTTGACGTTCCCCGACCGCTGGAACGTTACCGAGTGTCGCATGGCCGGACACGTCGCTCCACCGCTGGACGACGCCGGCTTTCGCAAGGCCTTCGCCAATCCCATCGGCAGCCCGAGAATACGCGAGCTGGCTCGTGGGAAGCAGAACGTCGTCATCCTGTTCGATGACATGAGCCGGGGCACGAGGACCTACCAGATCGTTCCGTACGTGCTGGAGGAACTGGCCGCGGCGGGCGTTCCCGATGACAACATCCAGTTCATCTGCGCTCCCGGGACTCACGGTGCGCTGAGTTCCTTCGAGTTCGCCAAGAAGCTGGGTGAGGACGTCATAGCCCGGTTCAATGTCTACAACCACAACATCTACGAGAATTGCACCTATGTGGGGACGACGAGCAGAGGGACACGGGTCAGCCTCAACGCCGAGTTCATGAAAGCCGACCTCAAGATCGGTATCGGTGCTATCGTCCCGCATCCGAACTGCGGTTTCGGCGGCGGCGGCAAGCTCATCCTTCCGGGCATCGCTTCGCTCGAGACTATCCTGCACAACCATGGCCCGGTCAGGACGAAGAGCAAGGAGTCAGGCGTGGACGCCAACACCGGCATGGGCCGGTACGAGCACAACGCCCAGCTTCTGGACACGCTGGAAGCGTGCAGGATGTCCGGCCTGCACATCAAGGTCGACGCCATCCTGAATATCCATCGTGAAACCGTGGCCCTCTTCGTTGGACAGCCTGAGGCGGAGTACTACGCGGGAGCAAAGGTGGCGCTCGGGCACTACCTGACGCCGACGCCCGACCACCCCGACATCGTCGTCGCAAACTGCTACGCCAAGATCAACGAGGTCTCAATCGCCAAGGTGATTGGGCAGTCGCTGCTTCCCGAGTCGGGCGGGACCCTTGTGCTCATCACCAACAACCCGTGGGGAGAGGTTGTTCACTACCTGCGCCGTAAGTTCGGCAACCACACCACCGGTCAGGGCTACCGAGCCCCGACGCTGTCTCCCAAGGTCAAGAAGTTCATCGTTCAGATGCCGTACAAGAACAGGGCCAGTCTCGACTGGCTGGCCCCGGAGGAGACGGTCACCTGGGCGAGGACGTGGGATGACGTGCTGGCGCTGTTGAAGAAGGAGCACCCGGGTGCGGCGCGCGTCGCCGTCATACCGGACGGTACCAACCAGTACTTCGACGTGCAAGCCACGATGCACTATCTGTAGCCACCGACAGGTGGAAAGGAGAACGAAGATGAAAGGTACGATTGCGGTCGGGCCGGGCGATGGAATCGGTCCCGAGGTTGTTGCCGAGGGCGTGAAGATCCTCAAGGCAGTCGAGAAGAAGTACGGACACCAGTTTGAACTCAGGTACTTCGATATCGGCGGCGTGAGCATCGACAAGTTCGGCGTCGGCATCACCAAAGAGAACATGGAGCTATGCCGCAAGAGCGACTGCATTCTCTTCGGCGCGGCCGGCGGCCCGAAGTGGGACATCCCCGGCACGAAGGAGTACTCGAACTTCGCCGTGCTGCAGATTCGGAAGGAGTTCGGCCTCTACGCGAACCTCCGACCGGTCATTGTGTTCCCGGGCATGGAGGGGTGTTCTCCTCTCAAGCCCGAGCTCGTCAAGGGCACCGACCTCATCGTGGTCCGCGAGAACACGGGCGGCGCCTACTTCGGCCAGCCAAAGAAGCAGTGGGTTGAGAACAACGAGCGCAACGCCATCGATGCGATGCTCTACTCCGAGCACGAGATCGTGCGTATCCTGAAGGTTGGCTTTGAGCTTGCCCGCTCCCGGCGCAAGAAGCTGGCCTCTGTGGAGAAGGCGAACGTGACGGAGACCGGCAAGCTGTGGCGCAAGATAGCGACCGAGATGTCGGCTCAGTATCCGGACATCACCCTCGACCATATGTACGCCGACGCCACCACGATGTGGCTGCTCCGGCAGCCCACGTCCTTCGACGTGCTGGTGATGGGCAACCTCTTCGGTGACATCATCAGCGACGAGGCATCGACGCTCGCCGGCTCGCTGGGCATGGGCCCGTCGGCTCAGATCGCGGGTCTGCCGAAGAAGGGCGAGAAGGTCTTCGGCTTCTATGAGTCGGCGCATGGCAGCGCTCCGAAGCACACCGGGAAGAACGATGTCAACCCGATAGCGACGATTCTGAGCGTGGCGCTGATGCTCCGCTACACCTTTGGCCTGGAGAAGGAAGCGAAGGCAATTGAGGCCGCGACGGCCAAGGCTGTTCTCACGCATCGGACATACGACGTCATGGAGCCCGGCAGGATCAAGGTCGGGACGAAGGAGATGGGGGACGTCATTACGGCCGCACTGTAGGTCGTAGTCGTTGCGTCTGTACTCCGTGCCTGAGAGCCTCGGCTCGAGACTCTGAGCCGGTGGACGGGATGTGGCCACCGCGGAAGGCGGCTGTGCCTGCAAGGTGGCGGCAGAGGATTCCAGCGGCGTGTGGCGGATGCGAGCTACACGCCGCGTCTCTTGAATACGACGAGGGAGCAGGAAATTGAAAGGCAGAATAGCAGTAGGACCCGGCGACGGCATCGGTCCTGAAGTCATGGCCGAGGGCGTGAAGGTCCTCAAGACCATCGAGAAGAAGTTCGGGCATCAGTTCGAGCTCACGTACTTCGACATCGGCGGCGTGAGCATTGACAAGTTCGGCGTGACCCTCACGGAAGAGAACATCAAAATGTGCGGCGAGCGGGACTGCATCCTGTTCGGCGCTGCGGGCGGCCCGAAGTGGGACATCCCGGGCACTGGCGTGAGCGCCGGCTCGGGCGTCCTCATCATCAGGAAGAAGTTCGGCCTCTACGCGAACCTTCGCCCGGTCATCGTCTTCCCCGGCATGGAAGGCTGTTCTCCCCTGAAGCCGGAGCTTGTCAAGGGCGTGAATCTCATCGTTGTGCGCGAGAACACAGGTGGCGCGTACTTCGGCCAGCCCAAGAAGCAGTGGGTTGAGAACAACGAACGCAACGCCGTCGACACCATGCTCTACTCCGAGCACGAGATTGTGCGCATCCTGAAGGTCGCCTTCGAACTGGCGCAGTCGCGCCGCAAGAAGCTGGCCTCTGTGGAGAAGGCGAACGTGACCGAGACCGGCAAGCTGTGGCGCAAGATAGCGACCGAGATGTCGGCTCAGTACCCGGACGTTGCTGTTGAGCACATGTACGCCGACGCCACCACGATGTGGCTGATGCGTCAGCCCTCGTCTTTCGATGTGCTCGTGATGGGGAACCTGTTCGGCGACATCATCAGCGATGAGGCGTCTACGCTGGCCGGCTCGCTCGGCATGGGCCCCTCGGCGCAGCTCGCCGGCCTTCCAAAGAAGGGTGAGAAGGCCTTCGGCTTCTACGAGTCTGCCCACGGCAGCGCTCCGAAGCACGCCGGGAAGAACGACGTGAATCCGATAGCTACCATCCTGAGCGTCGCGCTCATGCTCCGGTACACGTTTGGCCTGGAGAAGGAAGCCAAGGCGATCGAGGCTGCGGTGGCCAAGTCGGTCCTCACGCATCGGACGTACGACGTCATGGAGCCCGGCAAGACGAAGGTCGGGACGAAGGAGATGGGTGACGTCATCGTCGCCGCACTGTAGCGCGTTGTGACCCTTCCGCCTTGCGGGCGGAAAGGGCGGTGGATGTGATTCCCGTGTCGCCAGGTGGGGCGTTGAAGCCGCACCTGGCGACAGTGCTGGAGGGGGGCGTGCACACGGATTGAACGGACGTGCGGCCTCAGGGCGCACTCCGGTCTCTCGAATACGACCAGGGAGCAAAGGATTGAAAGGAACAATCGCGGTTGGGCCGGGTGACGGAATCGGACCCGAGATCGTCGCAGAGGGCGTGAAGGTCCTCAAGGCCATTGAGAAGAAGTACGGTCACGAGTTCAAGCTGGACTACTTCGACATGGGCGGCGTCAGCATCGACAAGCACGGCACGCCACTGACCGATGATGCCATCGAGACCTGCAGGCGCGCCGATGCGCTCTTCAGCGGCTCGGTCGGTGGTCCCAAGTGGGACTACCCGGGAGCGAAGGTGTATACGAACACGGCCGGGCTGCGCCTCCGGAAGATCTTCGATGTGTATGCGAACCTGCGGCCGGCGAAGGTATACCCCGGCATGGAAGGGTGCTCGTCCCTCAAGCCCGAAAAGGTGAAGGGCATGGACGTCATCGTCGTTCGCGAGAACTGCGGAGGAGCCTACTTCGGAGAGCCAAAGAAGCAGTGGACCGACAAGGGCGTGCGCTGGGCGGTCGACACGATGCTCTACAGCGAACCCGAGATTGCCCGCATCCTGCGGGTCGGGTTTGAGCTGGCCCGGAAGCGCCGCAAGAAGCTGGCCTCGGTGGAGAAGCAGAATGTCACCGAGACGGGCAAACTGTGGCGCAGGATGGCGATTGAGATGAGCGAGAAGTATCCGGACGTCGAACTCGAGCATGTCCTGGCCGATGCCTGCACGGCATGGCTGCTCCGGGAACCCACTCGCTTCGACGTGCTGGTGATGGGGAACCTCTACGGCGACATCATCAGCGACGAGGCATCCACCGTCGCTGGTTCGCTTGGCATGGGTTCGTCCGCCCAGCTGCACGGACTCGGCACGGACGAAGAGAAGCCGTGGGGCTACTACGAGTCCGCGCACGGTTCCGCTCCTGACATCGCCGGCAAGGGCATCGCAAATCCCATTGCCACGATCATGAGCGCCGCCCACATGCTGGAGTACACGTACAAACTCAAGAAAGAGGCCGATGCAATCGACAAGGCCGTTGCCAGAGTGGTCTTGAAGGCGCGCACGGCCGATATCATGGAGAAGGGGATGAGGCAGGTAGGCTCGGCCGAGATGGGCGATCTCATCGTCAAGGAGATCGAGAAGGGATAACATCTCGGTCTGCGAGTGTCGCACCGAAGAAAAGGGGCCATGCCCGCCGGGCGTGGCCCCTTCCGTGGACTCCGCATCGCCAGGAAGAGGTGAGGAGTCAACCCCCGGCGACCGCTGCGGAAGCAGGCCGCGCGCCGAAGCACGAAGCCGTGCCGGGGCACGCCGGCCGGAAGACGTGACCTACTTCTTGTCCTGGAGCAATAGGGCCGCGGCAATCCGTGCGGCGACCTCGGGCGGCCGACGGCATTTCTGCACGCCGCCGTCCAGGGCGAACTGCTTCCTGTCCTCGGGGTCGAGGCTGTCGTAGTCCCTGCCCATGATGAGCGGGCGGATGACGCCGCACATCGTGCTGCCGAACTCAGCCTTGAACGCCAGGCAGAAGTCGTGCACCTTCCGTCTGGTTGTGAGCCACTCGTCATTGACTTCAGGCTTCGTCCATTCGGGATCGCTCAGCCGGCCGCGTCCGTACGCCAGGCCAAGTGCCATCACTGCGCCGAGCAGCGCTCCGCAGGTCTCCTTGTTGGCGGCCACGCCGGGCATGAAGCTCGCTGCTTTCAACAGCTCTGCGTCTGCGCCGAGGCCGAACTCCTCACTGAGAGCCAGCAGTGTTCCCTGACAGCAGTTGCGGGACTCAACCTCGTAGTCGCCCGCTTTCGTCGACGCCCTCTGGATTCTTTCCTGATTGGTGTCTTTGCGAACCATGGACTGCCACCTCCTGTCGTCATCCTGGGACCTTCGTCACAACGTGGTGCTGAACGAAGCTGTCCCTGTATCATGCTCCGGGTTCGTGATGGAAGGAGCACTCCGGGCGAAGCACCGCAGCACTACCAGGATATGTGCGTCCACGCGAAGTGGAAACCGCACGCGTCCCTGTGGTATGCTGGATGCAGTATACGCTGGTGGGTGAATTGGTGTCAACCGTCTCCGCCGCACTAGTCCCCATCCTGAAATGAGAGACCGTATCCCCTCGAACGATTCCGTTGATCCACGACGTCAACGTGCGAGTGCCGCAGCGACGACTTGTTCCGTGACCGGGCCTGTTCGGCGTTGCACCGTGTCGGACGTCGCTGGCGCAGGCCTCCGTGGCGCGAAAGGCTCGCGGTCTCCGGGTGACCGGGTCGCGCGCCTGCCGGAGGGCGCGTCGGTGCAGACTGGAGTTCTCCCTCAACTGCCCCCTCGGCCTGTGCACCCGGGCGACGAAGTCACATGGACCTCGGGAGCAAGCCGTATGTGTTCTGAGTTGGAGCCCCTTCCGCACTCGTCGCTGCCTGATGCCACATGTCGAGGAGTGCGTCTGTGATGAATCACGCCCGCCTCCCCTTCTACGGCTGGGTGGTGGTTGCGGCCGCGTTTGCGGCGATGTCCGGCCTTGGCGAAGTCCAGTACTCGTTCGGGGTCTTCTTCAAGGCTCTTGAGAACGAGTTCGGCTGGACCCGGGCGCTGACGGCCTCGGGCTTCACGTCGCTGGCTATCGGTCTCGGCCTGTCGTCTATCGCCTATGGCTGGCTCACCGACAGGTACTCGCCGCGCCCGGTGCTCTTCGTGGCCACTCTCGTCACGGGGATCTCCTTGATGCTGTGCAGTCGGATTGAGACGCTCGTTCAGTTGCAGGTGCTGCTGTTCGCAACGGGGCTGGGCGTCGGAGGGGTGACTCCGGTCTCCACAGCCACTGTCGCACGGTGGTTCGAGAATCGTTCGGGGGGAGGCATTGCACTCGGGGTAACCATGGCGGGCCTTGGCATGGGCGCCATCGTGTACGCACCCGTGTTGAGCAGGCTCATTCCTGTCCTCGGGTGGCGGGCCTGTTTCCTTGTCGCGGGAATGGCATTCCTCGTTGTCGTTGGCCTCGCCGCGCTGGCGATGAAGCCGTCCAATCTCACGTCGGCTCGCGCTGACTCCAGCGCGACGGGATTGCCTTCGGAAGTCGCCCCCATGTCGCGGGTACGGTTGCTGCGCTCCCGCGAGTTTCTCCAGCTGGTGCTGATAATGGTCGTCACAACCTTCTCATTTCAGGTTGTCACTGTTCATCTTGTGCCGTATGCAGTTGACATCGGCATATCGCAGATAGCGGCTGCGGGGGCCCTGGGGTTCATGGGCGGGATGTCGGTACCCGGCAGACTCTCCTCCGGGGTCCTCTCCACCAGGCTGGGCTGGGGCAAGACGCTGGTGATTGCGCAGTTTGGGATGGCGGCAGCGATACTGTCGCTTCCGTTCGTGCGGCAGGAATCGATGCTCTATGCGGTCGCGGGGCTGTATGGGTTCTGCCAGGGTGTCCGGTCAGTGTCCGTCCTGGGCGTCCTGGGGCACATCTTCGGGATGCGCAACGTCGGCGGGTCCACCGGGGTCATGCTGGCTATCGCTCAGACTGCTGGAGCCGCCGGCCCGTTGCTGGCAGGGTATCTCTTTGACCGGTGGGGGAGCTACTCGATTACCTTCATCCCTCTTGGCGTCGTCATCCTGGTGGTGGCTGCCCTGTCTATCAGGCTCGGCATCGGCTCGAGCATGACGGCTCACGGCAGCAGCCGCGGTGCATAACAATTGAGTCGCGACACATCGCCTCGCGCATCGCCGCCAAGCGCTGCAGATGCGAGTATCGCCAACCCCGTGAGAACCGGCTGCTAGCTGTCTCCTGCCTCCTGCACTCCTCTCATCAACGCGTCAATCTTGTCCTCGGGGTAGTGCAGAAGGTCTGCCAGGACCTGCCGGGTGTCGTGCCCCAGAGGAGCGGGGGCGCGGAACTCGTCAGGTGACGCGGAAAGCTTGATCGGATTCCCTGGCTCTCGCAGCACGCGACCATCCGAGAGAGTCACGTCGACCATCATGTCGCGCGCCAGCACCTGAGGATCACGAACGGTTCGGTCGACCGTGTTGACCGGCGCGCACGGGATACCGGCAGCGGATAGCAGCCCGAGCCACTCATCGACTCCCTTTGTCAGGAAGGCCTCTTGTACGAGCGCATTGATCTTCTCGCGGTCTTTCTGCCGCTCCGAGCGCTCCAGATACCTGGGGTCCCTGAGGGCCTCGATTCTCATGGCATCCACGAAGAGTCTCCAATGGGGATCGGGAATCACTGCCAGGAAGAGATACAGGTCCTTCGTCTTGAACGCACCGTATGGCACGTGGACGAAGTGCTGGTTGCCCAGTTGCCCCGGCACCTCGCCGGACATCGTATGCATCGTGATCATGTAGTTCCAGAGCGACACCTGGCAGTCGAGCATCGATATGTCGATCTTCTGACCGATGCCCGTTGTGACTCTCGCATATGCCGCAGCCAGGATGCCGATGGCGGCGAACAGGCCGGCTCCGAGGTCCCCGATGGGGATTCCGGCCCTCATGGGTTCGCGTCCGGGTTCTCCCGTGATGCTCATGCCCCCGCCGTAGGCCTGGACGATGCCGTCAAAAGCCGGCCGGTCCTTGCCGGGCCCGGTGAGGCCGAAACCCGAGATTGAGCACGAGACGATGGTCGGGTTGACGGTCTTCAGCGTTTCGTAGTCGGCTCCCAGCCTCTCGAGGACACCGGGCCTGAAGTTGTCGAAGACCACATCGGACACTCTCACGAGGTCATAGAACACCTGGCGCCCCTCCTCCTCCTGAAGGTCGAGTGCGACACTCTTCTTGTTGCGTCCGGCGGTGAGGAAGTACGAGCTCATGCCCTGATGGCAGTACTGGGGCTTGTTGAGCTGCATTGTCCGGGCCTGGTCTCCCGCGCCGGGTCGCTCAATCTTGATGACCTCTGCGCCCAGGTCGGCAAGCAGCATCGCGCCGTACGGTCCGGACAGCATCGCGGTAAGGTCGACGATTCTGAGGCCGGATAGTGCTCCCATGGGTGCAACTCCTTGAAAGGTCGGTCGACCGGTCAGCGCATCGCACCGCTGGAGGCATCCGGCGGATTGTCTCTCTCGAGTGCGGCCAGCCTGAGGCGCAATGCCTCTGCCGCGGCTCTCACCTTCTCCACGTCGATGCCGGTCTTGAATCCCATCGTCTGCAGCAGGTACGCGAGCTCCTCCGTGGCCACGTTTCCCACGGCGCCGGGCGTCAGCGGGTCGCCCCCCAACCCTGCGATGGACGACTCGATGATGCGTACGCCGGCATTGACGGCGGCATACGAATTCACCATCCCGATGCCCAGCCTGTCGTGGAAGTGCACGGACACGGGGTAGTCTCCCATGTCGCGCATGAAACGGCCGACGGTGTCGGCGACGTGCGCCGGTCCGCTGATTCCCATGCTGTCTGCAAGCGTTATCTGACATGCGCCGGCCTCTCGAAGCCGACGGCCGATGGAGAGCACTCTGTCAAAGGGTATGGGCCCTTCCACCGAGCAACCGAAGGCGCAGGCGATTGAGACGCGGAAGCTGACTCCCGCTCCTGCAGCCGTCCTGCCTAGAGCTGGGACGAGCGCGAGCGCCTCATCCACTCCCTTGTTGAACACCATCTTGCTGAATGTCTCGCTGGCGGCAATGACATAGCACACCTGCGTCACGCCTGCGGCGATGGCCCTGTCGAGACCGCGTTCGTTCGGGATGAGGGCGCTGAAGACCACACCTGCGGGCTTGCGGATCCTCGCGAACACCTCCTCGGCGTCCTTGAGCTGCGGAATCCACCTGGGGTGGACAAAAGAGCTGGTCTCGATGCGTGTGAGCCCCGCCTCCACCAGTGCGTTCACTACCCCGATCTTGTCCTCGGTGGGGATTTGCACACGGACATTCTGGAACCCGTCCCGGGGGCCGACCTCCAGTATGGTGACCTGCTCAGGTTTCGTCATTCGCTCCTTCCCTGGTTGCACCCGTCGGATTCAGAGCGCCGGGCGAGGCGCTCCCTCATGTGTAGCCTTGCTTCTGTCCCTTGTGTGTCGACGTCGGGCAGTACGCGCGCCTCAAGCCGGGCATCCCCGGTCCGCTTCGGGACCGCGCGGCGCTCCGTTTCCGGATGGGTGGTCCATCCTCGAGGTGCCGTTCTGCGCAGCTCACGCGACTGACCCGCCCGTTCGGCAGGGGCCTGCAGGATGACCCAAGTGCAGTCCCATCCGAGCTCCGGATTCCGACCTGCGACGATGGAAGTCGCGTCTGGCCGGAACGTATGACGCGTTGAGGGTACACAGATGTGCGAATCACTGTCAATCGCGCAAAGACGACCCCGTGTCCTGTACTACGCATGAGTCCGAGCCCTCCTGCTGACCGGCGTGGGCTGAGGTGGTTGCCTGCGACGTCGGCCCACGCGATGATGGTCCGATGGGCGCCTGCTGCGCCGTCGCGGTCGTCCGTCGCCCCGTCGCCTGCTGTGTCTGCGTTGTCTGCCCTGCCTTCGCCCGAGCGCGTTGATAATCCAAGAACTCATTGTTACAATCGCCAAGGCCCCCCCACCATCGTTATGAGTCTGTAGCTGTGCTCTCGCAAAGAGAAAGGAGAAATGCGAACAATGACGCAGATGATACCGCCGCAGGTACGGGGCTTCATGAAGCGGGCTGAGGAGGACTACGAGGGGTTCTGGGAGGATGCCGCCGTCGCGGCAATGGAGGATAT
>JALNYR010000043.1:5330-17818 GCA_023229725.1 Dehalococcoidia bacterium | reverse complement strand
CCGCCTGCCCGGGGGGGGGGTGGGGTCTGGTGGCCGTACGGTGTGCGCCCGGGGACCGTCGCAATTCTGCTGTAGGGGAGGGTCTCAGACCCTCCCACGGGGTTGCGGGGGGGCTGGGCGGGGCCGCTTCAAAGGACGACTGCCTCGCGCAGAATGCCGGCGCGGACGCGAGGCTTGAGGGATTTCTCGGTCACCACGTCCACCTCGCGACCAAGAATGGTGCGGAGTTCCACCATCAGCGCAGCGCGATCGAAGAGCGTGGCGTCCTCGCCCATCTCCACAAGGAAGTCGACGTCGCTTGTGTCTCCGAATCCGCCTCGCACTACCGACCCGAAAACGCGGATACTGCGCGCGCCGTGCCGTGCCGCTGCCGCGATGATGTCATCGCGATGTGCCCTGAGCAGTTCCGTACCTTGCGGCATGCTCGTTCCTTGACGTAACCCTCGCGCCTTGACCGCATTCTATGGCAGACCCATCGAGCGGTCAATCCGCCGGCAGTCCATGCCGTCCATTTCGTCCGCGCGGTCCATCCGGTGGTGCGCGCCTCGCGCCTGCCGGCACCTGCGCCCCGCCCCACCGGGTCGGTGCGGGGACCGACCCCTACACCGAACGCGGAATACGAGTCTGTTGTAGGGGAGGGTCTCAGACCCTCCCGCGGGGGAGCGGGGCTGGGTCTGGATGTAGCGGCAGGCTCCCATGCCTGCCCGGTGAGAGGGGCGGGGTCTGGTGGCCGTGCGGCGGTGGGCGTGTCATGGTCGGATGACGGTCGACGCATGCGTCGCCCCTGCAAGGGCACGACGCGTTGCGATTTCGGGGACGTCCGGCCCCACGACAGTACACCAGTGATATACTAACAGTATGCGGAGCCGGCCGGCACGACTGGTGCGAGAGGCAGAGTGCGCGAACTGTCGGGAGCAGGTCCTGGAGCGCATCCGGCGACGCCGCGGGCAGGTTCGACTGGTTACGTTTCCTCCGGAGTTCGTCACCGTCGCGGGCGGGATGCACGCCGCCGCCCTCCTCTCGCAACTGCTCTACTGGACCGACCGCGCCACCAGCGAGGAAGGCTGGGTCTACAAGACGCGGGCGGAGTGGTGCGACGAGCTGGGCCTGTCACGCTACGAACTGGACACCGCCAGAGGCCGCCTCAGGATGCGCGGCCTCATCCAGGAGTCCTGCCGACTGGTCGGCGCCCGACGCATGCTGCACACGAGGCTCCGCATCGAGAAGCTCCTCGCCGCACTCGACGCCCTCCCCGCCGGGCAGGAGGTTCCTCCGGCTCCCGCTTCGGCGGATGCCCTCCCCGATGAACCTGACGATATGCCCACCGCGCCGGATGTCCCCGACCCCCCCGCCCCGACGAATGCCCTCCCCACGGAGGCCCCCTCGTCCCCTGAACCGTCCGCCCCTCCCGTCTCCACCGCGGAGCCGAAGGCAATCCCGAACACTCCGGCAGCTGGATGGGAAAGCGAGCTCTCGCCGGAAGCCAGGGCCTTCTACAAGCGCCTTGATGGCCTCATCGGCAAGGAGCTTGAGTCCGCCATCAGGGGGCACGTGAGAGTGTTCGTACCGTACCTCGAGACGGAGCCGGTGCCGGGCTATCCGTCCTGGACGCATGCGCTCGCAGTGCTGCCCGGCGACCTTACGCAGCGGCTGCTCATGCGCTAGCTTCGTCCGCCGCGGGCTCCAGCGCCGCACGCTCCACGACCGACCACACTACCGTCTGCGCCTTCGCGCGCCCGCCGCACGAGCCGTTTTCCGGCGTTTCGAAATGCCGGAATGCGGAAGTTCGAAATGCCGGAATGCGTCACTCCGGAATGCCGGAAAGCGGCACTTCGAAATGCCGGTTTCCGGCATGCGTACTATTACATAGAGTACTTCAGAGAGTACTTCATAGAGTATCTACAGGGGCACGAAGAGGAGATGGGTAGGGAACAGGAGGAAGGAGAGAACCGGAGAGCAGGAACTGCACTGAACCGGCACCGGGTCGTGGACGCCGCTCAGTACCACTCGAACTCGCAGGCGTTCGCCCAGGCCTGCACGAACTGCATGGAGTCCCGCTTCTGACGAAAGGCGTTCGAGGAGCAGATGCCGCGCTTCTCGAGGATGATATCGACCTGCACGCAGACCTCGGCGGTCTCGGCGGGTGTCCACCTGGGGCTGCCCCGCGCTCGGTTGAGGTCCACCACGGCCTTCCTGAGAGAGGGCGCGACCACCTCTTCGTCATGGACTCCCACCGCCATCGCCGCTGCCATCGCCCACCTCCCTTCGGCCATCCCGTTGCGTCGCGGGCCGGCCCGGCCGGACGCTCCTGTCTCCATCATACCACCGGGAAGTGGAACGGGTTTGAACGTGCAAGGTTGAACGCGCCCCGCCCCTCCCGGCGGGCCGGTCTTAGACCGGCCCCTACAGGAGAGGAGGACGTGCGGGTTCAGGCAATTGTTCCTATTCCGCTGTAGGGGAGGGTCTCAGACCCTCCCGCGGAGGAGCGTGTGGTTCCGCGTGGTGGATGTCCAACCGCGGGCGCGTAACAACCGGACGGCGGGCGGGCATGGGAGCCCGCGCCCTACGGAAGAAGGGAACGCCGCCCCGCCGGGCAGGCATGGGAGCCTGCCGCTACGTCGGTAGGAGGCTGGTCAACAGCAGCGGACTACTGCAGGAGACGCTCGAAGCGCTCCTGGTCCAGAGCCGCGTCGCGCAGTATCTTGGAGAGGAGCCCGGGGCCGATTGTCTCTCCGGAGTGAAGGGGCACGACCGTGGTACGACCATCGGCGTGCCTGAGGAATGCGTGACTGCCCTTCCGGCGCACAACTGAGAAGCCGTCGCGTTCGAGGGCTCGTACCACGTCTGTGCCGCTGACGCGCGGAAGACGGGTCATACCGCGACCGACTGGAACCCGACCAGTTCGAGGACCGGTCCGGACTGCTCTCCCTGGACCTCAAGACACAGCTCGATCGCTTCGCGCATGCGCTCAAGCAACTCGTCCAGAGACCTCGCCTGGGTGTGACAGCCCTGCAGACCGGGAACCGTCCCTACGAGCATGCCGTCCTCGTCTCTCTCGATCACCACCGTGAATCTGCGGGTCATGCCTTTCTCCGGAGCTGAGAGGGATTGACTCTGTCGCACATCGCCATTGTAGCCTTCGATGTACCTTCAGGCAAGACGGACACAGGCATGGGAGCCTGCCGCTACAACGGCACATCCACGGTTTGCCGGCGACGTCGGTACTCGCGGTAGATGAACGCCAGGGCGATGACGAAGCCGAAGGTATCCGCCGCGGGCAGGGACACCCACAACCCCGTCAGCCCCCAGAGATGGTTGAAGAGGTACACCAGAGGAACGAAGACGAGGAACTGACGGGTGAGCGCAAGGAAGAGGGCCATGTTCCCTCTGGACAGACCCTGGAACGTCGCCACGAACATGACGCTGGGGCCGATGAGGGAGATGGCGGCGATACCGATGCGGAGGGCCGGAACGGCCGCTGCGATGACCTCGGGGTCACTGCTGAAGAGGCCAACGATCCAGGGCGCAAACACCTCGTAGACGACCGTCATCAGGACCATCAAGGCCATGATGCCGATGCAGGCCAGGCGGACGGCCGACCAGAGGCGTTTCTCATTCCCGGCTCCGAAGTTGAATCCGACCACCGGCAGCAGCGCATGGGAAACGCCGATGATAGGCATGAAGGCAAGGTCGGAAACCCGCATGGCAATGCCGATGGCGGCGATGGCAATCGAACCGTAGGCGGAGAGCACCCGGTTGAAGAGGATGAAGGCAAGGCTCTCCGTCACCTCCTGGATGGAGGCGGGCATGCCGACGCGGCAGATGTCAGCGATGAGGCGCAGATTGGGCCTGATATGGGAGGCACGGATGCGGAAGGTTGTCCGATGCCCCAGGAGATAGTACAGACCGATGAGCACGCCGATGCACTGGGCGACAACCGTCGCCAGGGCGGCGCCGCTGATGCCCAGGGCCGGGAACGGGCCGATACCGAGGATGAGGAACGGGTCCAGCACGATGTTCAGCACGCTCGCGGCAACCATCATGACCATCGGCCTGAAGGCGTCGCCGGAACCGCGGATGAGGTTGCCGACCACGAGAATGAAGATGTGTGCCGGCGCCCCGTACGAAGTGATGACGAGGTAGCTGGTGGCCTGCTCCATGATGTCCGGCGTGGCCCCGAGGGCGGCCAGGATGGGTTCTGAGAGGCAGACCGCGGCGAGCACGAAGAGCGCTCCCCACAGGGTGCTGAGGAAGAACACCTGCCCACCGGCGTGGTTGGTCGCCTCGATGTTGTTCTCACCGAAGCGTCGCGAGACCAGCGCACTGATGCCTGCCCCGGTGCCCATGCCGACTGCGATGGCCAGGATCTGGTAGGGGAAGACGATGGCCAGCGCGGCGATGGCCTCATGGCCCAGTCGCGCTACCCAGAGGGTATCGACGACGTTGTAGAGGCTCGCCGTGACCGTCGCGGCGACGCTCGGGACGCTCAGGTGGAATAGCAGTGAGGGGAGCGGCGCGCTCCCCAGTCGTTCGGTGTGATTCAGCACAACTCTCTCCGGCCGGACCGACAACTATAGCAGCCGCGGAAGGAGGAGACCTGACAAATCCGCACCCTGCTCGTTTTCTCAGATAGAGCAACCCTCAATCCGGCGGACAGGGAGCATACACGTGAAGAAGACATACGCATTCGTTGCAGCGATTCTCACTCTCTTGCTGGTATCGACGGCATGCGCGCCGGCCGCGCAGCCGCCGGCCACGCCCGAAGGCTCAGGCATTCCGGAGCAGGCGGCGCCTTCGCCTTCCGGAACCTCGGGCGCTGAGGAACCGGCGTCGCCCGCTGAAGCCGCAGGCGTCGAAGCGGTGGTCGTATCGGAAGGTCCATCAGACCCCAACGTCCTCCTCCTCATCAGCGACGAGGCGGATGACATCACTGACTTCTCCGAGCTCTCAGCCGTCATCTCCGGCGTCGGATTTGTGATGGGCGACGGAGAAGGCATCATCGAGGAGACGTTCGAGCCGGTCGCCGTGAACCTCGTCGACTTGACGGGAGAGGCCGCAATTGCCCTCTGGGAAGGGTACGTGCCGGAGGGAGACTACACGAAGGTATTCCTCTATGTGGATGAGGTCTGGGGTGTGCTGGTCGACCCGGAGGGGGAGACCATCGAAATCAAGCTGCCCTCCAACAAACTGCAGCTGGACGTGCCGGTGCATATCGAGGAAGGAGAGCCGATCGACTTCGTCTTCGACATCAGCGTCCACAGTGCCGGCAAGAGCGGGCAGTACATCCTGAAGCCACAGCTCACCGAGAGCGGCCAGGGCATGCTGTATCGCATCAATGAACAGGCACAGGAGCGTCTTCACACGGGCAGGCCCGACTGGGCCGGCAAGCAGGGGGACGACGACGAGGACGATGAAGATGACGAGGATGAGGACGACCAGGATGACGAAGACGATGAGGATGAAGGCCGTCCAGGCATCGATGTAGAGACAGACGCCGAGGCGGTCGAGGGCGCCGTCACCAGCACGGTGACCATCGAGAACGACAGCGATGTCGACGTGACGGTCCTGACGGTGACCAGCACCATCTACTGGCAGGTTCGCGGGAACGACTGGGAGTACCTGGAGGAGCTGGTGGACGACGCCGGGTACGCCATTGCCGCGGGCGACACGCTGCCCCTCGAGTACGAGATTCCCTGTGACGTCCCCGAGGAAGCGCGGGAGCTGCGATACGTGGTCGAGGTGGTGATTGACGGTCGGGACAAGACGTTCCGCGACACCGAGAGCTTCGAGCCGTGGGGCCTGGCGTCGGAGATCGAGTTCGAAGGCACCATCGACAGCCTCGACCCGCTCACGATATCGACCGGGGAAGGCGTCAGCTACGAAGTCGTGGTGGACGACGAGACCGAGGTAGAGGGAGAGCTCGCCGTTGGAGGCGAGGTCGAGGTGGAGGGAATCCTCCGGGCGGATGGCACTGTCCTCGCGTTTGAGATTGAGGGCGAGGAAGGGGACGACTAGGCAGACCTGACGACATGGCGCCATACGCCATTTGATTTCGTTGCGCAGTCGTGGGGGCAGGCTCGAGAGCCTGCCCCTTCGTGTGCATGGCAGACCGGGCACACGGAGAATCCCGGACAGGCGCGGACGGTCAGAGAGACGACAACCCCAACCACAGCTGGTAGCAGCCGAAGGCGGCGAGCGCCACAACCGAGACACCCAGCAGGATGCGGTTCACCTTCGGGAACAGCCTGCCGATGCCCGCAAAGAGCAGGATGATTCCGGCGCAGGTCAGCAGCATCGTGGCGTAGAAGCTTGAGACCATCGCTATGCCGGTGACCATCGACTCCCTCCACGCCTTCAGCAGCAGCGGCCCCATCACCAGGCCCCATTCCAGATAGGGGTTGGGATTCAGCAAGTTCACTGCGACGGCCTTGAGGAAGTTCTGCCGACCGGATTGCAGCAGGGCCGCCTGATTGAAGGCGTACGTTCTGAACGACCTGAAGGCGCCGTATGCCAGGAAGAGCAAGAAGAGGCCGCCCACCAGGTAGAGGATGTTCTCCATCCGGGCAGGCAGGCTGGTCAGCACGAGCAGCGCCAGCGACACCGGGGCGATATCGCTCAGCAGCGGGGCGAAGGCAGCAGGCAGGGCGCGTCGCCAGCCGTCCTGCAGCGTCCGCGAGATGAGAAACGTCTGGTACGGCCCCGGCTGCACGGAAGCCGCGAAGCCGAGGGTGATGCCCAAGAGAACGTACGAAATCAAGTCGGCGGCTGCCTTCCGAAAGGAACGGATTGTAGCTGCACGGCCGCAGGAAGGCAAGGGAGGGTGGCGTTTAGCGAGGGAGCGACGGCCCCCACCGCCCCGG
This sequence comes from Dehalococcoidia bacterium, assembly GCA_023229725.1. GTDB lineage: Bacteria > Chloroflexota > Dehalococcoidia > GIF9 > AB-539-J10 > SKVJ01. The sequence goes on along the minus strand of JALNYR010000043.1, from coordinate 10,958 downwards.
GCAGGCATGGGAGCCTGCCGCTACGAAGACCGCCGCACCCCACGCCGGGTCGGTGTGGGAACCGACCCTACGCGAAGGAATCGGACAGAACACCGGCCAGCCGGGGGCGTCGTGTAGCGGGATGGCAGGTCGGTCTGACACCGGCCCCTGCAGGAGATGGTGCGAGTGGGAGTAGAGACAGCGGTGGACGTATGACAGCAGGATGGCGGGCGACGCATGCGTCGCCACTACAGATATCACGCCGCCACATTCCCCACGGGCACGCAGCCGCGTGCCCCTACGGAAGAGGGCAAGGTCACGGGTAGCGGCAACGGTGGGCGTGTGACGGCGAAGATGGTGGGCGAGCGTGGCAGCCCGCCCACCACACACAACACACTGCTACCGGAGCATCCTGGCTGTCGCCCAGACCGCCCAGTCCTGGCCTGAGGATGAGCCGGCAAGGACTTGCAGCCCGATTCTGCCGGTCCTGCCGGCAATCGAGGCCAGGTTGATCTCCAGTCTGTCCATGTCGCCGTCGTACTCGGCATCCACGTCGTCCAGAACGTTCGGGATATCGGAACCGTCCTGCCAGAACCAGACCCGGAACGTGACACCGTCCGAGCCGCTCGCGCCATTGATGAAGCCAACGTCAGCAACGAACCAGGCGCCCAGAGGTATCGTCATCTCGGGATAGAAGCCGTCTATCCAACCGTTGCCAACCCACTTGGGATGCGTCTCCAGCACCTTCGAGTAGGTGTCTCCGTCCTCCAGCTTCACACTGGTGCGGTAGCAGGCGAAGCCGTTCGCGTCGCCGGTGCTTCCGCCGAAGCTGATGTCCGTTTCGGGAGAGCCTGTCTTCCATTCAGCCAGATTGGCCTTGTCCACGAAGTTCACAACGACGTCGGCGGTGACGCTCACGGACTTCTCGTTATTGTCTTCGTCTTCCTCGTCAACGACATCGTTGGCATCAGCGACGACCTTGATGGCCATCGTGGTGGGGTTGTACGTCCATGATGTGAACTGCCTGTTCGTCGAGGCCCCGGCAACCAACGCCGGCACGGAATCAGAAGCCTTGTAGACCCCGCCCACGTAGAGCTTGGAGGTGGTCGACGCGCAGGCGTCGTCGCCCTGGTTCTTGATTGTGTAGCCGATGCGATAACCGCCCGAGCCTGCTACCTTGGCGATGGCCGTGATAACCAGGTCAGGCTCCCCTTCAGGCACGTCCTCGTCGACCACGAGCGTGACGGTCTCGTCCACCGACCCCACCGCATTGGTCGCCGTCAGCGTGTAGCTCGTAGTGGCCGACGGAGAGACGGACCTCGTTCCGGAGGGGGCGACCGCGCCTATACCATGGTCGATGGAGATTGAGCCCGTACCTGACACGCTCCAGCTCAATGTGCTGGAATCACCGTCGGAGATCTCGTCCGGGGTAACTGTGAAATGATTGATGACCGGCAGGCCGGGCGCACTCGAGACCGTGACGACTGCCGTTGCCGTCGCGCTGCCGGACGCGTTGGTGGCTGTCAGCACGTACGTCGTGGTGGTCGACGGTGAGACGGTCGTGCTCCCGGAGCTGGTGCGACTGCCCAACCCGTGGTCGATGGTCACCGACGTGGCATTCGACACGCTCCAACTGAGAGTGGACGAACCACCGGCGGAGATGGTGGCCGGGGCGGCGCTGAAGGAGTTGATAGTCGGCACTCCGGCTGGTGAAGGTGTCCCCGATACGACCACATGCACGGTAACCGATGCGGTCTTGCCGGCGGCGTTGGTCGCAACCAGCGTGTAGACCGTGGTGGCAGTGGGCGACACCAACCTGCTGCCGTTGAGCGCCACGCTGCCGATACCCGGGTCTATCTCAACATGGGTGGCTCCCTGGACCGTCCAGCTGAGTGTCGACGATTCGCCGGGAGCAATCGTCAAGGGGTCGGCATCAAAGGAAGTGACGACCAATTGCTCGCCGAAGGTGATTGAACCGCCCGGTACACATCCAGCAGTGGCAACGAGAAGCGCAAGGACTACAAATGCTACCCTCTTCATGCCATCCTCCTCCTGAACGCAAGCATTTGTCGGAAGCTACCCACCATACCGACACGGCAACCAGCGGTCGAGTTGTCTACTGTTAGAACGCAACCGCCGGTGACCCGGTTGAGGCGTGCGGCGGTCTCGAGTCCACCGTTGCGACCGCTACCGGTCGCGCGCCGGCGCAGGCTGCGGTTTCGTCAGTTTCTTGTAGGCGAGATAACCCGCAATCCCGAGGTAGACCACGAGAGTCAGGACCAGCGAACCCTTTCCTGCCATGCGCCCCTCCCCTGCACCCTGTGCTTCGGTTCCTGCCTCTATGGTATCACCGCGTGAACCGGGGCAGGGTGCAACGCCGGAAACGGAGTCCCTGCGCCGGGTTGGCATGGGAGCCCGCGGCTACGGGAGGAACAAGGACGGACACGGACTCACACGGACCGACACGGACGGGAGGACTGACGATGGAAGCGCCCTGCCTGGCGGGCGGGCATGGGAGCCCGCGCCAACGGTCACCGTTCTGTTGTAGGGGAGGGTCTCAGACCCTCCCGCCGGTGACGTGGTCGGGCGGCCTGCAAGCCGCAACGCGTTCTGCTAACCTGTGCCGCAGGACCAAGTACGAGAAAAGTGAGGCAGCAGAAGTGAAGATAGTCCGCTATCGCTCCGGCACCAGGACTGAGTACGGCATCCAGAAAGGTGACATAATCCAGGCCCTTGAGGGCAGCCCGTTCCGTGGCATCAAGGAGGCCGGCCGCTCGGTCAAGGCCAGTGACGTGCGCCTTCTGGCTCCGTGCCTGCCGAGCAAGGTGCTCGCCATCGGCGCGAGCTACCGCAGCCACTGCCTGGAGGTCGGACAGCCGATACTCGACGAGCCGATGATGTTCTTCAAGCCCTCCACGTCAGTGGTAGGCCCGGAGGACAAGCTCATCCGACCGGCCGGCGTGAAACGCTTCGACTACGAGGCAGAGGTCGGCGTGGTCATCAAGCGCCGCGCCTTCCAGGTATCGAAGGACAAGGCCCTCGACTACGTCCTCGGCTACACCTGCGTGAACGACGTCTCGGTGCGCGACTGGCAGAACGTCGCGGCCAACTGGCAGTGGGGCAGGGCCAAGGGCTCCGACACGTTCTGCCCCATCGGCCCGTGCATCGAGACGGAGGGCAATCCGTACGACATGGGCGTGGAGTCCCGTCTGAACGGCGTCCGGAAGCAGCGGGGCAGCACCAGCGACCTCATCTGGGACATCCCGTCGATGATCGAGTACCTCTCGTCGACTATGACGCTGCTTCCCGGCGACGTCATTGCGACTGGCACGCCGGTGGGCGTCAGCAACATGAATCCCGGCGACGTCATCGAGATAATCGTGGACGGCGTGGGTACCCTGAGGAACTACATAGCGTAAGGGAGGAGTATCAGGCCCTCCCGTGGAGAGGGCGTGTGGTCCCGCGTGGCGGGCGTCCTACCGAGGGCGTGTGACAACCGGATGGCGGGCGGGCGCAGAGGCCCGCACCCTACAGGAGGACTACCTGCCCCCACCCGGCAGCCAGCGGGCCGGTCTGAGACCGGCCCCTACGGCAGATGGTGTGGTTGAAAGCTGGTGACGACGGTGGGCGTCCACCGGCCGGATGGCGGGCACGCAGCCGCGTGACCCTACACGAACCGCGCCCATCGCGTCCATTTGGTCCATCGGGTCCATTGGCCAGGTGTGCGGGCGGGCATGGGAGCCCGCCCCTACAACGGAACGTGGAGTTGGGCATCGGCGCGGACGGTGGGCGTGCACCGGCCGGATGGCGGGCACGCATGCGTCGCCCCTGCGACTAAGGTGCTGGAGCCGGCGCCCGCGGGAGATTGTCTTCCTACCGCTCGGACCGCCACATGGAGTCGTCGCCCCTGACCACACGCACCAGCAGGTAGGGAATCTCCAGCAGGCGGACCGGCAGCATGCAGAGCACCCACACAGGAAAACGCAGCGCCCAGATGCGCGTCTCCGGATGGCCCGCCAGGCGAGACAACGGTCTGCGGTAGGCGACAAGGTCGACCCCTACGACCGCCAGGACCCCCAGGCCGAGTCCGGCCCAATTGCCGGTCACGAGGCACCACACGGTCCAGACAACGAATACGAGTGAGACGCCGCTCGCGTATGCCAGCGCCATCGCCCGTCTCCATCCGGGCCAGCGGCCGCTGAGAAGGTTCCTCCAGCCCCTCCAGTTGCGCCAGCGAAGCATCTGACGCAGGAAGCTCCGGTAGGTGCCCGGCGCTCGTGTCAGGACGCGCGCGTGGTCGGCGAGCGAGTTCGTTACGCGCCAGCCCCGCTCAATGGCACGCTCGGCGAAGTCCGAGTCCGCCCCCGAGCCGCTCTCCACGAAGCCTCCGATGTCCTCCCATATGGCTCGCCGGCACCCCATGCTCGCACCGACCGGAGCGAGGATGTCCGGCGCTCCGGGACCCCACTTGACGCGCCACTTCGATTCCAGGACTCGGGGCCACCAGCCGCCGTCCGCCGGGCCGTCCCAGAGTCGACAGGTCCCGTAGACCACGTCGGTCCGTTCCAGCTCGGAGACCATGCCGGTCAGCCAGGATGCCGGCACCCGGCAATCGGCATCGGTAACGAGGTACACCGCGCCGCGAGCATAACGCGCCGCGGCGTTCAGCGCACGCCCCTTTCCGCCCCAGGCCAGCGGCACGAGACGCACACGCGCATCTTCACCGGCAAGGTTCTCGACAACCGCCCGCGTGCCGTCGGTGCTACCATCGTCGACGACCACCATCTCGAATCCGTCGGGGACCGAACAGGCGAGCACGGAGCGCAGGCACGCCTCGATGGTCGCGGCCTCGTTGTGCGCGGCAATCAGTACGGAGATGCCGGGCGGGCTGTTGAGGTTGTCTGTACGCATTTCATTGCGCCGGTCGACGGCGCTGTCTGAGGGACAGCATACTGTACTGCCCTGGGAGGTGTGGGGGGTATGCCCCGGGGCAATAATGCCCCGGCCCGCCTATGGGGCAGGCATGGGAGCCTGCCGCTACGGGAGGCGATGTGGCCGCCGCCCGGCCGCAACTCGGCTCGGCTCCGATTGCGCGTTCCGCGGGCCCGGCGGTAGAATGGGCGGAGTCAGGGAGCAGTTGACGTGAAGTACCGCATCATCCTCGAACCCCAGCCCGACGGCGGATACACGGCCTACGTGCCGGCGTTGCCGGGCTGCATCTCTGAGGGGGACGACCGCACTCAGGCGGTCGCCAATATCCGTGAGGCTATTGCCCTTTACAGGAAGAGCCTGGCGGAGCGAAACCTGTCTGCCCCGCAGGTTGAGGAGCGCGAGGTCACGGTGTGACCCATCTGTCGGGCCTCTCCTGGCAGAACATGGCGGGGCGCTCGAACGGGCAGGCTTCCACCTCGACAGGCAGAAGGGAAGCCACATGGTCTTCGTCCATGGTGACAGCAACCGCACCGTTGTCGTCCCCCGACACGCCGAATTGAAGCCGGGCACCGTTGCCGCTATCCTGCGTGAAACCGGCCTCTGCCGCGAAGACCTGTCCCGCTGATGCCCGCAACGAGCCGGACCGCCCCGCACCGCCGGGTCGGTGCGGGGACCGATCCCTACACGGAAGCGCGGATGCCACCCTCCCCCGCCCCG
>JALNYR010000043.1:0-5320 GCA_023229725.1 Dehalococcoidia bacterium | reverse complement strand
GCGAAATGCGGGGACACGATATCCGTTCCCCCGTTCACCGCATCCGGAGAATCATGTCCCCGTATTTCGCTCTGGTGTCCCCGTATTTCCTGTGCCCCTGGCCCCGGCACGGCGGGCCGGTCTGAGACCGGCCCCTATACCCGAAGGGGTCGTGGCGTTGCGCTATCGCTCCCGGTGGAGATGGATTCCGTTCGTCCGGCTATTGACTTCGGCAGCGGCAGGCTGTACTTTGGTACGCGGCCGCTCAGGTGGGGGCCGGCCTGTCGTATCGAGGAGTCCTGACTCCAGTTATGCAGCAATCCGGTCCCGGCCTGCTGTGGCATGCAGCGCCCGCCCTTCCGGCGGCGCTTTTCTTTATCGTGCCCGGTTTTCCCGTCGTGAATCCGCCGCCAACCGTGTCGCAGTTGTGCGGCTTTGAGATGGAGGTCTCCAGATGGTGAAGGCACAGAGAGCTGTGTCAGTCTTGCTTACCCTGTCACTGATGCTGTCGCTCGGTGTGCTGACTCCGCCTGCGGCGGGAACCGCCGCCGCAGCTGAGATTGCCGTCTCGAGCGGCGAGTCCATCCAGGACGCCATCGATGCCGCGGCTCCGGGCGACATCATCATCGTTCACCCCGGCACGTATGAGGAGGCCCTCACCATCGACAAGTCCCTCACCGTCGTCTCTTCCGATGGCGCGGCCGAAACGATCATCGACTGGTTCGACTATCCCAGCACCAGCGTGACCATCTCCCTCTCGGACGCTGAGACGGTTGTCTTTGGCGGCGAGGGCGCCGGTTTCACTGTGTTGGATGCGGACGACGGCATCGACGTCACGGTGGAGTACTGGAGCTCGGTCACCATCGAGGGGAATACGTTCACGAACTGCAACGACGCCGTCGAAGTCAACGCGGTCCGGTACTTCAGCGAGTTCACGTTCGAGGGCAACACCATCGACACCACGTGGGAGTCCGGCATCTACTTCTACCCGGACTCGGTGCAGTACCACAGCTCCGTTGACATCATCGACAACACCATCACCGACTGCGCCTATTTCGGTGTGTGCTTCGCGGACGTCGGCGACGACAGTCATGCGGTGGTGCAGGGCAACACGATTGACTCGGTGGGATACGGCGGTGTGCACGTCGAAGGGGTTTTCGACCGCAGCTCACTGGACATCATCGACAACCAGATAAGCAACAGCGCGCAATCGTGTATCTACGTCGAATACCTGTCCGAGTTGAGCGAGGGCCGCATCCAGAGCAATACCCTCAGCAACAACTCCAGCGACGGCATCTACATTCCCACAGGTCTGGACGACGCCGCGCGGCTCACCATCGAGGGGAACACGATTAACGGAAACCAGGGGTTCGGCTGCAACCTCTACGAGGTGAAGAACGGCGCCTACCTTGCAGTGGTCGACAACGAGCTGAACGACAACGGCGAGGACGGCCTGTACATCGAGACTCTGGACTACGGCTGCGAGGGGCTCATACGGGGCAACACCATCACGGGGAACGGCGACGGCGTGTACCTGTACGGAGACGTCGGGTACGACAGCCTGCTCACCGTCGAAGACAACACCATTACCGGCAACAGTGACTACGGTGTCTACCTCTCCGGCGTCAATGACAGGAGCCGGCTGGACTTGCTTGACAATGAGATGTTGGGCAACCGCGTCGGCCTCTACATCAACGACATCAACAACCTCTCGGAATGTCGCCTCGAGGGCAACACGATATCGAATAACGGCGAAGGCGAGTACGACGACGGCGTCTACGTCTCGTATGTCCACGCTGGCGCCCGGCTCTACCTCGATGACAACGACATCCAGGGCAACGGCGGGTATGGCCTGGAGATTGGTGGTGGCGTCTATGACGGTGCGGACATCTCGCTGACCGACAACGATATCAGCGACAACCTTGACAGCGGCGTGCACATCTCCGACGTGTACGACGGCTGCGAGTGCCTGTTCCAGGGCAACACAATCAGCGGGAACGGCGGCAGCGGCGTGTATGTCGATCAGAGTTCGGACGAGTACGGCAGCCGCTTCACCGTCCAGGACAACACCGTCTCCGGCAACGACGTCTATGGCCTGTACTTTGGCTCGATGAGCTACGGCGCCTACCTCGGTGTGTTCGAGAACACGATCAATGACAACGGCGACGAGGGTATCCACGTCTCCAACCTGACCAACGGCAGCGAGTGCGTCGTCACGGACAACACCATCGACGGCAACGGGTACGGCGTCTACGTCGACTACGTTTCGGATGGCTGCCTCCTGGACATCGAAGACAACACCGTGACTGGCAGCCTCTCAGGCACCGGCATCTACTGTGGCGACTACTTCCTTAACTCTGAACTCAAGGTCCTGGGCAACACCATCTCGGACAACGCGGGCATCGGCCTCCAGGTGTGCGCGTGGACCGGCTCCTGGGACGATTCGCTTGCCGACTCCAAGGCGACCGTGCGCTGCAACACCGTCTCCGGCAACACGGAGTGGGGCATCAGCGCGTTCATCTACCGTTCGCTGGTTGATGTGTCCGGCAACCACGTCACCGGCAATGGTGGTGGTGAGGGCGAGGGCGGCATCTACGTGTCCGGCGGCTACTTCCAGGTGGTGGGAGTCCACCAGAACAGCATCGCGGGCAACAGCGACTGGGGTTTGCTGAACGACGGCAGCGATAAGCTCGACGCCACGGAGAACTGGTGGGGCGACGACAGCGGGCCGTATCAGGCCACGACCAATGCGGGCGGCCTGGGCGACGAGGTCTCCGACGACGTTGACTACGCCGACTGGCTCAACAGCGCGCCGCGTCTGTGCGCCATGTACCAGCCTGAGGTGACCACTCCGACGACCTTCACGGTGGGCGACGGCGGCGAAGACTACTCAAGCATCCAGGCCGCCATCGACGCGGCCGACCCGGGCGACATCATCCTCGTCAGCCCGGGAACCTACAGCGAGGACCTGTACGTCGACGCCTCACTGACCGTCAAGTCCACCGGCGGCGCGGATGTCACGGTGATTGAAGGCACGGTGAGCCTCGACGTGGACTACGAGCTGAGCACGGTGGTCTTCGGCGATGTGGGTGCCGGCTTCACGGTCACAAGCAGCAGCGCAGAAGGAGTCTACGTCGATTCGGAGAGCTGGAGTCAGGTGACTATTCAGGGCAACATCGTCACCGGATGCTGGGACCATGGCATAGACGTGTCCGCCGCCGGCGTGCGGTGCTTCAGCTCACTGTCCATCCTCGACAACGCAATCACCGATAACGGGTCAAGGGGCATCAATCTGACGCTGGTGAAGGATTTCAGCAGCGCCGACATCAGGAGGAACACCGTCTCAGGCAACCGCATGGATGGCGTGTACCTGTACTCGGACTCGTCAGTCTCTGTGCTGAACCACAGCTCCGCGGCCATCGTCGACAATGAGATTACCGACAATGGCGGTGAGGGTGTGTACTGCTACAGCGTCTCCAATAACAGCAGCGGACTGGTGCAGGGCAACACGATCAGTCGCAACACCGTCAGCGGGTTCGAGTTCTACGAGGTTCAGTGCGGTTGCACGCTGGACATCGTTGACAATGAGATGCGGGATAACGAGTACTCGGGTATCTACGGGGACAACATCTCCCTGCAGTCTCGCGCCAGCATGAGCGAGAACACCATCACCGGAAACAAAGACTACGGCATCTACTTGTACGCCGGACCCAGCGAGCGTGCATCGCTGACCGTTGAAGAGAATGCGATTACGGGCAATGACGACGGCGGGTTCTACATCGAGAGTTACGACGTGATGTACGGCGGCTACCTGGCACTGCTGGACAACGCGATAAGCGGCAACGGGTCGTACGGCGTCTCCGTCTACGGCATCTACGAAGGCGGCGAGGGACTCATCAGCGGTAACACCATCACGGGCAACGGTAGCGATGGGCTGCATATCGCGGAGGGCGTGACGTACGGCGCCGCCCTGACCGTGCAGGAGAACACCATCGAGGACAACCAGGGCTACGGCGTGTTCATGGACGCACTGGAGTCAGGGGGCTACCTCGCCCTGCTCGATAACCAGGTGAACCGGAACCAGCCGTATGGCTTCTACATCTACGACTGCTATTCCGGCTCTGAGGCGCTCATCGAAGGCAACACTTTCACGGCGAACGACGAGTACGGTCTGCTGGTGCGCAACGATGTGAGTTGCGGGAGCCGGATGGCGGTCCTGCGCAATACCTTCACGGACCACATGGACAGCGCCTGCGCGGTTGCGCCTGTCAACTTCGGCAGCTCTCTGGACTTGCGGGACAATGAGGCAACGGGCGGTGACGCAGAGGGATTCGACCTCAGCGGGTACTACGAGGGCAGCCGGGGCGTCATCAGCGGGAACTCCGTCACCGGCGCCGTCGGCGACGGCATCTACGTGCAGGAGGTTGACTACGGCTGTGTGCTGACGGTTGAGGAGAACACATTCAGCGGCAACGGAGACATCGGGTTTGACTGCTCCTCCGGTACCGGATACGGCAGCTACCTCGAGCTCCTGGACAATGTGATCGAGGGCAACAACTCCGACGGCCTGTACATCTACGACATCCAGGACGGCGCCGAGGCCGTCATACGGGGCAACACCGTCTCCGGCAACACCTGCGGCGTGAACGTGCAGTACATGAGCGTCGGCGGCAAGCTCACCGTGCAGGACAACGACATCTCCGGCAACAGCGACATCGGGCTGTGGCTCTGCGGCGTGGAAGACACGCTGCTCGACAGCGAGGCTGGGGTCCTGGGCAACACCATCACCGGCAACGGCAACTGGGGCATCGAGAGCAACATCAAGCACAGCCTGGTGGACCTCTCGGGGTGCAATGGGATAGAGGGCAACCTGGGCGGCATCCACATCCTCGGCCCGGAGCTTGCGCTGGTGACCATCAACAACAACAACATCAGTGGAAACTCCAACTGGGGGTTGCTCAACGATGGCGCCGAGACGCTTGACGCACTCGACAACTGGTGGGGCGATGCGACCGGGCCGGCGCACCTGTCTAATCCCGCCGGGCTGGGCGACGACGTGTCGGATGGCGTCGAGTACCAGCCGTGGCTGACGCAGACGTGCAACCCGTCCAACCTTGTGGCAGCCTTCTCGGCGTCCGTGCGTCGCGTTGAGCCTGGAGAATCGATTCAGTTCACTGACAAGTCGAGGACCGGCTGCGAGATTGTCGAATGGCAGTGGGACTTCGGCGACGGCGGCACGAGCACGGAACAGAACCCGACGCACAGCTACGACGTCGAAGGCGCGTTCACCGTGACCCTTACCGTACGCGACGCCTGCGGCTACGCCGACACCGTTACTGCG
>JALNYR010000222.1 GCA_023229725.1 Dehalococcoidia bacterium | reverse complement strand
ACATCGGTAAAGCAGCACAGGGGTTACGATGAGGGGGTGTATCCCTGCGCGCTGTATGATCTGCACCGCGAGGATACGGGCGAAGGACTACAATTCAGCCTGTACGATTGGGAGCTAAAGCCCTCGGGACGACTGCCCAACTGCGGAATTACTGTGCGCGAAGTGTCTGGTTCCCTTTCGTCGGCCATCGGCACGGAGTCGCAGGGGAAGAGCAGCCAGTAAGCCCACGCGGGCGAAGGAGGAGATGCCATGAGCGGACAGTATCGCAACAACCAAACGGCAGGAGCGCGAAGGGCAACTGAAAAGCTCCTTGAGGCTTCGAGAGGGAACACGCACTACATGGACGTGTGGAATGATTGGGCGAACATCATCGACACCGAAACCGGGGCGCGGGAGATGCTGGAGGCGCTGGAAGGAATGGTGTCTCTGTATGTATCACTTGTGCTAAGTGGCGATGCCGGATACTGGAACCCGGAAACAGATGACCAAGTGAAGGCCGCCCGCGTCGCCATCGCGCGAGCGAAAGGAGAACAGAAGGAAGCGAAGGCCATCGTAGGCGAAATCGAAGGAGGCGAATCGTGAAGGCTTACTGGTTCAGCAACGACGACGGAACAACCGCACACCAGAAGACGCCAGCAGTAGTCGGGCGAACTGACACGTTTGACGGGACGCCGATCCCGTGCGAGTGCGGTTTGCACGCTAGCCCAACACCTTGGGATGCGCTGCAATACGCTTGCGGCGGACGCCTATGGGAAGTTGAGATCCCCGACGACTCTATCCCGCACGGAATCCCGCACGGAATCCCGCTCGACAAGTACGCAGCGAGGTCGAGGACATATCTACGGAGCGTTGATCTGCGGCATGTGTTGGTTGAGTTCTCGTGCCGACAAGCAGATGGCGTTCTCCACATCTACGAGAAGTTACGCCCTAACGACGCTCGTCCGAGAAAAGCAATCGAGGCCGCGCGCGCCTACGAACGCGGCGAGATCACAAGAGCGCAGCTAGACGCTGCCTGGGCCGCTGCCAGGGCCGCTGCCGGGGACGCTGCCGGGGACGCTGCCTGGGACGCTGCCAGGGACGCTGCCGGGGCCGCTGCCAGGGCCGCTGCCAGGGACGCTGCCTGGGACGCTGCCAGGGACGCTGCCGGGGCCGCTGCCAGGGCCGCTGCCAGGGACGCTGCCAGGGACGCTGCCGGGGCCGCTGCCTGGGCCGCTGCCAGGGACGCTGCCTGGGCCGCTGCCGGGGACGCTGCCGGGGAGATGTTCAATGGGATGGCGCGGGGCGCATTGGAGGAAGCGTGACCAGAATATACTCACTCCGCGACCCGAAGACTGGCAAGGAGGTTATGAAGGCGCGGCTATCCATCGACTCCCTGCGGGTTGTCGAGCGGGTTTACGATGCGATGCCGTGCGTGTACTCAAGCGGAATGTGGTTTGGACTCGATGAGATCCGCGCCATGAGAAGGGCGCGACAAGGGAGGTAGGAGAAATGAAGAAGAGAGAGGATACGTGGCAAGATTTGGGAGGACAAGGAACTGCTTTGGAGCTATTTAGGCCATGCTCTTGCGGTTGCGACGCGCGCGGTGGCCTTCCTGGGGTAGGATATATTCGCGGCAGCGTCCCTGGGGGCGTGGGGTTTACCATTTGGATCGAAGACGAGGCCGTGTTTCAGGCAGCAAAGTCTGTATTCAAGATACAAATGGGGCAGACAGAAAAGGACATTGCAAATGTGATGGAGGATGAGGAATGACGAGGCCGGAAGGGAAGCGCAAGCCAGCGGTCATGCTCGTAGGTGAAGATGGTAACGCCTTCGCGATCATCGGACGGTGCAGGACGGCGCTCAAGCGAGCGGGATACACCAACGAAGAGGTTGCCGCGTTCTCTCAGGAAGCCATGAGCGGAGACTACGACCACGTTCTAATGACAGCGATGGAGTGGTGCGCTGTGGACGAGGAAGAAGACGACGAGGAAGAGGAAGAGCCCATCGGTGAAGTATGGTTCGCAGAGGACGAGGAGGACGAATGACCGGCCAAGAAATCCGCATCAAACGCACACAGGCGAAACTATCACAGGCGAAGCTGGGGGAACTCGCGGGGGCGCATTGGGTGACTATCTCTCGCGCCGAGCGGGGAGTCACAAGGCCGCGCAAAGGGCTCATGGCGCGACTGGAGATGGCGCTATCCCCAGGAGGAGAGCGAAATGGCGAATAGAGCGGATGCGATCATTAGAGCGGGTAACAATCTCGCCTTGGCGGTAAAAGCCCTGGATAGGGCCGAGAATTCCCTGTTATGCGTAGGAAATTGTGGCCCTATCGACGTGCGCAAGGTCATGTGGGTTGAGGGGGACAAGAGGAGATCGGTTGTCTATCTTCCATCGCGCGGAACCTTCACGTACAAGATTGGCGCAACGCGGTTCCGCGCCTGGCTCTCCGGCGCTGAGGAGGTCAAGGCATGACGCTGTATCAATGGTGGGCTTTGCCCGTGGCCAGCGCCATCGGCCTAGTCGCTCTGTCTGCACTTCTTGCCGCAATCGGCGCCCCGAGACCATGGATGCGCGCTCTTGGCGTAGTCGTCTTCGCACTGAATCCGGTTGCCATGTGCGCCCTGATGCTCATGTCCCGAGTGGAGGTCCCGCCATGCTAGTCCGCTGCAACAAGGCCGACGATCCGAGGTGCCGAGCAATGCGGTGGGAGTGTGAACACAGACTCGATCACGACATGATCTTCGCATGTCGTGGCGGAAACGGCTTTCCTTCACGAGAGACATGCCCGTTTGATAAAACGCTCCGCGTCCGCTGCGTGAAGGTCAAGGAGGAGAAGAAGACATGAACGCTTCCGTAGTGGTGGCCTGCCCGAAGTGCGACAAACTGCTTTCGATCCCCGTTGCGACGGACATGCCCTATCACTCTCTACGTCGGGCGAAGTGCCGCTTCTGTGGGCACGCATTCGCCTTGGAGTATTGGGCCGAGGTCAAGGGCTTTACTCGGGACGAGTCCGCACTCTTCGAGCGCGAGAAGGGAGGGGAGACGTGATCCAGTACAACGAGTGGGTGGCTCTCTGCGCGTCGGACCCCGCCAGGGCCAACGCCATCTGCGCAGAGAGGATGGGGTGGGAACGGGACACGCGAGGACCATTCACATGGTGGGTAGACAGAGACGGCAATCCGAAGTTCATGGTCGGATGCTTCTGCCCGATCACCTCGCGCGACCACGCCGCGATGATGCTGGATCGACTGTACGAGCTTGACTCT
>JALNYR010000221.1 GCA_023229725.1 Dehalococcoidia bacterium | reverse complement strand
CCCAGCCAGCCGCCCAGAAGGTAGAGTTCAAGATTCAGACGTCGTTTGACGCCGCGAATCCGGCTCACGTCTGGGGCTCGAAGCTGTGCGACAACGTCACGGCCGCAAGCGGCGGCAGACTCGTCTTCACGCCGTTCACCGGTGGCTCCATCGTCCCGGCGACCAAGGAGATGGACGCCATCGACCTCGGCACTGTCGACGGTACCTTCACGTGCACGATGTACAACCTGGACAAATGGCCCGAGGCGGGGCTGTTCAGCGCTCGGCCGACGGGAATACCCGCTGACGGCGTGCCGATCTGGTTTGACGCTTGGGGCACTGACTTCGTCAACCGGATGGTCGAAGGCTACGATGTCATCGCGATACGTGGTGTCACACCTCAGCCCGCGGAGACATGGTGTCACTCCAAGGCGCAACTGAAGTCGCTCGCCGATATCAAGGGCCTCAAGATACGCACCGCCGGTGATGGCGGCGAGATCCTGACGCGCATGGGCGCCTCGGTCGTCTTCATGCCCGGCGGCGAACTGTACGAAGCCATGCAGCGCGGCGTCATCGATGCCTTTGAGTATTCGAACCCTGCGGTGGACTGGCCCATGGGCTTCCAGGAGGTCGCCAAGTACCAGGCGATGTCCTCGACCCGGGCGCCGTCTGACCCGCTGGTCTTCTACCTGAAGAAGAGCAAGTACGAGAAGCTCACTCCGGACCTCAAGGCCATCATTGAGAACTGCTGCCAGTCGACCACTCGACAACACCAGACCACAATCGATGCCACCGTGCTCGAGGCCTACGGCAAGTTCAAGGCCTACGGGACTGTCCAGTACCACCTGCCGAAGGACATCGAAGCTGAGATCACCAAGGTAGCCAAGGCGTTCTACGACGAGAAGGCCGCCAGTGCATCTCCGCTCTATAAGGAGATACTTGCGTCGCAGCGCGCGTTCCTTGCTGACTGGATCACGTTCGCTGCCTTGAGCACCCCGCAAGCATAGACACTCCTTGCCTGACTGAAATGAGCCGTCGCCCCGGGCCTCCCGGGGCGACGGCGGAATGCGTGAGAGATATGAAACGTGTTCTCAAGACAATCGATACTATCAGCGAGAAAACGGGTTCCGCGGGACGGTGGTTCTGCGTGGCGCTCATCCTCGTCGGCGTGTTTGAAGTTACGATGCGCTACGTGTTCAACTCGCCGACCGTCTGGGCGTACGAGACGTGCAGTATGCTGGGAGGAGCTACCTATGCTCTGGGATGGGCGTACGCCCACCTGCACAAGTCGCACATACGAGTGGACGTCTTCTTCAGTCGTCTCTCGGTGCGCGGGCAGGCCATCGCTGACTCCATACTGGCGCTCATCCTCTTCTTCCCACTGATGGGACTGATGGCGGAACGGTCCATATTCTGGGCATGGCGCGCCTATTCTCGCGGTCTGGTGATGATGGAGAGCTACTGGTACGCGCCTCAGTGGCCGTTCCGTGTCATCCTGGCTATCGGCATCTGCCTGCTGTTGCTGCAGGGCGTCGCGAAGTTCGTGCGTGATGCACACTTCGCGGTAAAGGGGACCGCCATTGACTAACCTGAGCATTGAAGCCATTACCCTGATCATGATAGGCGGCATCTTTGTCGGGGTTCTGACCGGCTTTCCCCTGGCTTTCGTTGTTGGCAGCGTCGGCCTGATTGTGGGGTACTTCCTGCTTGGCCCCCAGGCTTTTGAGATTCTGTATGGCCGGCTCTATTCTCTGTCATTGAACTACCCTCTGCTCGCGGTCCCTCTGTTCACCTTCATGGGGGTGGTGTTGCAGAAGTCGGGGATAGCCGACGGGCTGTTTGACGCACTGTACCTGTGGCTCGGCGGCTTCCGCGGGGGTCTTGCCGTCAGCACTCTCATTTTCGGTACTATCCTGGCAGCGTGTCTGGGCGTCATCACGGCGTCCGTCACCATGCTGACGCTCATCGCCCTCAATCCCATGTTGAAGCGTGGCTATGACAAGGCTATCGCGACCGGCTGCGTGTGTGCCGGCGGCACGCTCGGCATCCTCATCCCGCCAAGCGTCATGCTGGTCATCTACGGCCCCATGGCGCAGGTCTCGGTGGGCAAGTTGTTCATGGCTGCCATCTTCCCCGGGCTGTTGCTGTCCGTCTTGTACAGCGCGTATGTCGCCATCCGGTGCGGGCTGAATCCCGCGCTCGGACCCGCCGTGCCCAAGGAGGACCGCAACGTCCCGTTCCTCGTGAAGTCGAAGATGCTCCTCTACTCTCTCGTGCCGCCCCTGCTGCTGATTGTCTCGGTGCTCGGCACGATCTTCTTCGGCATCGCGCCTCCAACCGAGGCCGCGTCGGTCGGTGCATTTGCCGCAGTGGTCCTCGCCATCCTGTACCGCAAGTTCTCCTGGAAGATGCTTGCAGGTACCGCACTTGATACGATGCGTGTCGCGGCATTCGTCCTGCTTATCGGGTGTCTGTCGTTCGCCTTCGTCGGTGTCTTCATCAGCGTGGGTTGCGCCGATGTGGTTTCCCGCGTAATCCTTGCTGCACCGGGAGGACGCTGGGGAGCGTTCCTCATGGTGATGATTGTCGTGTTCATGCTCGGCATGTTCATCGACTGGATCGGCATTGTGTTCATAATGGTGCCTATTCTCGCCCCCATCGGTCCTGCGCTGGGTTTCGATCCCCTCTGGTTCGGCATGATGATTTGCGTCAACCTGCAGATGTCCTTCATGACGCCACCCTTTGCGGTGGCAATCTTTGTCTGCAGGGGGACGGCTGCACCGGAACTTGGGGTCACGATGACTGACATCATTCGAGGTGTCATACCCTTCGTGGCGCTCATCGTCGTGGGCCTGTTCCTGTGCACCATATTCCCCGACATCATCATGTGGTTGCCGGGCATCTCCTGGCGGCCCGGAACCGCGACGTTCGCTTGTCGGAATCCGCGGCGGGGCGCTCTTCAGGAGGCGCCCCGCCGTTCCTCTTCCCGGCGCCGCCATGGCCACACGCTTCGGTTGAACGGCGCTTCGTCGCGGTGATAGACTACGCGTGCGTGCGCACCGCGTTCATGTCACTGCCAGTCAGCCT
This sequence comes from Dehalococcoidia bacterium, assembly GCA_023229725.1. GTDB lineage: Bacteria > Chloroflexota > Dehalococcoidia > GIF9 > AB-539-J10 > SKVJ01. The sequence continues at coordinate 183 of JALNYR010000221.1, read as the reverse complement.
TCCGTCGATATCCAATCCCGCTGGCCCGGTGCGTGCGTGACTCGTAGCGAACAGTCAACTCATGCAGGAGGAAGCAATCAGATGAGAACCCCAGAACAGTACCGGGCCGGCCTTGCCAAGATGCGGCCCAACCTGTACATCGGTGGTGAGAAGGTCGGGCGCGACGATCCTCGCATTCTGCCC
>JALNYR010000042.1:17061-17945 GCA_023229725.1 Dehalococcoidia bacterium | reverse complement strand
GGATGCTGTCGATATGTCCAAGACGACCAGGAAGCACCCGCAGGTCGCCGAGCTCGACGCGCTGACTGCCCTGGTTGAGTCCCCGACCGGGTTCGAGGCGGACCCGAAGATTGCCCTGCGAAACCGGGCCATGCTTGAGGTATTGCTCTCCACGGGCATGCGTATCTCAGAGCTGTGCAACCTGAGGCGTGTGCAGATAGACGGTTCGGGACGCATCTTCATCACGGGCAAGGGCCGGAAACAGCGGTTCGTGTACCTGACTGACCGGGCCCGGACGCACCTCGATGCCTACCTGGCGACGCGGACCGACAATGCGCCGGCGTTGTTCGTGCCGTATGCCGGCAGGAACGTGAACGACCCTCGCCGCCGCATCTCGACCAACTACGTGCAGGAGCGCATCAAGCACTATCGGGAGAAGCTGCGCATCAATGTGCCGACCTCGGCGCATTCGCTCCGGCACGGCTTCGCCACATATCTGGCCGAGGCTGGCGCCAACCCGGCTGCGCTGCAGATACTGCTCGGCCACGAATCGCTCGAGACTACCACGCGCTACGTTCACACCTCCGATCGTTACGCTGAGGAGACGCACCGGCAATATCATCCCCGCTCGAAGGCATAGGGCCGAGACGCACCACGACAGTCGCCTGCCGGACGATGGCGCTGACCTTGAATAGTGTGTGGTGGGCGCGGAGGTTGCGGAGTCTCGGTACCGTTAGGCGGCCTTCGCCGCTGTAGAAGTGGCGACACGGAGCCTGGCTTCGGTGGGCCCGGCAGGGTTCGAACCTGCGACCAACCGGTTATGAGCCGGTCGCTCTTACCGCTGAGCTACGGGCCCCCGTGCACCCAATCAGGAAGGGCCAAGGGGATTCGGGAAACGTATGATA
>JALNYR010000042.1:0-17051 GCA_023229725.1 Dehalococcoidia bacterium | reverse complement strand
CTGAGCTACGGGCCCCCGTGCGCCGCATGGTGGAGGGCTGGGGGCTTCGGGAAACGTATGATACACCGGCCGCCAAACGCGGTGCAACACGAGCACGGTCGGTGTACGTAACGGCTGCAAGTGTTATGTCGCCGTCGTCCCGCGGGCGCGCCTCACGTTTGGCAGTCTCCGACGCTGCACCGTCGACCGCCGACTTCCGTCGAAGACGGCGCTTCCTCCCCGCCTGATGACAGGACGCCCCGGTTCGGCGTCCTCCGGGGCGGCGTGCTATTCCAGTGAGAGGAGCTTCCGCAGCTCGTCAAGCGCATGGTACGCGCCCATCGCCCGCCTTCTGAAGTGGCGCGCACGCTGGGTGACGACTGTCTCTATCCCCCGCCGGGGCCAGAGAATGGCAATCTCGAACTCATCCATCTCCGGGTTCGAGCCGGGAACGAGGTGCCCTGACACGCCGATACCGATGTCCGCCGGGAACCGTTTCAGCGCCAGTCGCGCCAGGTCCGGGGCGCGCTGTTCCACACCCTCGCTGTCGGGCACGACGAGCCCGCCTCGGAAGCACGCCGCACTGCGGTCGTTGCCGGCGAGCATCGATGTGAGCAGCCCGGCCGTGACGGATTCGCCGATGGCGACCGTGGCGACGCGCGCGTTCAGCAGTGACACGGCGACCGAGTCGAGCGTGTCGTCGTCGACGCCCCAGACGACGTCTCCCAGGATGCGGCGCGTTTCCTTCTCTGTGACGGCGATGGCACTCATCGCTGCAGCATCGTTTGGCGCCTTCGCCGTAATCCGGACCTGGATGCCGTCCTGCTTCGCATAGATGGCCGTGGTCGGGTTCGCCGCGGGGGTGAGGGGCTTGAGCAGTTCGTCCACCCGCGACTCGGAGATGTTGAACAGCTTGAGGGTGCGGGACCTGATAACCGCCTCTCCCGTGGCGAGACGGGGTTCAATCTCGTGCTCCCACATGTGGTGCATCTCGCCGGGAGGACCCGGCATCGCGATGATGGTCTTCCCCAGCTTCGTCACCCACCAGCCAGGCGCCGTGCCGCGGTCGTTGGTTATGGCGTGCGCCGACGGGATGAGCCAGGCTTGCTTGAGGTTGTTGGTGGTCATCGGGACCTTGCGGAGCTCGAAGAAGGTCCGAAGGCCGTCGGCCAGAACCGGGTCCACGGTCGGCGTTTCCCCGAACAGCTCGGCGATGGCCTCACGAGTCAGGTCATCGTCGGTCGGCCCGAGTCCTCCCGTTGTCAGCACGAGGTCCGAGCGCCCTGTCGCATGTCTCAGGCAGTCCACGACGCGAGCGAGGTTGTCGCCCACCGCCGTGCTGTGGTGGAGGTCGATGCCGATGGAGGAGAGGCGCCGCGCCAGATACTGGGTGTGGGTGTCCACGATGTCGCCGAGCAGCAGTTCGCTGCCGACGCAGACTATCTCGGCTCGCATGTGTTGCGACTCCTTCCCCTGCCCGGTTCCGGATGATGTGGCGGGGGACTATCCTGACGCCCGCGCGTCTCGCGAGCGCGGTCAGCGCGATTGCCGACTAGGCGACTGAGGCCGGCGTGCGCAACTCGTTCGGCCGGACGCCTTCGTCGGTCTGTCGAACGAAGCGGATGATTTCCGCGAAGTTCTGGATGCGCGTCAGGTTGGCTGACTCCATTATCCCATCGAACGTTACGTTGATCCACGGCTTCTGATAGGTCGCACTGAACTTCTCGGACATGGCGGCTACGATGCCTCCGGGCATGCAGCCGTGCGGCATGACGGATATGACGCCGGCGAAGTGCGGATTCTCCATCCACTCCACGCCGCTCCCGATGCTGAGCACGGCCTCGCTGCCGCACTTCGACGAGAGCCACTGGCGCGAGTAGTGCAGCAGGTGCTGCGTCGGCGGGTCCGCCTCGACGAAACCGCCACACAACCCCTCGATGGACCGTTCGGTCTGCTCCTGGAACTTCTCCATGGTGTAGTTGATGACCGTCTTGCGCACGTTGCGGTCACGGATGGCGTCCTCGACGTTTCGCCTCGCCACATACTTCATCCATTCGGCCATGGGCGACACGATGACCTCTAGCCCCGCGGCCTCACAACACCTGACGAGGTTGGCGTTCGAGAAGTCGTTGGACCGCAGGAATATCTCTCCATTGATGCCCACCAGCGGCCTGCGCGGGAGCGCCGGGTCGATAATGCGTCGGAACTCGTCCGTCGCCTGCTTCAGGAGGTCCCTGTACGGGCGGTTCTCCTCCAGCCTCTGCCTCATATCGTCCACGCAGCGGCGGAAGATGCGGTCGGCGCTTCCCTGCTGCATCTCGTATGGCCGCGAGCGCCATACCATCTTCTGCAGCACGTCGACGGCCACGCATGCCTTCCATGTGCGCTGGACGAACATGAGCAGGTCCCATTTCGAACCCACTTGCATGTCCCGGTAGCCGTTGTTCGACACGCTTGCCAGCATCGGCATATCGATGCCGAGGTCCCTGAAGATGCGGAGTTGCTCGCCGGCGTAGTGGCCGAGCCTGCACGGGCCATACGCGCTCGCCATGAAGGCGGCCGCCTGGGTCTGGCTGTGTCCGTTCTCGTAGTAGTGCTGGAGGAAGCCACCCAGCGTGACTCTGAACGGCAGGCACTCGACGCCGGAGGTGACTTTGTCGGCATACTGCAGGACGCGGGAGTCCGGTTCCGGCAGCACCACCGCATCGATGCCGAAACCCTTCATCGCGGAAGCGATTATCTCCGCGTGGGGAGACATGTACGGTATGAGCAACTGCCGGTCCGAGCGAGAGAGGACGCCGATGCCGCGGTAGATGTCACCGGGTTCGACGAGCGCAACCTGTCCGGACTTCGCGTGGCCCACGATTGTATCGACGTAAGCTTCCAGCCTGGTCACGATGCCCGCCTCCGCGGCGTGCTCGTCTATCTCAAGCTGCCCCATCGGCTTGCTGCCCATGATGTCGTGCACCATGCGCAGCATGAATGAGTTCGGTCCGCAACCGAAGTTCGTCAACGCGAGGCCGTAGAGTTGCGGGTTCTCGGAGACGATGCGTGCAGCGGCGATGAACTTGCCCTCGTACGCCCAGTACGGGCGGTCCTGGTAATCCTTGGGATTGACCGTCTCGAGCGGCAAGTAGTCCAGGGGAATGGGCACGACGCCGAGCTGTGCCAGCTTCTCGGCGATGCCGAGGTTGGCGCCGGAGTCCTGCCCCATGTAGGAACGAGCGAACAGCACGACGCCGAGCTTCCCGCTCTCGCGTACTTGGGCGAGCATCTTCTTGCCCGCCTCTGCCTGCAGTGCGCGGAACTCCTCCATCGCCTTGAGTCCGGCTATGGCGGCGGTCCTGCCCTGCTCTTTGCTGAAGCCCATCTTCTCGGCTGCCACGGTGAGGTTCTCGATGACGTCCTCGTCGCCCTTGCTGAAGTCCAGTGTCGGGATGAGCAGACGGTCGCCAAGCTGAACCGCTTGACGTATTATGTAAGGTGAAGCCTGCACCAGCGGGCACGCGTACTTCTGGTTTTCAGCCCCCTCCATCCGTCCCAGCCGAATGGCCGATGGATAGAGGATGAAATCCGTGTGGTCGAGCGCGGCGGCGTGCCCGTGGAGAATCTTGACCGGGAAGCAGCTATCGGTGTAGGCCAGTTCCGTGGACCTCGCGATGATGTCGCCGGTCGATCTGCTCGTGACGACCGGCCGCGCACCGAGCGCGTTCACGAAACCGATGAGCAGCGGTGCGAAGTCGTATACGAGCAACGCCCTGGGAATGCCCACCGTGGGGCCTGTGCCGCCGTTGCCGTCCGCGTGGGCAAAGAGCAGGTCCTCTCTGTCGTCGAACGCCGTACGCTGTCGGGCGTGCCCGGCGGCGGCGTCGTACTTGTCACAGCGACTGCCGTAGAAGGTCGGAGTCTCCCCGGGAACCTGCATCTTCGTGATGGTGCAGTTGTTGTCGCACCCCTTGCACGTGAACGTGGACAGCGAGACCTCTGCGTCGATGACGTTCTGGAAACCCTTGAAGGCGGAGGGGCGCCCCTCCATCGCCTCCTTCGCCAGAAGTGCCGCGCCGATGGCGCCGGTGATTTCCTTATGCTCCGGCACGATGAGTTGCCGCTCGGGAAGCTCCCGTTTGAAGGCGGAGACGACGGCCTGGTTGTAGAACACCGCCCCGGTGAGTATCACCTTGTTCCCCAGCCGCCGGTTCTCCACGACCTTCGACAGGTAGTTCTTGGCGATGCCGATGGCAAGGCTGGCGGTGATGATCTCGAGAGGCATGTCCTCCTGCTGGGCCCGGGCCACCGACTGGGCCATGAATGAAGCACAGCGGGTGCCGAGGTCGATTGTGTAGGGGGCGTCAAACGCCAGTTTCGCGAACTGGCCGTCCGTCACCCTGATGCCGAGCATCTCGGCAAGCTCGTCAATGAAGCTGCCCGTGCCGGCCGCACAGGCCTTGTTCATCTGGTAATCGACGACGATGCCGTTCCGCTTGATGACCAGTTTGGAGTCCTGCCCACCGATCTCGATGATGTCCGCCTCAGGATCCAGCTCGGCTGCGGCCCTCGTCTGGGCGGTAATCTCGTTCTTGATGAGGTCGGCTCCGACCAGACTGCCGACAAGGTAGCGGCCTGACCCGGTGATACCGACGCCCGCGACGCGGGCGTTGCCGGCTCCCTTCTCAAGAAGCTTGCCGAACAGCTCCTTGACGGCAGGCACCGGCCGTCCTGCGGTCATGAGGTAGTGCTTGGTCAGCACCTTCCCGTTCTTGTCGACCAGCACGGCTTTCGTGCTCGTCGAGCCGATGTCGATGCCAAGATACGCTTCGCGCGGCTCCGTCATGACAGACACTGCCATCGCCGTGTCCGCCACGACCTTCTCGAGCGGTGGCATCTGGAAGTACCGCGTTGCCTCGTCCCGCATGTCGAGCGTGATGCTGTTGGAGCGCTTGCCGATGGCCAGCAGCGCGCTGCCGTGAGCCTGCGCGTGCAGGAAGCCGTCGGGAACGGTGATGGTCACAGGGCTTCCGTTCCGCACGGAGACGACGTCCTCCAGCGCCTTCACGATGGCCGCGTTGGCCGCCACGCCACCCACGACGTAGACGGGCGTGGCAAAGGGCCCCTTCTTGAAGGACGCGACCATCCGGGCGACGCTCTCACAGAGCGCGTAGAGCATGGGCTCGACGGTGACGCCCTTCTGCTGGAGATGGATGAGGTCAGTCTTGGCGAACACGCTGCACCTGGCGGCGATGCGCGGCGCCACTCCCTCGCACTTGAGCGCGAGGAAGGCAAAGTCGTCCATGCTGATGCCGAGCCGGTACGCCTGCTGCTCCAGGAACCGGCCGGTGCCTGCGGCGCAGAGGGGATTCGATTCCACCCTCCAGGGCTTCCGCAGACCGTCCTCCAGTTCGATGATGAGGGAAGACTGTCCGCCGATCTGGATGATTGTTCGCGCGTCCGGGTGGGTGTAGAGCACGCCCGAGGCGATGGCCAGAGAGTTGCTGCAGTTGGCCCAGCCGAGGTCAGGGGGAAAGGCGGAGCTGCCCGAGCCGGAAATGCCGGCAGCGATGATGTCTCCAGCGGGGATGTCGGCGGTCACACGGCCGATGAGCGCGCTGACCGCTGTTCGCGGCCCGGCGGTTACCTTTTCTGTGTCCCGGCGTACCGGGCGTCCATTCTCATCGATGAGACAAAGCTTGGCGCGCACCGAGCCGATATCGATTCCGAGGTAGTAGGCCATGTGTCCGAACGTGGATTGTAGCATACCATCATCGTTCCCGTGCTCACTGCCATGCCGCTTTCATTCGAAAACAGCAGAGGCGCCGCGAAGGAAGCTGGTCCGCGGCGCCTCTGGTTGTCTGCTCCGGAGTCCTACGGGAGTCGAACGACGTGGTATGGTCCCTGGCATGCCGGGCCCTCGGTGTAGCGGAGCGTCAACTCCGTGAGGTCCAGGATGAGGGAGGAGACGGTCATCCACTGGTCCATGGGCGGATACTGTTCGTCCGGATGCCGGCAGATGGAGTCCGGAGCGCTGAAGTGGTCCGTCAGCGCTTCGCGTATCGTGTCCACGTTGAGTCGGCCCCGGCGCGCTTCGAGCAGCCTGCGCAGGCGTCTGCTCCGATAGATGGTGTCAGCCAGTGTGCTCTTGCCGGTGTCGCGCACGCGAAGCATCGGAGACTCGAAATGGTTCGAGTGCGTCAGGATGCCGTCCTGCGGATACAGGAACAGCAGGTCGTTGGGCAGGTTCTCAACGTCGACTATCTCGCCGCCCTGCTGGGCGATAATCATGTTCATGCTGTTTGGTCCCACGTAGGTCATCAACATCTTGAGGGCGTGGGACATACGCGCTGAGTTCAGCACGCCCCTGAGCTTGATGAGGAACGGCAGGCCCGGTCTGAACGCATCGATTTCGGAGCGGATGTAGTTGATGCAGACGCCCATTCCGGCCGAGTTGATGCCGCGGTGACCGATTGTCCCCGCCTCGGCGTGCATGACGATGTTCGGTTTGCCGTCCTGCGTGATCTGGAGAACGACGCACGCATCACGGGCCTCCGCACGCCAGTCCCAGTTCTGCCCGATAATGAGATGCCCCTGCTCAGTCACCTCAGGCAGCAGTCCGAATGAGGTGCAGCCGCCGCACGATGATTCTTTGAGCGTGTTTGGCAGGCACGCGAACGTCAGCTCGGTCCGCGCGTTGAGTGCGGCTATCTCCCGGAACTCCACCCCGGCTCCCTCCGCGACGCCGCGCATCTCCTCGATGAGGTCGACGTCGTACTGCTCGATGAAGGGAACGAACGGCTCCACGTCAGACAGTATCTTCTCCCTGCTGACGCCCCCCATGTTCTGCCACAGACGCATGTAGAAGCGCAGGTTGTCTTTGACGAGGTCCCGGGCCTGTTCGCCGTGCTGGCGCCCTATCTCCCTCGGTGTCCCCTTGAGTTTGAGCACTCGTACACTCATCGTTGCCTCCTCTCCAGTGTGAAAGCCGAGCGCCGGGCCGGCGACCGAAGTGGGCGGTTCACCCGTCCCGACTCCCGCCATTGTACAGACGCGAGCTGCGTCCCGCCAGCGCGAGAGAATCGCAGGCATCGTTGCCCGCGCGCTTGCCATACTGATACAATGCGGACTTATCGCGGTCTGCGGCGGGCCGCGGCTTTGTTCGCAGACCGGCCGCAATCACACAGGCATACATTCGGTGAGAAGGACTTCTACGTCTCTGCGGGTTTCAAGCAAGATCGACCGGCTGTCCGCCGACTCGGCCTTTGTGGTCCTGGCGCGCGCACAGGCGCTCGAGGCGCGCGGCATGAACGTGGTGCACCTTGAGATCGGTGAGCCATGCTTCGACACTCCCCTCAACATCCGTGAAGCGGGCCGCCAGGCGATTGCCGACGGCATGACCCGGTACTGCAACTCCCAGGGCCTCGTCGCGTTGCGCGAGGAGATTGCGCGCGAAGTCCTTCGCACCAGAGGTGTGCGCGTCGCGCCCGAGAGGATAATCGTTGGCTCCGGGGCGAAGCCTCTCATCTTCTTCGCGTTGCTGGCGTTGCTCGACGACGGTGACGAGGCGATCTATCCCGCGCCTCTCTTCCCGGTCTTTCAGTCGGCCATCGGTTTTGCCGGCGCACGGGCCGTGCCGGTTCGGCTCCAGGAATCGCTGGACTTCCGCTTCGACCTCGACGAGCTGCGGGCGCGCGTCACGCCGGAAACCAGGCTCATCGTGCTGAACTCACCGCACAATCCGACGGGCGGCGTTTTGAGTTCCGACGATGTTGAGCAGGTGGCTCAGCTGGCGGTCGAGCGCGATATCCTCGTGCTTTCGGACGAGATCTACGACCACATGTACTATGAAGAACCTCCCGCGAGCATCATGTCTATCGACGGTCTTGACGAACGGACCGTGCTCGTGACGGGCTTCTCCAAGACGTACGCGATGACCGGTTGGCGCCTTGGCTACGCGGTGGTACCCGAATGGCTCGTGAGTCCGATCGTTCGCCTCATCAACAGCAGTGTGTCGTGCACACCTCAGTTCGTGCAGATGGCCGGTCTTGAAGCGCTGTCCGGTCCTCAAAGCGACAGCATGGAGATGATGCGGGCGTTGAAGGAGCGGCGAGACCTGATGGTGGAAGGCTTGAATGCGATTCCCGGTATGAGTTGTCGCGTGCCGCACGGGGCGTTCTACGCGTTTCCCAATGTGAGCGCGCTCGGCATGTCATCCGCCGCGCTGGCAAGCATGCTCCTCGATGACGGCGGCGTGGCGGTGCTTCCGGGCACCGCATTCGGACCAGAGGGCGAGGGCTACCTCCGCCTCTGTTTCTCTACGTCCACAGAGCAGATACGGGAAGCGCTTGTCCGCACCCGCCGTATCGCTTCCCGCCTCTACGGCGCCTAGGGCCTGCCTGCCGTCGGAACCCGTCCTCAACGAGAGCCTTCTCCCACACGCTATTCCGACGTGAGGTTTCGAAATGCGGCCTGGACGAGCTCTGGAAGCGCGGGGTGGATGTGTATGCCCTTCTCTATCTCCCCGACGTGGCCGCCGGAGGCCATTGCGTTGATGACCTCCTGGACGATCGATGGCGCGTGGGGGCCGATGACGTGGAACCCCAGGATGTGGCGAGTGTCGCGGTCGACGATGGCCTTCGCGAAGCCGTCGAACTCCATCATCGCCTCGCCGGTTGCCGTTTCCATGTAGCGCGCCCTGCCCACGAGGATGTGGTGTGACTGGCGCGCCTCTTCGGTGGTGAGACCAACCGCGGCTATCTGCGGATAGGAGTAGACGGCATGGGGGGCCGCGCTGTAGTCCATAGCGTCGTGCTTTCTTCCGAAGGCGTTGCGGGCCGCCAGAGACGCCTCCAGGTTGGCGATGTGCCGGAACATGTGGCGGCCATTGGCGTCGCCGACGGCATAGATGCCGGGCACGTTTGTCTCCATGGCATCGTTCACCGTGACGAAACCGCGTTCGTCGGTCTTCACGCCGGTCTGGTCGACCTGCAGCAGGTCGGCGTTCGACCTGCGCCCCGTGGCCACCATAACGGTGTCAACCGTCACCGCGAAGCGCGCTCCGGAGCGCCGCTCCTTCACCAGCAGGCGGATGTCCCGTGGCCCGCGGATGATCTGCTCAATGACGATATCGGTGAGGACCTGCATCCGCTTGCGCAGGGCATGTTTCAGCAGGGCGGCGACCTCGGGTTCCTCGCCGGGCACCAGTCGCTCTGCGGCCTCTATCAGTGTGACTGACGTCCCCATGGCTGCGAAGAAGTGGGCGTACTCGACGCCGATGTAGCCTCCTCCGATGATGGCCATACTGCGGGGGCAACTCGTGAGCTGCAGCAGCGTCTCGGTGGTGAGGTAGTCCACGGTCTCGAGTCCGGGTATGGAGGGGATGTGAGGTCGTGAACCAGTGGCGATGAAGAAGTGCTCTCCCCGGATGCGGGTTCCGGCGGTCTCCATCTCGTGGTCTCCCACGAAACGACCCTCGGCCTCGTAGAAGTCGAGGCCGCGCAACTGCGCAAAGGACTCCTTCATCTGCCGCTGCGCCTCTTCGATGCTGCGGCGCATGCGTTCCATGATGAGGGCAAAGTCGATGCCGGTCACCTTTGCCTGGATGCCGAGCTTCTCCGCCTCCTGCACCTCGACGACTCTGTCGGCAGGAAACATGAGCATCTTCGATGGGATGCATCCCAGGTTGGGGCAGGTTCCGCCAAGCGGGCCCTTGTCTACCAGGGCCGTGGACAGGCCGCGAAAGACGGATTCGTACACGACGAACATGCCTGAGCCGGAACCAATGACTACGACGTCGTACTTCTTCGTTGCCATCTCTGTCACCTCGGTCTATGCTCCCGACTTCCCGATGGCGGCCCTGCACCGCCGACCGCCGCGAACGCTCAGGGGCGCGACAGCACTGCCTCTATTCGGTCTCGCAGTTGCCGTTCGGGCGCCGCGCCGACGCTCACGTCGGCAATCCTCCCCTGCTTGAAGAACAGCACGGTGGGGATGCTGGCGACCTGGTACTTCCTGGACGCGAGCGGGTTCTCGTCCACGTTCAACTTGCAGAACTTGCACCTGCCGGCGTACTCGGCCGCGAGGTGTTCGGTCACCGGTGCAAGTGCCCGGCACGGACCGCACCACGGCGCCCAGAAGTCTACGAACACGGGAAGCGATGCCTTGAGCACTTCGGCCTCGAATGTGGCGTCGGTGACGACCTGTATGCCCCCCGACTCCGGGGATGGCGCCACATGTACCCGGATGAGGATGTCGCCATCAGCGGCGTCGGTGATCCGGAGTGCATTCGACAACCGCACGACCTGGCCGTCCCGCGTGCCCGGGGGGAACTTCACCTCGAGCCTTTTCGCGTTTCGTGTGAGGAGGCGTGTCGTTCCCGCCGTCGCCTGAACTGCCGGCAACGTCAGGTCGTAGGTCGCCCCGCCCGGCGTTCGATTCCGCTCCTCGAAATCCTGCTCCATGCCAGACCTCCGTCTCCGGCAGTCATGCGTCGCGCGCGGGAGCTACGCGTCGTCGCCGCCGGCCGCACCCTCGCCGTTGTCCTTCGTGTCGCCGGGTTTCGGCTTGAGCTTGAGTGTCTTCTTCACGAGGTCCGTCTCGTGTGTGTAGTCGATGACGCGCTGCAGCATGATCTTCTGGGCTTGAACGGGGCCTGCGCCGTGCCATGTGCCGACGCCGTGCATCCCGGCGGTCCAGTTCTGGAGGTGCTTGTGCACCTTCATGACGTTCTCCGCCGGCTCGTCGCCGCCAAAGCTGTAGAACTCTTCTACGTACGCCTTCGTCTCCGGGTTCTGAAGCTCCTTGAGCGATGGCAGCGTGACGATCAGCCCGCCGCCGATGTCGCCGGCAAGCGCCATCACGCGCCAGAACGCGTTGCAGACGTTCAGCTTGGCGACATTGCCCATCAGCTCGTCGGGGAGGAACACGCCGGAACCAACGGGCTCCTCCGAACCCTGGTACGCCGCGGCCACGCCGCAGGCTCGGCACGTTTCCCGCAGCGAGACCATCTCCGCCAACTCCTCGTTGATGTGAGGAACGTTCTGCAGCCCCTTGTACTCCTGGATGAGCTTCGCGCTGCCGATAATCTGGTTCATGAAGCCGACTTTGCACGTGCCGCCGCAGGTCATGCGGTGCATCCGCGCGAAGCGAGTCACCAGCTTGACCGAGTACGGGTACTCGCCGCAATGGAACACGCGCTCCCATGGCACAAACACGTCCTCGAATATGACCATCGAGGTTTCGCGCTGTCCGAACAAGGGGTTCCCGAGCTCCTCGATGCTGTCGGACTGTTCCCTCTCGGCCGAGAACGGCGAATACTGGCACACGAACGTGATGCCCGGTGCATCTGGAGGTGTAGCGAAGGCGACGGCGTAGTCCGCCTCTCCCTCTGAGTGCGCCGACTGGGGCAGAACCAGTATCTCGTGGCTGGCAAACCCACCGCTGATGTTTATCTTGGCCCCGCGAACGATGATGCCCTTGTCGTTCTTGTCGACTACCTTCACCGACAGGTAGGGGTCAGGCCACTTGAGGGCGCGCTTGTTGCGCTGCCCCCGCGGCTCGGTGAGCGCCCCGGCGACCGACAGGTCGTTGGTCTGCGCCCATTTCAGGTACTCCAGGAACCGCGGGTGGTAGGTCGTGCCAAGGTCGCGGTCCATCTCCCACGTGGTACTCCACAGAGAATGGAAGCAGTCCAGTCCCACGCAGCGGTAGATGCACGTCCCGAGGTTCTCCGACGTGAACGTCCCGGCCTGGGCCTTCCGGATGAGGTCGTCCTGGTTGCGGCACACGTACGTGTACCGGTTGACGGTATCGTTGATGAGCGGGGAGTAGGCTGTCATGATGTCCCGGCTGGCCGGGTCGAGCGCCCAGGCGTAGCTGGCCTTGTTGGCTTCGATGACGGTGCGCGTGTTAGGGTTGTCCAGCACGCTCTCGACACGTTTCCCGTTCATGAACACGCGCGGCTTGAGCGACTTGAGGCTTTCTTCGAACTGCTCGGGCGTCTTGAGCGCCATTCTCTCCTCCTGCGATGCCATGTCCCCAGGTCCTCCGCGGCCGGTCCGAGTCCGGAGTGACCTGGCTTGCCGTGTCCTACTGTACCATATCTAGCGCGAGGGTCGCCGCTCGAACGATGCGTACGTGGGGCCGTCGGACGGCCTACGGACGAGGCGCTGCGAGGAACGGACGTTAGCGCACCTGCATCGATGGTGGTAGACTTTGCCGAGCGCTTCAGTCTCGGTTCGGGGGTGGCGCGTTGGCGAAGTCGGTCAAGGAATCACGCAAGGAACCACAGAAGAAGAATGAGTCCGGCGGGTCGCAGCGGAAGGCTGCGGTCATCGTCGGGCTGGTATGCGTCGGAGTCGTGGCGGCAGTTGTCGCGATGAACTCGGACCGCCTGTCGGTCCATTCGGACGTGTCCGACCCGGTCGGGCTGCAGACCGAGACGACCTCCGGTCCCAACAGGGCTCCCGTAATAGTCAACCTCACACCCGCCACCGACCGGATAGCGCCGTACGACTTGTGCAAGGTCACCTGCGAGGCTGTCGACGATGATGGCGACGTGCTCACCTACACATGGGTAGCCAGCCAGGGCGATGTCTTCGGCGAAGGCGCATCTATCGATTGGGGCGCCCCGACTGCCGAGGGCCTCTTCCAGTTATCTGTGACTGTCGACGACGGTCGCGGTGGTGTGGCGGAGTCGTCCACGTCGCTTCGCGTCAAGACGAATTACGCTCCGGAGATTGCCTCGTTGTCGGCCTTCTCCGACTGGATAATCCCCGGCTCATCTACCTACGTGTCCTGTGCTGCCACGGACGCCGATGGCGACGAGGTATCGTACGAGTGGGTGACAACCGGCGGTGAGACGTTCGGACAGGGGCGTTCCATCGTATGGTCTGCCCCTGCGGCGCAAGGCTCGTACTGGATTACGGTGTACGTACGAGACGCCTACGGGGGCGAGGCGAGACGCGGCATTCCCATCAGTGTCACACTGAGCCAGCCGCCGACGATCGGCAAGTTCGTGGTCACGGGCGTCGACACGGATCTGTTGAAGCAGTCGGAATACGGGTGGAAGATCTTCCGGGGCCGCTCCTGCAGCATCGAGTGCGTCGTCGTGGATGGCGACGGGCCGTTCACCTACCGATGGACCGCCGACAAGGGTACGTTGACGACCGATGGTGCGACGGCAAGATGGGACGCCTTCGACGGCAGAGGTTCGGCGGCAATAGTTGTTGACGTTACTGACATCCACGGTAACGTTGCCAGCGGCATCGTGAGCATGAGCGTCGAAACCTGCACCTGCGCGTTCAAGTAGGCGCCGGCAAGGCGGCGCATTGTGTCCGGTCGTTGCGCGCCATGCCGGTCGCATCGCCGGCGCTCTCCAGACGAAGGAGAGCGCGATGACCTCAATGACGAGACTCGCGCATTCCTTCAACTAGGCGCCGGGCAGCCGGTACAGTATCCGGCCGTTGTGCGCCCTGCTGGCAATGGAGCCTCGAGCCTCCAGGTACTGGAGATGGGCGATGGCTTCCCCTGTCGCGAACAGCTTCTGCACCGGGTGGACGTCGTCCCACTTCTCGTAGCGCAGGTCCCACGAGATGCGCGGCGTGACCGTGGCGGCATCCTTCTCTCCGTCCGCAAGCGCGGCCAGCACCTCCTGCAGCCTGCGCGCGTGATGTTCCTTCAACTCGCCGATGCGTTTCGCGACGTTGTCGACCGCTGACCGGTGTCCCGTGAACGCACGGCTCAGGCCAAGGCGGGACGTCATGTCCAGACTGGTGATGTAGGAGCCGAGCGGGTCCTTCATATCGACCCACATCGTGATGTTCGGGGTGATGTCGCCAAGGATGTGGTCACCGCAGAACAGGACGTTCGCCTCTTCAATGAGGAGGCACATGTGACCGGGCGTGTGCCCGGGAGTCTGCACGCAACGCAGGGTATACGATCCCTTCTTGAGTTTCTGTCCGTCGTGCACGACGGTGTACGGGAAGTCCCTCTCCGGTCCGTAGATTCGACCGGGATGCTTCTCCATCGCCTCGTGCGACACGCTGAGGGGCAGCCCGTGAGACTCGTAGACGCTGCCCATCCATGCCCAGTAGGCGTCCGACGGCCGCGCCAGAGGAAGGTCGGGCTCGTTGAAGTAGATGATAGTGCCGTTGCGCGCGAACGACGAAGCGAGGCCAAGGTGGTCGGCATGCAGGTGCGTGACGAAGAAGTCGACGGCGTCGGGACGCAATCCGGCTTCTTCGAGCAGGCCCAGAAACGCATCGCGGCACTCCGGCCGGTTGAAGGCCGTGTCGATGACGAGCGGCCTCTCGCTGTCGAGCACCACGTAGCAGTTCGTTGCCTTGAGGGGGCTCTTGGGCAGTGGCACCTGCATACGGAGCACGCCTGGCAGCAGTTCGTCAATCACCGGGACTCCTTTCGGTGGACGGTGCTGTGCGTCGTGCCGGCAGCGCTGCCTTCGAGGACGGGGGCGCACTTGGAGGCGCTTGGGTTCGGTGCTGTCTTCCCACAGGCACGAGGACGGGATGTCGCTCGTCGTTCCGGGTGCGGCGCCGTCGGAGGAAGGCTACTCATTGCGAGCACGATTGTTCGCCGCCGGGCGCTCTGCGTGCCGCGGCAGAGCATTGTAGTACGAGCGGCCTGTGTACGACAACTCGCCGGCCGCGTATAATCGCCACGCTGCGACCCGTGGCGGCATTGTCGAGGAGGTGACAGGACCCATGAAGACGATGTCGGAACAGGCGATGTTCGAGAAGCTCCGCCGCTTCAACACGCCCAGCGTCGGCAATGTGGTTGCCTCGTATCCCCAGCATCCGCATTGCCTGGGGCTCTACGACCCCTGGTACGGGAAATGGTACACCGACGACTCACTCACGTGCCTGCTGCCCGAGTTGGGGCCGGCCATCGGGCACGCCGTCACGATAGTCTTCGGCCTGGATGACCCCTCCCGCCCGGCTGTGTCCTACCTCGACTTCGTCGACTTCCTGCTTGCGGCGCCGAAGCCATCCATTGTGGTCTGCGAAGCTCAATTCCCTCCGGAAGTGATGTGCCGTGCCGGCATCTTCGGTGGCCAGTCAGGTTCGCTCTACAAGTCGTGCGGGGCCGTCGGACTCCTGACCAATAGCCCGGTGCGCGACGTCGACGAGATCCGGAAGCTCGGCATCCAGCACATTGCGCGTGGGGTGACGTCCGGCCACGGCAGTCTGGCGCTGCGCGCCTTCAACGTACCCGTGGAGGTGGCGGGCATGGCAGTCGCGCCCGGTGACATCGTGCACATGGATGAGAACGGCGCGTGCAAATTCCCCGCCAATCGCCTGACCGACGTGTGCAAGCACATCGACGCGTTCTCCGGCGAAGAGGCTGAGCACTCGGCGCTGCTGCTTGCGGCGACCGACGGTGCGGGCATCAAGGCCGCCTGGCGGAAAGTCATCTCGAAGGGCGTGGGGCTGGACGACCGGTCCCTCAAGTAGGCCGGGCTGGAGCCGGCGGTACGCGTCAGGAGCTTCGAAACGCCTGCAGAGCGTCAGTGGACGAGTGCCGAGCAGCCTATGCCGTGCTGCGCGAGGGTGACGCAGGCGTTGGCGGCATCCTGTTCCGGGCAGGCTGGTGTGCCTTCGAGCGCGTACGTCCTGCCGAGTAGCCGGTACTTGTGCTCTCCGAATCGATGGTAGGGAACCATCTCGACGCGCGGCAGACGCGGCAGCCCGAGCAGATAGTGGGCAAAGGCGCGCAGGTCATCGCCGCTGTCGTTGCACCCGGGCACGAGAGGATAGCGCACGGTGACATCGTGGTGCACGTGCAGCAGCGCCCGGAGATTATCGAGAATGAGCTCATTCGGGACACCTGTGAGTTCGACGTGGCGCGCTCTGTCCATGTGCTTCACGTCGAAGAAAACGTGGTCGGCGGCTTCGGCAATTGAGAGGAACGATCTGGTCTCGGCGTACCCGCAGGTCTCCATGGCGGTGTCGAGGTCGTGTCTTCTGCAGGCTTCAAGCAGTGACCGTGCGAACTCGGGCTGACCGGTCGGCTCTCCGCCGCCCAGCGTCACTCCTCCGCCCGAGCGGCGGTAGAATGGCGCGTCGCGGAGCACGACGGCAAGCACACGCTCCACCGTCATGCGTTCTCCGCAGACTCGTCTCGCCCCGTTCGGACAAGCCTGCACGCACGCTCCGCAGCAGGTGCAGCGGGTCAGGTCGTACGACAGCGCCCCCTTGCCGGCACTGGTGAGTGAGCCTGACGGGCAAACGGGCACACACGTGAGACACAGCGTGCAGCGGTCGCCTTCGTAGAGCAGCTGTGGCTCGGGACGCTGCGACTCCGGATTCGAGCACCACAGGCAGCGCAGCGGGCACCCTTTCAGGAACACGAGGGTGCGCAGTCCTGGCCCGTCCTGCAGAGAGTACCTCTGGATGTCGAAGACGACGCCGCTCGACATCTACAGGCCGTGCTCCGTGCGCCGGATGATATCCTCCTGGACGTCGCGGTGAAGCTGGGTGAAGTAGGCGCTGTACCCGGCTACCCTCACGAGCAGGTCCGTGTACTCCTCCGGGTGCTCCTGTGCCGCGCGCAGAGTCCGCGTGTCCACCACGTTGAACTGCGCGTGCCAGCAGCCGACATCGCACAGGCCGCGGACGAAAGCGGCCATCTTGTGCAGACCGTCCGGACCGGCGGTGGACTGCGGGCTCAGCCGCAAGTTGAGCAGCGTGCCGTTTCGCAGCTCGGCCGCATCGAGCCTGGCGACGGAGCGAGCGATGGCGGTCGGGCCGAAGCGGTCGTTGCCCGGATAGGGCGAGGAGTTGTCGGCCAGCGGCTGGCCGGCCCTCCGTCCGCTGGGCAGTGCGCCGACGACGCCGCCGAACGGGATGCCCGCGGTCACCGCGATGATGCCCGATTGCGCCTGGCCGCCGAAGATGTTGCGGTAGCGCATGACCTCCCTGTTGCCGTGCTGGACGGCGTCCCGCGTGATGGTATCGACGTAGTCGTCGTCGTTGCCGAACTTGGGCGCCTCATGCAGCAGCATGGTGCGCACGTCCTCGTATCCCTCGAAGTCGTGCTCCAGCGCGGCCACGAGCCGGGTCATCGTG
>JALNYR010000220.1 GCA_023229725.1 Dehalococcoidia bacterium | reverse complement strand
ACCTTCCCCCCAAAATCAGTACCAGTTTCGGATGGAGTCCTCTGATAGACTGACGAGACGGAGGAGGACTCAGCATGGTGCACAAGCGGTAGACGGAGGAGCGGATCATCGAGGTACTCCGGGAGTGAGAGGCCGGCACGATTGTCGCCCTCGACGGCGCCGACCTCCTCGATACGCCTCTCGTCACTGAGGCGCTGCGGTACCGCAAGAGAAAGGGACACCGGGCAGACGAGCCGGGGCGGACACATCGGGCGGGGGCACCGCCAAGAGGTGAGCCTGGCGTTCTCTTCGGCGCATTGACGGTCCTCCGGTCGCGGTTGTGCCACCGACCTTCCGCAGAGCACCTGCCATGTGCACGAAGGGCCGCGATAGGCGTATGATTGTGGCTGCCAATTCCGGCCCGGTTCGGGGTTCGACCGCCGATCGAGCCGCCACCCTATCCAGCCCTGTCAGTTCGCATTCGTCCCTGTTGCGATGGTAGTCTTGATGCACCGCCTGCCCTTGTTTCACGGTGACTTATCGTTTCGCGGAACGCCGACCTGCCGGTGTCCGGCCTTGCGAAGGGGTGTTCACCAGACTTCTCCCGTCGTTGCCCAATCGGTCAGCCGGCCACGGGATGCGGGGGTCTGCCTGAGCGTCGGATGGTGCGGAGCGTGAGACTTCGTCACCTTGACCCCAATGGGTGGCTCCTCGTCGCCGCTTGTTTCGTTGTCACTCTCTGCATCGGCGAAGTGCTGTGGTCGTTCGGAGTGTTCTTCAAGGCTCTTGAGACCGAGTTCGGTTGGAGTCGCGGACTGACGTCCTCGAGCTACTCCGGACTGGCAATCGCCCAGGGTATATCAGCCGTCATCGCGGGGCGGCTGGCCGACAGATACCAGCCGCGACTGGTGCTTCTCGGGAGTGCCTTCATCGCCGGCCCCGCCATCATGGCCTGCAGTCAGATTTCCACCCTGCCGCAACTGCAGGCGCTCCTCATCGTTGCAGGCATTGGCGCCGGCGCCACAGTCTCCGTCCCGGTGTCAACTGTCCAGCGGCACTTCCGGAATCCGGCGCGAAGCGGTATCGCACTCGCAGTCGTGGCGTCTGGTATCGGGATGGGTGCGCTGCTCTTTGCACCGCTCCTGAACGCCGCGATTCTCGCCACGGGGTGGAGGAACGCTTTTCTGGCTGCCGGCCTGATCTTCTCGGTTCTTGTTGGCGGAGCGGCACTGGCCATCAAGCCGACTACGATTCAACGGCAAGGTCACGACGCTCGGTACCGCAGGTCGCCCGGCTCTGTGCGGAAGCTCATCGTCACACCCCAGTTTGCAGGCGTGGCAGTTGTATCGATGGTGGCGGTGTTCGCATTTCAGGCTCTCTCGGTACACCTTGTGCCGTACGCCACCGACGCCGGCATCACCGTCAACGCGTCCGCGGCTGCACTGGGCCTGGTGGGAGGGTTCTCGGTGCCCGGCAGGTTCGCGTCCGGGTTCTTCTCGCTCAGGATGGGGTGGGGCAGAACACTTGCCCTCTCGTTGGCGGGGAGCGGCCTGACCATCATGGCGTTGCAGGCCGTACACACCGAATGGATGCTGTACTGCTTTGTCGGCGTCTACGGATTCTGCCACGGCGTCAGGGCCGTAGCGGTGTTCGGCATCGTAGGGCGTCTCTTCGGTGGAGCAGCGCTGGGAGAACTGACCGGCATCGTCATAGCGTGCGCCAACCTTGCGGGCGCTCTTGGTCCGTACGTAGCCGGCCGGGCATTCGACCTGTCCGGTAGCTACTCAATGACGTTTGTTGCTGTTGGCGGGCTGCTGACATTGAGTGCTCTCGTGCCCCTGGCACTTCGACTCGAAGGCCGCGCGGCTTCGTAACGATGTCGCCACCGGCTCCCCGCCCGGATTGAACCGCCGCAATGCAGTTCAGCTCAGTGCACTTGCAGGCACGGCAACGGTGCAGCCGCTACCGCAGCGTCTTCAGCCCATGGGGACACGCCGCCGAGCATATGCCGCAGATGTGTCCGCTGAGATACTGAGCGTAGTGCTCCTTCTTCCACCGGTCGCACGCCTGCACATCGAGCATCTCCTCTCGCGGTATTTCTGCATGCCATGAGTTGCCTTTCAGCGCCTTCGCGGGACAGGCCTCCACGCAGCGCATGCAACGGCCGCAGGAACCCTCCTCGATTGGCGTGCCGCACGGGAGGTCCATGTCGGTGAAGACCGCTCCGAGGCGGACCCACGGTCCGAACGACCTCGTGATGAGTTGACAGTGACGGCCGACCCAACCCAGTCCGGCCCTCGTCGCAACCGTCTTCTGTGGGAAGTCCCCTCTGATGTGGACCGTGTCCGTACGTTCGGAGGCCGCCAGAGGTCTGGCGTGGAAATCTCGGAGCCTGATGTCGGCTGCCAGGGTCGCGGTCAGTTCGTCGATGTGACTATTCAGCCTCGTGTACTCGTCGGCGTACGCCTCGTTGGGGCCGTTCCGGATGCCGGCCATGACCTGAGGGTTCACGGGGATGGCGAAGGAGAGGCCGACAGGGAATCGCTTTCCGGTGTCCAGCTCCGGCGTGGGGAAACCTCGCAGGTCCGCCGTGCCCCACAGGCTGATGCCGTGGGTTTCCATCCACTCACTGAGCCACGCAGGAGTGCTGACGGGGTTCTGAAACACCTGGAATCTCTCCCGTAGCCACGGGTCACCATTGGGAGGGAGGAGCCAGAGAGTCGTGGCGCACCCGCGGCGCTCGCCCATTCTGGCAAGGAACTCCAACAACGTCAATCGTTCATGGCGCAGGTGACGTCACGAGCCGCGTCAGTCATCCCATTCTGGAGTCTCAAGTACTCTGTGCCCTCTGCGCCGACGTCATTTACAGTACGAACCTGAGTCCCCTGCTACACTGACACAGCAGAGAATCACTCAGCATGGTCTGCAATCGCAGCATGGAGGGGCAACCATCGACTACCTGAACGAGTACCGCAGGAAGCTCATCCCGCCCGAGGGGGCGGCGGGGTTGGTGCGGTCCGGCATGTGGGTTGACTACGGATACGCCCTCGGCTTTCCCCGGCTCATCGACGAGAAGCTGGCGGAGCAGGCTCCCGGGCTTGAGCGGGTGAAGATACGGGGGGCGCTGGCCGAGAGTGAGCCCCAGGTGCTGCGCGTCGACCCCGGGCAGGAGCACTTCGTCTACAGCTCTTATCACCTCTCGGCGGCGGAACGGAGATACCACGACCGGGGGTGCTGCAGTTACATCCCGTCCAGCCTCGGCGGGATTCCCGGGTTGTACCGGGAGGGGCTGGCCGACCGG
>JALNYR010000041.1 GCA_023229725.1 Dehalococcoidia bacterium | reverse complement strand
AACGCCCGGACTCGCACATGCCGAGTTGCGCCTGTGTGCACGGCGGTTCATCGGCCGCCGTGGGCGTGCATGGGCTGCCGTCAGCCATCCAGACAACCCCGCACTGCCCGGTACCGGGAAGACAGCCCACCGCCGCACAACCTAGGGCCAGGCCGTCGCCGCAGTCAGCGTCCGTGGTACACGCCTCTCCGATTCCACCCAGGGCCATCGCGTGGGCACCGTCTACATAGGCCAGCGAGGCCTCCTCACATAGCGGAACCGCGACTGCTGCCGCGCGCACGACACACTCGCCCGTCCCGGTGCACAGGCCATCCGCGGCGGTACCGTTCGGAGCGGGACCTAAAACACAGCCGTCGCCGGCGACGGCTGTGCACGGAGTCGCCGCGGCAGCCGGATCGGCCGTGCACTTGCCGTCGGCGACGTCGCAGCGCCAGGTTCGGCACTCGCCCGCCGCGCCATGCACCACCGTACAATCATCGGGGACCGTGCATTCGGCCACGTAAGTGAACGTTGCGGCCGAAATGGGCACGATGTCTTCGGCCAGGTAGCGTACGTTGACGATCACGGTGCCGACGTTACCCGGCGGGGCAGTGCACGACACGACCTCGGTGGCTGCGTCGTACGTTGCCACAGCCGACGCGTTGACACCGAATACACAACGCAGCGATGCATCCTGCCACAGCGTGCCCACCGTGATGTTCACCGCGGTACCACCGTAGCCCGCACCCGGCACGACGGCGCCGATGCTCGGTACAGTGGTCGTGCAGTGCGTGGCGTTGGCACCCGCACAGAGCACGCGCGCAGCGTACGTACGGAGTTGGCAGCTCTGCCCATAAAGGTACCATGTACAGTAGTGTGGATCCGATAGGCAGGCGTCGGCCGTAGCCGCGGCTTCGCAGTTCGCGATTCGGAGCGATATCACGTTCTGTTTCGTCTGGTTGTAGCACACCACGACGGCGAACCCCGTGGACAGTGTGTCGATCGCACAATCGGTATAGTATGACGGCGAAAATACGTTCGCCACCACCTCCGCGGATTCTCGTGCATAATGATCCAGCGGCGCCCGCAGTACAGACCCTTCGCTGGTGAGGACGTACACCATTCCTGCCGCACTGTCGATCTTCAGTGCCCTTGGTGGGTACAGATGGTATATACTTGCCACATTATACGCGACGGTGGTCCCCGTTGTCAGGGACAGCGTCGTCATGTGGGTAGCATAGTCGTACGGATCCGTGTACTGCTTGCCATCGAATCCTCCCGCGGCCACCAGATATGGCGGACTGTAAACCGCGAGGTGGTTCACCGCGGCAAGCCTGTGCACGGCCGCGGGGTCGGTGCTGTTTGCGATTAGTCCAGTCACATTGAACGTGACCGAGGCCGTCAATGTGGACAGCGCGATACCCTCACCATCGTCAGACAGCACATTTTCTGGCACGTTGACGGTCTGCTGACTACCGAGTGTGGCAATCGCAAACTCCTCCGAACAGTACGACGCCGAAGCGGTCAGGTTGCCCGCGTGGGGAATTGCCGCGAACGGATACCGGCAGACGCGGAAGCTGTCAGTGACCGGGCCCTGGCGGCGGTATACGATGACCCCGCATCCACACTTCACGTTCGATGCACACGCAAAAACCGACCAATTTGCGCCGAGTGACGACACGTACAGTGTTCGATCCGAGCTCAGTGGTGGCTGGTCTAGGCCAAGATACTGCAGACCCTCCTTGATGCATGCCCACTGACGCTGTGGCCACAACGTTGCCGGAGCCAGGTCCGTCATAGCACCAATGTACATCGATATGGCGCCAGTGGCAGCATAGGAGGCACTCGCGCTGCCCGACAAAATGCCGTTCGCGTCGATGTTCGCCCAAACGTTAAAAAAATAGGAGACCATCGATGACCAATATACCGGCGTGTTAAATGCGACACGCGTGGGCTGGTCGACGTTGTTCACGACGATCGGGCCGGCCGTGTTAGTGATGCGCCGTTGGCCCGACGACGCAACGCTGACCGTACTCACGTACGAAAAATGGGGCTGCCCAGACACCAGTGCTATCAATGTGATTGCCAGTGCAAATGTCGAACATGCCATCGCAATGCGGTTTCACGTTCAGTTTGCCAGTCGATGGAGTGTGCTGCAATAGCACGCGCGTTGCTTTTTTGAACTTAAAAACCTCCATGGTACATCATATAAAAAGCCTGCGATCGTGGGGAACATTATTACGATCATTTTTTCCTGGTTAAAGGGTCATGTGCGCCGTAATGAGCAACCGGTGTGTGTGTAGAGGGGGGGGGGGCAATGGCATCAAGCCAGAATGACCAGCAACACGACGGCGAGGATTCCGACCGGAACGACCACCGCACCAAGAATGGACACAGCGGTGGCAATGGTTGACGGGCCCATGCAGTCCGGCGTGGACGGCGCCACGATGGTGCATTCACCGGTAGTCGTGTTGCACCCGTAGGTCGTGCAGAGCGCCGTGCCCACGCAGGCCGGATTTACCTGGAATGCGCACTGGCCACGCCCATTGCACATGCCGGCAGCGCCGCACCCCGGAACTGTCGCGGCGCACGCGAGGTCGCCGCCGATCAGCTCAAAGCAGACACCATCTTCGTAGCACAGCGCACCGCCGCAGAATGGATCGTCCACGCAGTACCGAGTGGCGTTGTCCGCATCCACCACCACGCAGCGGCCGGCAGTGCAGACGCCGGTCTGGGCGCCGGTGCATGGTGCAGCGTCGGGCTCGGTGGGTACGCAGGGGCTGCCGTCGGTCAGCATCCGCAGGCCGCACCGACCCGTCTCCTGGACGCAGCCGATCGCTAAGCACCCAAATGCCAGACCGTCGCCACAGTCTGCGTCCACGTCGCACGCATCGCCGACGCCACCGAGGGTCCACACGCACGTTTCGCCGATGTACGTGAGCCACCCGGACGAGTTAAGCGCGGTTCCGATGCGCGCGGTGCCAAGTACACACTCACCACCGGCAGTGCACCAGCCAGCCAGCTGCGTACCGTTTAGCGGCGGCACGGACGCACACGCATCCCCCGCGAGTGCGTGGCAGCTCGTCGCCTCCTCGGCCAGCACAACGCGACAGACACCGTCTTCCGTGTCGCACTGCCAGATGCGGCACCCGCCAGCAACACCGTGAAGTGGTTCGCAGTCACCGTCGATCGCACACTCGGTGGTGTATGCGAATAGCACTGCGGATTCCGGCGCCAGGTCCATGCCCAGATACCGCACGTTCACGGCCACCGATCCCGCAGTCCCGGGCGGTGTCGTGCACGTCACCGTGCCACCTGCTGCGTCGTACGTACCCACGGCGGTGGCATCGGATCCGAATACGCACCGGATCGACGCGTCGGGCCAGAGCGTGCCGACCGTGATGTTCACGGCGGTGCCACCGGTGACGGACCCTGCTCCTGGCACGACGGCACCAATGCTCGGCACGGCGGCCGAGCACCGTGTGGCGTTGGCGCCCGCGCACAGCACCCGCGCGGCGTACGTGCGGAGCTGACAGCTCTGCCCGTAGAGGTACCACGTGCAGTAGTAAGGATCCGAGAGGCAAGTGTCGGCCGTTGGCGCTCCACTGCAGTTGGCAAGCCGGATAGCTGCGATGGTGCCATTATTCGCGTTTCCGCCCATGGCCACGGCGAACCCCGTCGGCAGCGTACCGAAGAACAGCACGTAGTCGTCCTGCACGGGCCGAATCGCCACACTCTCCGCCGTGGCCGTGCCAAATGCATCGATGGGCGCACGCATTATCGCACCGTCAGCGGTTACAACATATGCCATGCCAGCGAACGCGTCGAGCACGCCGCGGCGCGGTGGACTCGGTACGTACGCGTCAGCTACGGCGACTCCGAGGTTGGTGTGTGACAGCACGACCGCGCTGGCAAGGTAGTCGTACGTCCCGGTCGTCGCCGATCCGCCGAGCCCTATGCCAATGAGCTGGTCGTCGCCGTCCTGTGCTATGTACCGGCATTCGCGCGTGGTGCGCACAATATGCTCCGAGCAATTCGTACCGCCGCTGCATCCAGCGATCGCGGTGAGGTCCACGATGAACGCGACCGTCTGTGTGGCAACTCCGAGGAATCTCGCACCCGGCGAGAGCGTTGGCCACGCCAGATCGACAGTCCACAGCGCGCCGAGCGCCGGGGTCACGTTGAAGGCGGGCGTGCAGCACGCCATGCTGCCAAAGTCCAGCGGGATGTCCCTAGGCAGATCCGCGATTGCGCAGCGGCACGCAATCAGGGTGTCGTAGCTCGCGGTGGGTTTTCTGTATAGTATGGCCGCGGTCTCCGTGGCGTAGTCGGACGCACAGGCGATGAACTCCCAACCGGAAGCGGCCGGAAACTCGACCACGCCGCTCGTGTTCTGGTAGCGCATGTGGCTCGTGCGGCACACCCATCGAACGCCCGCCAGGTTGTTTGGCGAGATCGCTCCCACTGATATTTGCACTGTCCCGCCTATCCACACCGTCGCGGTCGCGAGTCCGGACAGGGTCCCATCCGCTGCGATGTTCGCCGTGGTGCGGGCCGCGTATGCAGACCCACTGATTGTATCGGGACACGTCAGGCCAAATCGGGTGGGTGCTTCGGGCGGATACGCGTCCATGGTGCAGCCAGGCGATCTCAGGCGGTCGAACTGGTTGGGTGTGGGCAGTACCAGTGTTGAGATCGTTTGGAACAGTCCCTGCGTTTCCACGCAGGACGCCATCCATATCACGAGCAGAGCCGCCGGCACTTTAAATTTGCGTGATAACATCTATTGGGTGTAAATATGTGCCGATTTAACTGTGTCACCTTCTCGTGTGGCCTCGTCGGAATCTGTAAAATTCCGCATCAATGTCTATTCGTCGTTCGATGGGAGGAAGGAGAAAGCGCACCAATTGTCGCCATTCCAGGCCTCGAATTTTCACACCCGCATACGTGGGCACCATGCTGCATATTGTTTCCCTCCTTTTCTCTTCCACAGTCCCATGAAGCGGACCCATTTCATGCAAAGACTTTGATCATCTTGCGTTCCACGGGGCCGCGGCAGGTCGGGCACACGACCTCGGGCGCATCTTTTGTGTCGATCAGTTTGTGCGCACACGCATAGCACAGGAGGTGGCCACATTCCACGGCAGCCAGCTGGCGCTTGTGCTCCAGGCAGACGGCACACGCCGGCTCGCCGGCCGCGGCCGGCACGTCGGTGCCCATCGGGGTCAGCTGGACGATGTCGAGGTTGCCTGAGGCTGTGCACTCTTCTGCCGGGTATCCGGGCGTGAACGTCGGGTTGGTCACGAACCCCACGTTTATTTGGCACCCATCCACCCTGCCAGATAATACAGTGGCGGTGGTGACCGCGGAGCTGGCCTCGTCCGGTTTCCGCGACTGCGCGGACGGTGCCCCCCTGTCGGGCTCGGCATGCTTTCTCTTCTTGCCGCCGGGCGGCGGGTGCTTGTGCGGCGATTTCGACGCATGGCCACTGGATGTGGTCGTGATGGTGGCCCCGTCGGCGTAACTGGCCGTGACAACGCCGCCACGGACCGTAACACTGGACGCGCCGTCAGGAATACCCAGGCCGCACATCCTCGCGTTGCCTGACATCCTCAGAACACCCATATTGTTAAAACCCCTCGCCTTCAGGTCGCTCATCTAAAGTTTTTTAAAAGGTGTTCGTTTCTCGTTTATTTAAAAAATGTCAAACTGACCAGCAGATTTTTTAAACTGACAAACGATTTTTATAAAATATCTACCGTTATTTAAAAAATATCTGCGACGTTAATTTAAAAGGAAACGCTGGCCACCAAATTTAAAATCCAAAAAAACGACAATAATGAGCGACCGTACACTTGTGCATCTGCCGATCGACGAGTACGACTGCAGCGATGACGTGGATGTGGATCTCTACAAATCGTGGGGCAACCCACTGGTGATTGCGTGCTTTGACTGCGACCGCGCGACAGTGGAGCAACTGCTCGATGCCGGTGCAGACATCAACGGAAAAAACAATATGGGAATCACACCATTTCACGCAGCGTGCATCGCGTGCGGCCCGGACCCCGAATGCGTACGCCTCGCCAAGTTTCTGGCCGGACGCGGAGCCGACACGCACGCGCACCCCGGGTGCCAGAACTCCCCACTCGTTAGTGCGTGCATCTATGGCCGGACGGGCGTCGTCGAATATCTACTCGACGAGGTCGCCGTGGACATCGAAGAGAAGGTTGAACTTGACATGGCCAGCTTCCCGGGCAGGCCGACAACTGCACTGGATTGGGCACTGGTGACGAACGATGTGGGCTGTGCCAGGGTGCTGCTCGGTGCTGGCGCAAACGCGGCAGAGTATGTGGACGGTGGCTGCAAGCGCAGCCTCCTGTCTGACGACGCGAAGGCGCTCGTCGATGCATTCTGTACTGCCGCGGCCAAGTGACGGAATTCTCCCCCCTGCCATCCGGATCGCAGATCTGCGTGACCAGCTTGAAAACACACACCGTGGACGGCAATGAATCTCCATTCCGGAAACGATATAAGAATGTCAGCGCGAAGGGAGGGAGGTGGCATAATTGGGAGAACTCCCGTATCAGTGGCGAGTGTTGCGAACCAAACATTTAAACAGAGGAATAAAGAAACATGGATAAGAATAGACGTCGATTGGGACAGCAGCAGCTCAAAGACGCCGCGCGGCGCCTGCGCCGTGAAACCATGACACCGAAGGAACTTGCCGCGCTCGCCGACATCGACGTCGAGCGGCGGGATGCCCGAGAACGAGCCGTCGAGGAATTAGAGGAAACCCGCCGCAGGTCAACCGAGGTCGCTGCCGAACCGGGCCTGGACGAAGCGCGCCGTGCAGACCCGGCAGACCCGACCCTGGCAAAGATCAGGAACGCGCTGGTCGAGGCCGAGCGCGAGGCGCTCGTCGCCCTCGAGCCGGAATGGAACGCCACACGGATGCTGACCGAGCCCGGCGGTGAACCGTCGCGGGCGGCGAGGAGGGCCGCCGCGCCAGTGTTCCGCCCGCCAGCGCTGACGTTCGAAGATATACAGGCCATCTCGTTGCGTCGCGCGAGCATCCAGGGCCTGCCATACGCACCGTACCACGACCCGCCACCCACCTCGTCTGCAGAAGCGCCTTCGGCGTCGGCGATCGGCGCGGGACCGCATCCCAACGTGACGACGAGACCTCCAAGGACAGGCGCTACGTTCCGCGACATGGTCGACGTGCTGCCGGACAGCTCGTTCCTCATCGACGAGACGTTGGCACAGGTAGCACCCGGACTGCGCAGGCGGATCAAGCCAGAGTACTATCTGGGCTACCGCATGTGCATGAGCTGGCAGATAGCCCGCGACGTGGCCGTGATTGAGGCGTACCGCATCCGTGGCCGCGCCGTGAAGAAGGCGATACGGGCCTTCGGAGACTGGCACACCGCGGGCGAGTGCGTAGATGCGATGAAGCGGCGGATCAGCACCGAGTCCGCGACCATGACCATCGGCACCACCATCCAGCTCATCTCGGACCACGACAGGACCGTGGAGGATGTCCGCGCGTACGCGGATGAGCTGGAACTGTGGAATGCCCGCAGAGAAAAATGTGATCTAGCCGCAGATCAGGCCAGGGCGGCCGCTGACGAGGCCTGGGACACTAGCGAGAAGGCGTTCGCGATCTGGCTGGAGGCCATCTCCGACGCGCTGTCGCGTATGGAAATGAAAGTGCCCGGAAGCAAACGGACGGTTGACTGGGAAATGTGGGCCCATATCCACACCAACTACTTCGACATGCGTCGCCTGAACAGGGACGTGGCTATGGCCACCGTCCTCGCGAACCTGGCGCTTGACCAACTGCAGCTGGCGCGCAGGTCCATGACCGAGGGCATGACTCCCTACGTCCGCGCGTGGGCCGCCTGCTGGGATGCACAGGAGAGCGCAAAGGCCAAATACACCAGGTATTGTTCGTACTGGCCGGTGGGCTACCAGCAAGACGACGTCCCCCCTCGGTACATACCTTTGTGGAATCTCACCCGCACTCGGACAGACATCCAGCACTTCGGAGAGGCGGAGGCGAGGGGTATCCAAGGCGCAGCACCTCTGCCGGCCGACTATGCACCGGCAGAGGAATCCGAAGAAGAGGAAGAGGAGGTGGAGGAGGATGACGACTGATGCCCACGCACCGCCTAATGCGCGCAAAAATAACGCACCTTTTTTGTCTTTATGAAAATATTCCCCACGCTCTTCAAGTGCCCTCCGCTTTCGTGTGTGTATGTGTGGTCCGTGACCGACATTCTTTATTTTCCAAATTGTCTGCGATCTCGAATTAGCTGGGGCACTGTCCCATCCGTTAATTTAAAAGGCCAACGTTGGTTGTCCAAATTAAAACCCAGCGACATGAAACGGCACATATCCGAAACGGGGGCAAAGCTAGGAGAAGAGGCGGCAGTGGACCAGGACAGGTTTGCGGTGATCGAGGCCAGTGGCGGTGACCGTTACTACGTAACCGCCGAGGACTATGCACACGAAGCGGAGCTTACCCGCATATGCCGTGAACACAGTGTGGCATTCCTCAGTATCCGCGGGGTGACGCACAAACCACTGCCCACGGCCATGGTCGTGTACGAAACCGTGCGCGCCGGGCGCGTGCGCGAATTCCAGAGCATGTGCGAGCACGACCCCACCACGGTCACGTACGACATCGGCGGAAACAGGCGTCCGGTCCACGTGTCTAGCGCGTTCCCGGAAGCCTTTCCCGTGCTCGAGTGGCTGCTCGAGTCGCACCGCGCGGACATCGACATCGATGCTAAATCCGCAACCGGCAGGTCTCCCCTGGATTACGCGATGATCATGCTCGTTCCGCAGGCCGTCCGTGCGCTAATATACCACGGCTGCGACACCGAGCACCTGGCTCCCGCCGCGGTGCCACCATTCGACACCGACCTCGCCCCACGGCTCCCACGCGATGCGCTTGAGCGGATGACTCGCATGCTGTCCATTCTGCCGCCACACATGCTCCTACGCTGGGACACTAGGTGGCTCGAACTGTGCGCTGTAGCCAGGCCAGCGGTGCCCGACGCAGCCCAGCCCAAGCCGGTGGCAGATTTGTGCGTCGTGTGCATGGAACGGCCCCCCGACACGTTCGTCGTACCGTGTCACCACTGTGTGGTCTGCAGCGCGTGCTCGGACAAGCTGAAACACGACGAACGGAACGCGCATCACTGCGTCTACTGCAAGCAGCCCATCGAAGGCATATACCTCGCGGGAGAGGACAGGATGCAGGACTGAACATGGAAAATTATCCCCAAAATACCAATGAGCTCGTTGGGCTTTGCTTTGTTATTTTTTAGTGTGGCCATATAAGATGGTGTGGCTGCGTGGCGTAGAAAGCGATAAGTGCCACAACGATGTCGAGTAAGGCTACGCCCCACTCCTCCCCGGCAGGCAGGTACCTGTCCGCGTCGACGCGGACTGCGTGTACCTTAGCTACACCCGCGGCGATACTGTGGACATTTTATTTGTGGGGTCATAAAATGGTTTTGTGTCGATAATATTATAAAAAATAGAAACGAAGAAGCGCAAGACGCAGCTGACTCTGGATGCCGGGAGCGCGATGAAACGGGCCATCGCGACACTGGCCACAGCAGCGATCGCCCGCCTCGGGGAGAACAGCCCGGCGGCTGACCTCGCATCGAACACGTTCTTGCTGAAGGACATCACCGACTTCCTCGGCCCCGGCCTCGAATACATCATGGTCTGTGGCGGCGGCGGACCCGATAGGAGTACACTATTGTTTTCGGTTACTGCGAATGCATGGCGTCGCGGCCCATGTATACAAGCCGATCTGAGCAATTCCGGGATCGCCCGCACCGACGATGGCCGCATCTATGTCGTGGGCGGCACGAACCATTACGACGACCTGTCGGCGGATATGTATGCGATCGCCATGCCAGACGGGCACGAATGGACACGGATGCAGCCAATGGCTGTCCGGCGCTCGCATCCCGGAGTTGGCGTCGTCGGCGGCATGGTCTACGTCTTCGGCGGATTCGGCAATTCCACCGACATATGTCTCAGCACGTGCGAAGTGTTCGACACACGGCGGAGCATGTGGGAGGCGATTGCCTCGATGCCGACCCCGAGATACAGCATGGGCGTCGCGGTCATAGGTTCTCGCATCTACGTCATCGGAGGTGCCGGCTACGCTGGTACACATCGCACAGTAGAGGTACTGGACACGAAGACGGGCATGTGGACAACTTACCCGCCGATGCCGACCGCTCGTTGGGGTGTAGCGGTGGCGGTGGTCGACGACCGGTTCATCTGGGCTTTCGGCGGATTCGACATCATACATCTCGATGTGATCGAAGTGCTGGACACGGACAAGGGTGAATGGGCAACTCCGTCGATCACGATGCCGACCCCGCGGATCCCCGCGGGTGCGGTCGCCATTGACCACAAGATTTACATAGTAGGTGGCGCCGGCTACACTGGTGCACAGCGCGCAGTAGAGGTACTGGATCTCGACTCGATGAAATGGTCCGCTGCGTCCCAGATGCCCGATCTCCGGCCTCATGGCTCCGTGATCGGGCTTTGAACCCGTGGTGATCCCGGGTGAAAAGTGTCAAGAAAATTTCAGCGGTCGCGCATTTAGCGTTCTTTGCCCCCCCTTACAATTAGTCTCGTTGTGACTAATGAAATCATGCACCCTCTCACAAAGATCAGGTGCGGTGTCAGTAGAGTTGCACATCGTCCGCGCCGGTTGCGGCCACACGAGGCAAGGCATGCCTGACGATGAACTCTGCTATCTGCGGAAACCCAGCGAGGAGACCGACCGGACTCCCCAGCCCGAGCCGTGGATGCGTTCCATCACAAAATCGGCGGAGTTTCGATGCTTCGCAGTGCCTATACGTATCTCTCAGGTAGACATCGACCGCGGGTTCAAGGCACGGCACGCTCTCGTGACTACGCAATTCGGCCCCCGCACAGAGCAGTGCTTGAATGGCCCCTCCCCCTACGTTATATTCGAGCGCAAATCGAAGCACTGACGGAGCTTGCTGGTAACTGTGATATGGAATGTTAGGATCAGCGCCGGCTTCGAGTAGTACAGCGACGCTTTTGGGTTGACGCGCTTCGAGCGCATGATGCAGAGCCGTCGTGCATCTCATCGACACCGCGTTGATGTCTGCCCCGGCCTTGATGAAGTACTCGAGTATGCATGGATCGTGTCTCGCCGCATACATGGCCGGAGTCTCGCCAAAGTCATTCGGTGCATCCACGTTGGCGCCGGCACGGAGCAGTTTCTTGATGCAATCCATCGTTCCACATTCAGCAGCATACATCAGCGGCGTGCACCCGTTCCTGTCCCGAACGTCGACCTCTACTCCCCTGCTCAGCAGCACCTCGATGTTGGATGCGTTATAAACCGCCGCTATGTGCAGCGCCGAGCCATCGCCGAACGCCATCACGAAGAGTGCTTTGACATTGTAGTGCGTTGCGCGTTTCTTTGCTGCGGGCTCCCCGAAGTCGTCGTGCGTCGTCATTAGACTATTTATCTATTTTTAATTCGATTTTCGCGTTTGGGTAGAATTTCATGGTCACCATTTCAGATCAATGAGACGGTCGAGATCTTTCTGGGCATCGCACAGGTCTTTCTTAACCCGCGCTCGCATGTAAAAGATCGGGCAGTCCCTGTTAGTGCAAAGGATCTCTTTGTGATAATCGCGCATGCAGCGTTGGCACTCTGTCCAGGCCCTATTGTGCTTCGTCTCGAGGGCACCGACGAGTGCGAGCTGGTTGATATAAACCTGTAAGCCTTTGCCCGAGTCGGTACACACCTGGCACAGTGCAATGTGTCCCTCGGCCAGTGGACCGTGGCACCCCATGCACCGTGGTGTGCACACGACGAAGCCCGCTATTCCGCCAGCTGTGGCAGCTGGAGTTGCTCTCGTGAGCGTGCGGGTGTGCTCGCCCATCCACAGTTGGGCAATGCCACCGTCCCCGAGTACCGGCCTGAAGATCCTATTCACGGGTTTCTGAAGTTGATTCTCGATGTAGTAGTTGTAGTCGATGGGCAGATTCTTTTCCAGTGCCCACAACGGATCCTCGGCTTTCTCGTACGCGTGAGCGCCTTTTGTCGACTGCACGATCACGAAGGGCACACGGTCACCGATTCCCGGGGCAGTTGCCGCGTCGCGCTTGCGCATCTTCTTGGCGAGTTCCACGTGCGCCTGCTTCCCGGCGTACTCCGTCTTGGACAGCGCCTTTGAGATCACGAGGAGCGATAGATCGAGTTGGTTGCGCAGAAGACTCGAGATCGTGCGTTTGACGAACTCCGCGGCCCCGGCGACATCTTGGCGAAGCAGAATCTTGTTGAGAATGGTATCCATGACGAACTTCACGAGCTGCGAGTTGTCGCGGCGCACGGTCTCGATGCCTTTCGTGTCGACCTTGACTGGCTTCTCCGCGGTCATCCACAGCACGCCCGCGTAGCGCTTTTTGCTGATGAGCAGGTACGGGAAGTAGACCTTTTCGAACTCGAGACTCACGGGCGGGGGAAAGTTTTTCGAGACGAGCGCCGCGGCCTGCTTTCCGAGCTCGATGACCTTCTTCATGTCCATTTCCCCGAACATGACCATCACAGAGTCCGTGTCGCCGTAGAGAACCATTGCGTTGTCTGCGTAGCCGTTCTCCCGGGTGTACGTCGACTCCACGAGGTTCTTCGTCAGTTGGATCATGTCCCTTCCACATGCCGTGACGCTGGACGCAACCTCCGTGCATGGAAGCTTGCCGTCGCGTGCGCCGGTCACGCCGTAGACCGAGTTTGCGCAGAGCTTGAGGGCAAGTTGCCTCGCGTCGTACACAGCCCTTCTTGCGGGATCCTTTTCCTGGGCGAGGAGCTGCTTCGCCTTCTTGCGCGCGGCTAGCAGGTCCCGCAAGATGCCCGGAAGGACCCCGAGTTTCGTTGAGGACCTCACGAAAAAAGTTCCGGTGGGCAACTGCTCGCAGTCTTCTGGCCGACAGATCGCGTCTCGCTGGACTTTGTCTACAGGCAGCATCGTTGCGTAGCACAGATTGTGTGCAATCATGATGGATGGATACAGCGAAGCAAAGTCGAGCGTCGCGACCGGAGTCTTGTGGAACCCGCGAACGGGCTCGATGACTGTGGCGCCCTTGTATTTCACCTTCTTCTCGCCCTCCACTTCCACCCGTTTGTAGTACGGGATCCGCATGTTGCGTTCAGCCGCTTTACGATAGAGCTGGGTCAGGACCTTGAGTTGTTGCCCGTGCAACAGCAGGAAGCTGATCGGCACGCCAGTCGCGCGGGACATCTCGATGTTATTGACCAAGAGCATCAGTTTATCGCAGAGACGCTGCGGGAGGTAGGCGTCCTTGAGGCAGTACACGCCCAGTCGCCTGCGATCGTCGGCCGAGCCCTCGAAGAGCTGCGAGATTTCCGTATGCGCCACCTCTTCCTTCTGCTCTCCGAGGTACGTGGCGGATACAAAGTTGAGGGAGTACGAACGGAGCTTGAACTCGCGCTGCACAATCTGGATCACGTCGAACGGAATGCGTCCGGTGATGCCGATCTGCTTGCTCACGCGTTTCCCGTACGCCTTTGACGAGAACGTCGATTCCTTCACGGCCACCGGACTGCCTACGATGCGGCCCCAGTGACAGAAGTCGCGGACGCCAAGTGCCTTTCCGCGGTCGATGAGGTACGGGATATCGAAGTTGACGATGTTGTACCCCGTAATGATGTCCGGATCGGAGGCCTGGATGAAATCCCTGAACATGCCCAGCATCTCGCGCTCGTCGACGAACTCGAGCACGTCAGCGCCCGGGATCACCGAGCAGCCGTTCAGCGCGAAGAGGTTCTTGATGACGGGCTTAGATTCGCCATGGACAGTGACGAGATTCGCGATCTGAATGACGGGATCCACATCCGCAACTGGGAACATGCCCTTCTTGGCGGCGCACTCGATGTCGAAGCTGAGGACCCGCACCGGCGCGACCTTGGACCACTCACCCTCGACGCCGAGGTTCTCGATTCTTGCGTAATTGACGTCGACCTCGATCTGGCAACGGGACATCCGGTTCTGTTCCGTCGTCGTCGCGTATGCCCTCGCCGGCAAGCGCACCCAGCCGCAGCCCGTGATGCGAGAATCGACGAGAAACCTGATCGGGAACAGGATATTACTTTCGAACGTGGGCATCGGCTCCCGCCTCCAGATGGTCCCGCCGTCTAGCACGCCTCTCAGTATCGGGATCTGCGCCGGAATTGCCGTACTAATCCGCAGGAATGGCTCGAGTCTGTCGCCATGGTATCCCAAGATCGTCTGGCTCATCTCGAGCTCGATGCCCGCTATGTACGGCCTGTTTGCCTTCATCGCAGCCGGACCGCGCGCCCCGGCGGCCATTGCGTGTTCCAGCTGCTGCCTGAATTCGCACATATCTTCCGAGGTGAACCCAGGCGGCGCCTTGATGTACAGGTACGGCGCGAATCCATAGATGTTCGCAAGGACACTGTTACCACTCTCCGTGCACCCAAACATCCGGATCACGGGATACGGCGGGGGATCGGTGGCCGCTGGGCTCCAGCCCTTTGCAACATGGTAATCCACCTCAACTTGCATGAACACTGAAAACAAAAATGGCCGAGTTAAGTGTGTCAACGCATAGAGACAAAAAATCGACGTACCAAGGGCATCGTTGGATGGATCAAACATCGGAACCGGTGGGCGCGCCCATGGCATTGACCATTTTTTCGATTTCTTCATGTCCAGGGATTCGCGCACTGGGCACGATTTGTCGTCGACGTTTCGTTTCATTGCACAGTTTTTTTCGTAATTGGTCTGTGCTTTAAACCTACCTTTATTTTTGACCATTTCTTCGCGTCAGTGGCCATCGAGCAAAAATACCCTACGAGTTTGTTGGGTATTATTTTGGGTTGTCTTTGGTGGGGTCATATGAGATGGCGTGGTTGCATGATGTAGAAAGCGATAAATGCCACAACGATGCCGACAATACTCACACCAAGCAAAGCTATGCCCACGATGACCCCGGCAGGCAGGCTGGGGCACACGGCGGAATCTTCCGTGTGGGTGCACAAGCCCGTCGACACATCGCATAGATCAATCGTGCAAAGGTCACTGTCGTCACAGGCAGCCGCCGGCTGCCATGCGCATTGTCCACGGCCGTTACATGTTCCTGTCGCGGAATCGGCGCAAGCCGCGAGTGCGGCCGAACACACGAGATCCAGTCCCTCGAGGACCGTGCAGGTACCGTTGGGCAGGCAGGTCGCGCCGGTGCAGACCGCGTCGGTTGTGCACTGCACGAGCTGGCCGAGGTCCGCGAGTGTGCACATTCCCGCAACGCACGCACCGAGCTGAGCGACCGAGCAAGCGCCGCTGATCGATGGCACACACGGGGCACCATCGTCGAGCGTGTAATTTTCGCACAGGTGCGTAACTTGCGAACATCTCGTGGCTGCGCACTCGCGCGCGACCGTCCCGCCATCGCAATCCGCGTCCACCGCACATCCGGCAAACAGGCCCACGCAGGCCCTGGCCAGGCACGACTTGCCATCCGTGCACTGGTCCGGACTCGGCACCTCATCGACGGGTATGACGCACACGCCACTAGCCGAGCACAGGCCGTCAACGGTTGTACCGTTGACGGGTGGTGTGGCCGAGCAGCCGCTGGCGGTCATGACAGTGCACGCGGTGCTCTCGTCTGCTGCACCGCTGTAACATATGCCAGACAAACCGCAACGCCACACCCGGCACGGTCCAAGTGCCGAGTCAAAGCCGTGCCTCGTCCCGGCTATATCTGCGCAGTCGGCATCTTCGGTACACAGAACCTCGCTGTCGGGTGGGCACGGCACCGAACCGTTGCACGAGATGGGTACGCACGACCCCTGGCCGTCGCACTCCCCCTCCAGTGTTCCCACGGTGCATGCAGTTCCGAGTGCCGTGAGCGCGACCTGGCACGACTCGAGAGCACAGATCTGTGACACACATTCAGACGTGCCAGTATATCTCGATGCACAATCCGCGGTCGTCAGGCAGTCCGCACAAATCCCCGCCCCCGTGCACTGTCCGTCCGTTCCGTTTGCTGTGCACGCGGTACCCCTTGCGACCAGGGCCATACGGCAGGTTTCGTTCTCGCAGATCGGTGCCGTGCACTCCGTCGACCCCGCGTAGCGCGATGCGCAGTCGGAAGTCGTGAGGCAATCCACGCACCCGCCGCTGCCGTCGCACTTTCCTATCATGCCAGCCTGCTCGCAGACGGTGCCGCGGGCAACGAGCGTGAGCATGCACGTGCCAGTTATGCACTCGGCCAGTATGCACGCATTGTCGCCCGCGTATCTTGTGGAGCATTCAGAGTCGTGCTGGCAATCCGTGCAGTTGGGGCAAATAACGGCGCAATTCCCCTGTCCGTCACAACTCCCGGTGTATCCCCCAGATGTGCACACCGATCCCGCCGTCGTCAGCCCAACCTCGCACGCGCCGTCCACGCACTGTGTATAGACGCACGTGTTCGTACCATCGTAGCGTGCTGTGCAGTCGGCATCCTCCCCACATTCTTCGGTGAAGTCGTACGAGACCACCCGGTCGCCTTCGACGTACGCGCTGGGAATCTCCACGCCTTTGTAATAGACCGATATCGTCTCCCTGCCAGCGGCTGGCATTGCCGGGGCGATGCAGGCGATCGAACCGAAAATACTCGGATACGTGCCATTGACCAGCGTTCCACCGAAGCTGCACTGTATGGAGGGGTCTGTCCACAGCGACACCGAAACGAAGACGTACACCGGGTTCCCGCCAGTGTACGGTCCCGAGCCCGGCGTGACCCCGGTGACGATTGGTATCTCGTCCACACAACGCGATGCGTTGCCACCCGCACAGATGTCCAATACCGCCGCTGCCCGGAGCACGCACATCGGCTCGTAGAGGTACCACGTGCAGTGCCTGACATCGGCTAGACAATCAACGGGATTCGTGGCATTGCAGTTGGCCACCTCGACCACCGCGATGCTGCCAACCGACGGATTTCCGCAGAACACCAGGGCGCGGCCCGCGACCGGGAAGACCTCGACCCTGGCTATCGCATCCAACGGCATTGTCGGTCCGCACACGCTCGCGACAGACTCCGCCGCGGTTGCACCGTATTCGTCGACCGGCATACGGAATAGCGTACCCTGGTTGTCGAGGTAGTACGCCATCCCAGTGAACTGGTCGATGCCCAGTGCCCGCGGCGGGTATTGGTGCCACACCGATCCAGTGACCGTGGCCGATGCCGTCCCGGCTGGCCATTCGGTCATCACCGAGGCCTCGATCGTGGGGGTCAGGCCCGAGGAAGACCCAAACACCGCCATGAGAGTCGGCGGGGAGTATGCGGCCAGCAGGACGTTCGCGAGGCTGAACGCCCGTGTGTTCGTGCTGTCGATGGCGTCGGCCGCCACAATATCGGACACATTGAATGCGAAAACCCTGGAATTTTTGGCGATCGCGATGCCGTTGCCATCGTCGGACAACAGCAGCTGCGGTGACCAGACGGTGGGGGAGTCGGTCATCAAGCCGTTGACGCACCTCGGGTCACTGTAGTACACCATTCCCGACGCATTTTCGGGCAGCCCACTGTACGGATAGCGGCACACGTACCAGTAGTGGCTGCTCCAGTCGTTGAACACGAGGACTGCCATGCCGGCCTTGGGGTTAGCAGCACACCCGATGAGCTTGACCCCCGAAAACGGCGCCGGGTTAGCCGGGATATCCGTCACCACGCCGGTGGCCGAGTTACGGTATTGCAGCGCGCCGAGCCGACACGTCCAGGTGTCCCCGTCCGAGCGCACGATGACCCCCGTGATCTGGCTGATATCGGAACCGACTGGCCACGAACCCGTGAATGCAATCTCGGGAATGCCGTCGCCGGCGACTGTCCCGGCCAGGTAATACTGCCTGGCCGTGGAAATGTTGGTGGTTATGGCGCACACGAGTATGAAATCGCTGATCGCGTTGACATTCGTGGGCATGAACGTGCAATGGGGTGGGTACACGGCCAACGCCAGACCGGACGCTCCCGAACCTGTATCCAGTCCGAGCAGCCGGAAAGATGGCTGCCCCGCCACGAGCC
>JALNYR010000040.1:7863-18239 GCA_023229725.1 Dehalococcoidia bacterium | reverse complement strand
AACTACACAGGGGCGACCTGTTGCTCGACTTCCGTCGACGGGACGTGCTGCGCAACGGTGAGCCGCTGGGGCTCACGCGCGCCGAGTTCAAGATTCTCGGCGTGCTGGCGCTGGAGCCGGGCCGGGTATTCAGCCGGGAGCAACTCATCGAGAAGGCCCTGGGCCTGGACTTCGACGGCTACGAGCGAACCGTCGATGCTCACATACGCAACCTCAGGCGAAAAGTGGAACCGGACAGCGCGCACCCCCGCTACGTGAAGACTATCTACGGAGCGGGGTACTCATTTGCAGAGAGCATCGATGAAGAACCATAGCCTCCTGTTCCGCCTCATCGCGGCCTTCGCCGTCATCACCATCCTGGCGCTCGCGTCCGTGTTCGCCTTCATGAGCTGGTCGACGTCGGCGGAGTTCGACCGCTTCAGGGAGCGTCTCGACAACCAGCGCGCATCCGAGCTGGGCATAGCCGCCACTCGCTTCTACATGGCAGCGGGCGACTGGACGGGCATACAGCCGTACATGAGGCACATGGGCGACATGTGGGACTGGCGCGTCATCCTGACCGACGCCGAAGGGGTGGTAGTCGCCGACTCGGAGGAGACGCTCCTGGGACAGCCCTATTCGGACGAGAGCCGCGAAGGCCTGATTATCGCGCACGTCGGCGACCCCAAGGCCGCCGGCACCTTGTACATGGAGCCGCAGAACCCGCCTGGTGCTGAACGGGCGCTGT
Source organism: Dehalococcoidia bacterium (assembly GCA_023229725.1). GTDB lineage: Bacteria > Chloroflexota > Dehalococcoidia > GIF9 > AB-539-J10 > SKVJ01. The sequence goes on along the minus strand of JALNYR010000040.1, from coordinate 17,512 downwards.
TTGGCGGCCTCGTCAATCGCATCGGTCGCTTCCTCATTTCCGGACTCCTCGTTGCCTTCGCCGCCTCCGTCGTGCTGGCGTGGTTCCTCTCGAGGCGCATTCTCACTCCGGTGCGAGACCTCCGCCTTGCCGTCCAGCGGCTGGGCGCCGGCGACCTTTCGCAGCGGGTGGATGTGCAGGACCCCGGAGAGCTCGGCGAGCTGGTCAATGCGTTCAACACAATGGTGAGCCAGCTGCAGCAGGCGGATACGACGCAGCGGCAGATGATTGCCGATATCGCCCACGAGCTGCGTACGCCGCTCTCCAACATCCGCGGCTACGTAGAGGGCATCAAGGACAAGGTCCTCGAACCGGATGCTGAGACGATTGCCATCCTCGACGGCGAGGCCATCCTGCTTTCACGCCTCGTGGAGGACCTGCAGGAACTCAGCATCGTCGAGGCAGGGCAACTGGCCCTGCAGAGACAACCGGAGGATGTCGCGCAGCTTGTGGCTCACGCCGCGGAGGCGATGCGCACGGCAGCCATGGCAAAGGGAGTCGAAGTCTCAACGCAGGCGGATGGCGAGCTACCGCTGGTGTCCGTCGACTACCATCGCATCAGCCAGGTGCTGCGCAACCTGCTCGACAACGCGCTTGCGCACACGCCCGCCGGAGGCAGCATCACGATCAAGACAGCGCCGCTGGGTGACTTCGTCGAGGTCTCCGTCACCGACACGGGCGAGGGCATCGAGCCGGAGAACCTGCTCCACGTGTTCGACCGCTTCTACCGGGCCGACAGGTCGCGCGCCAGGGCGATCGGCGGCAGGGGACTCGGCCTCACCATATCGAAGGAACTGGTCGAGGCGCACGGCGGGAAGATAGGCGTGGAAAGCGAGCCCGGCGAGGGCAGCCGCTTCTGGTTCACCGTTCCGGTCGACCGCGACGACGCGCCGTCCACCCATCCGCAGGGCTAGCGTAACCATCACCTTCCGGGGCTGCGGGGCCGGCGGTCTGGCGTAGGGGCGGACTCCATGCCCGCCTGCCTACGGGTTGCTGCCCAGCATTGTCGCCAATACGCGCCATTCCCGTTGCGGCACGTTGCACGTGCCCGCCCGGGGCGGCGTGCTGGTTCTCGTAGGGGCCGTTCGTGAACGGCCCGACTGCCGTCTTGAACCGCGGCCGTTTCTGACGACCGGCGCATGCACAAACCCGCCACGGACACTGACACCGTTGTCGCCATCAACCGTGTCTCGCCCACCGTCACCGGGCCGTTCTCGAACGGCCCCTACGACGGACATTTCGTGGTCGCCTGATTCTGTTCCTGCCCGGGCGGGTCGGTGGCGGTGCCCGCAGGGACACGGTGCACAGGACAGACAGGTTCGCGTAGGGGCGACGCATGCGTCGTCCGCCGCTGCCTGCATGCGCCGTGCAGTTCTGCATTCCAAATGCAGAATTGCACGGCGATAGTTGACCGGCACGTGCTTCCGGTCGTTGCCGGGTCCGAATGGACCCTGTGGACTTGATGGACAGGGCCCAGCCCTGCTGCCCTACTTCCCGAACTGCGCTACCGGCTCGTAGAACGCGCGGCTCGTCCAGACGACGTCCTTGCCGGCCATGACCTTCTCCCGGTCCGCCTTGGCGACCGCGAGGACGTCACTCGCGAGCCACTTCTCGAACGTCGCCCGGTCGTCAAACTCGCAGGCGGTAAGGTACGTGGCGGCGTCGGTCTTCACCGCGTCCGTCACCTTGTAGCGGGTCGCGGCTTTCATCATGCCGCCCTTCATCACGAGCGGCATGTGCACCTCGTTGTACCACTTGTTGAACTCGGCATCGACTCCGGGCGCGCACTTGATCATCACCTGGTAGATGAACCGGGGCTTGGCCATTGCACCTCCATGCGATTCTGCCGTGAACCTCGCCGCGGCGTCCGCCGCGACGGCCTGACCACTATACCACCCGCGATACGCGGGGACACCGCCACAAACCGTACAATCCTGCGTCAGACGTCTTGACCCGCAGCGCCGGGCAGTCTAGAGTGCGCCATGACTCTCCGCTCCTCCGACCCGGAGTCATTCCTCTTCTCGTGTGCCGCAGGTGGGCCCGGAGCATCACAACGGCGACACACACCAGTCCCGCAGCCGCGTCAATCCATCCAGCCACTGTTGTGCGATAGAAGGAGACTGATTCAATGATGCGCGACTCAGAGAAGACAATCGGCAACATCATCGATAGGGCCTCCTTGTCGATTATCGGTTCGGTGGACGAGAACGGCTTCCCAAACGCAAAGGCCATGCTCCCTCCCCGCAAACGGGAAGGCATAAGACACCTCTACTTCACGACCAACGCGTCCTCGATGCGAGTGAGGCAATACACCGATAACCCGAAAGCCTGCGTGTACTTCTTCGACCGAAGGTTCTTCAGAGGTGTCATGCTCAAGGGGACAATGGAAGTTCTGCAGGACCCGGAGTCCAAACAGATGATCTGGAAGGGCGGCGATGAGGTGTACTACTCCAGAGGCGTCACGGACCCGGATTACTGCGTTCTGAGATTCACCGCGCAGAATGGGCGGTACTACAGTGCATTCAAATCGGAAGACTTCGAAATCAGGTAACAAAGAGTGGCGGAGGCACAGCCGGACAGGTACAATCCATCGAGTCCCCTGAACGGACAGAGCTCGTGCGCAGGTCTGTGAGAAAGAACCACTGGAGGTGAGGAGATGAGACTGACTGGCAAGGTCGCCATCGTTACGGGAGGGAGCCGCGGAATCGGGCGAGCGACGTGCCTGGCCTTCGCGAGAGAAGGAGCGAAGGTGGTCGTGGTCGGGAGGGACCAGTCGAATTGCGAGAAGGTGGTAGCCCAGATTACTTCGGCGGGTGGCGTCGCCATCGCGGTCCGCGCGGATGTCTCCAGCGAGGCGGATGTCGCCGCCATGGTGAGCAAGGCCACGCAGCAGTTCCACCGAATCGATATCCTGGTGAACAGCGCGGGCGTGAACCTCATGTACAAGACGGTCGCCGACCTCACCCTCGACGAATGGAACTGGGTGATTGCGACAAACCTGACAGGCACGTTCCTCTGCTGCAGGGCGGTCATTCCGGTCATGACGGCCCAGCGATACGGCAGAATCGTCAATCTCTCGTCAATCGGCGGACGGCGGGGCGCGGCGGGTCGGACTCCCTACCGGCCAACGAAGGCGGCGCTCATCAACTTCACCGAGTGCCTGGCGGGTGAGGTCAAGAAGTACGGCATCGACGTCAATGCCGTGTGTCCGGGACCCACGAACACCGACATGCTGCGCGACATCGCCGGCGGGAACGTGCCTCCCGACGCTGTGCCGCCGGAGGACATCGCTTCCGTCATCCTGTACCTTGCGTCGGACGAGAGCAGGGCCATCACCGGAACGGCGGTCGACGCGTTCGGGGCCGCCAACCCCATCCTCGGCTCCAACATCGACGTCGCGCAACGGTCGAAGAAGTGAGCGCCGGGGGCGTCCGAGGGAGCGAAGATAGGCGCGTCAGAACAGTATGGCGGGCGGGTCTGAGACCCGCCCCTGCAAGGGATGACGCGGCCGTCTGACGGCAGCGGCGACGAGCGCCAGACCGCCAGGAAACGGGCGGACGCAGAGGCCCGCCCCACACCGACCCACCACGCGCCGGCCCCGGGCAGGCATGGGAGCCTGCCGCTACAGGGGAACCGGACCAGCGCCCCGTGCAGCCCCGGGCAGGCATGGGAGCCTGCCGCTACAGGAGAACCGGACCAGCGCCCCGTGCAGCCCCGGGCAGGTGTGGGAGCCTGCCCCAACGGGCGACCGGACCGGCAGCCGGCGCGAACGCCGACAGGCGCGGGAGCCTGCCACGACGATGCTGCCGCGTGCACCGCATACCCTGTTGGACTGAGAGCGCCCAAACGCGTACAGTATGCGCGGTAGCGGTCTCCCCTCCCCCCTGGAGTCACCCGTCCCCGAGTTCGTCGACGGAGCCTGCTGCCCGACACAGCCGTCACCGAGTGGCAATGAAGCAGAAGCCGTCCGACGCACCAGGGAAGCCCCTGTTCTACGGCTACGTGGTGGTGGCGGCGGCTTTCCTCAGCATGGCGGTCTCGTCGGGAGCCATCTTCAGCTTCAGCGTGTTCTTCGCTCCCCTGCAGGAGGAATTCGGCTGGACCCGCGCCATCACCTCGAGTGCGTTCTCCCTGAACATGTTCGTGCAGGGGATGCTCGGGATAGTGGTCGGGAAGCTGAACGACCGCTTCGGCCCCCGCCTCATCCTCACCCTCAGCGGCGCTATCCTCGGCATCGGCTTCATCCTCGTGTCGACGATAGACGCCATCTGGCAGCTGTATCTCCTGTACGGAGTGGTGATTGGCATCGGAGTGAGCGGCGGACCGGTGCCCCTCATGTCGACGGTCGCACGCTGGTTCCGTGCCCGTCGGGGACTGATGACAGGCATCGTCATGGCCGGCGTCGGGCTCGGCACCATGATCGTCCCGCCGCTAGCCGACTGGCTCATCCGCACGTTCACCTGGCGTACATCGTTCGTCGCGGTCGGTGTGCTGCTGCTGGTGGCCATTCCGCTCACGGCGCAGTTCCTCAGGCGCGACCCTGCCGGCATGGGGCTGCAGCCGCTGGGAGGTCGCGAGATCACGAACGGCAGGCAGCTACCGGCGAGCCCCGGTGTGCCGTTCTCCGATGCGATTCGCACACGGCAACTCTGGCTCATCGTCGCAGCGTTCGGAGGCTTCGGCTTCACCATCCAGTCGGTCATGGTGCACGTGGTCATCCATGCCACCGGCCTCGGACTGACCGCGTCCACCGCGGCTGCACTGATGACCGCCATCGGCGCACTCGGCGTGGTGGGGAGGGTGGGCATCGGCGGCCTGGCCGACCGATACGGCTCGAAACGGCTGCTGGTCTCCCAGTACGCACTGCTGGCGCTCAGCCTCATCTGGCTCGGGTTCGCCCGTGACACGTGGAGCATCTTCGCCTGCGCGTTCGTGTTCGGTTTCTCCTTCGGCGGCATCGTGCCCCTGAACTCACACATCGTGGCCGAGCTGTTCGGGCTCCGCGCCCACGGCGCGGTGCTTGGAGCCACCGGCATAAGCATCGGCATCGGCGGTTCCATCGGCCCCGTCTTCACCGGCTTCTGCTACGACGTGCTCGCCAGCTACACGGTCCCGTTTGTTGTCTGCGGCATTGTGACAGCAGTGGCGGCGCTGCTGATGTGCCTCGTCAAGCCGTTGCGACCGCAGACCGGCAGCTAGCACGTTGCACGTTGCCGGCGGCCGGCTGAATACCACTCTCAGCGTACGCCCGGCGACTTTGTCCATTCTCCGGCGGCGCGGTATCCTGAAAGTAGACGGACGATGTCATCGACAGCGTAGGCTCGCTCTTGTCACGTCCTGGGGACGAGGTCCGGTTGGAGGAAGCGAAACGGATCGAAGTGGGTCCAGGGGGAGAAGGAGGACGGGAAATGCGCGAGAGAGTACTGGTTCCGCTGGATGGGTCGGAAGTCGGTGAATCCGCTCTGCCCTACGTCAAAGACCTGCTCACCAAGATGTCGTTCCAGGTCGAAAGGGAGGTCATCCTGCTGCAGGTCGTAGTCCCCATCAGGGTGATGCTGACGGAGTCGGTCGTCCCTGACGCGGTCGCCGAGGAGGTGATGACCGAGCGGAGCAGGAGAATCGCCTCCGAGTACCTTGAGAGTATCCGCCAGAACTGGGACCTCAAGGGGGTGGCGATCACGCCCCGGGTGGTCGTGGGGCATCCCGCCGAACAGATCGTGAAGGCCGCCGAGGAAATGAACGTCGACCTGATCGCGATGTCCACGCACGGCCGTTCGGGACTGGGCCGGCTGGCATTCGGCAGTGTCACACACAAGGTGCTGCACTGGCAGGGCAGGGTCCCGATAGTCGTCATCCGGGCGGCGCCGTCGAAGTGAGCCGGGCGGGCGAAAGGACCGCCGGCGCGACTGGGCGGCGCACTGGTGCGCATCCCGCTGGCAAGCGTGGGCGTCAGTCAGCCGGATGGCGGGCGGGCATGGGAGCCCGCCCCTACAACAGACGACACACCACCCCACGGGCGGGGACGGGTGGTCTTTGCAGGGGCGGTACATCTCCCGCCTGCAGGCTTGCGAATCGCGCAAGGCCGCAGTGAACAGTGTCCGGTGGATGCGGGTGGCCGCCGACCGCAATCCCGACGCGCCGATGGCCCGGCGCGAGACGCACGCGTCTATCCTCCAGATGCCGCCAGCACCAGCACGGATATACGTGGACACCGTACACCTCCCCCACGCACGCAGTCCGCAGAATGGGGTCCCCGCTTTTCCGGCGGCGTTCCCGAATCATGTGACCGGACCGTTTGACACGTACACGGATGATTGTTAGACTATGCCGAACTATTTGGTGTGATGGAATTGTTAAGACATTGTGAAGATTTGTGCAGATTTGAGGAGGGGAATGTGACGGCAGAGTCCGACAAAGAGCGCCTGGTGGATGGCATCCTCGCACTCGCGGACAAGCTGTTCCGCGAGTTGCTCCCTACCGTTCCCCGCGACCTCCTCTCCCTCGACATCACGATGCCGCAGATGAAGATCCTGGTCATCCTGTACGTGACCGGTCCGAGGCGCATGAGCGACGTCGCTTCGGAACTGGATGTCACGCTACCGACTGCAACGAGCCTTGTCGAGCGGCTGGTTGAGAAGCGCTACGTGGAAAGGGAGACAAATCCGGACGACCGGCGGGTGGTGCTCTGCCATCTGTCTGAAGCCGGCGAACAGGTCATCAAGCACATCTGGCAGTCCGCCGGGAAGAGAAGCCGCGAGCTTCTGCAGGCGATGGATGTCTCCAAGCTCGAGTTGTTCGCCGAGGCGTTGCAGGCAATGCACGAAACCGCATTGGTCGAACGCCCGATGGCCGCGCGCAGCTGAGTCACATCGAAAGCACCATGGGAGACCTCAAGCTGGCTGTCTTTCTGGCCTACAAGACCATCTTCAAAGGCAATCGCTGGGCGCTTGTTCTCATCGTGACGGTGATGTCCCTGAGCTTCGCCAACCTGTTGCTCACCCCTTCCATCCTGCTCGGGGTCACCGACACGGTCAACCGGCAGCAGGTGGAGACCATGTATGGCGACATCGTGGTCGACCCGCCGTCGGACGACTACTTCCTCAGCGGAGCGAATGAGATTGCCGAGGCTATCTCGCAGCTGCCGGGCGTTGTCGGCGTCGCGCCCCGACTGAACGGCTCGGCGCTCATCGAGTTCGAATGGCGAGAGAAGGACTCGGTGCTCGACAAGGGCAAGAGCGGCACCTGGTCGGTTGTCGGCATCGACCCGGGCCCTGAGGCTGATGTGACCACCATCTCTCGGAACGTCGTCGAAGGAAGCTACCTTGACGCGAGCGACCGCGACGCGCTGCTGCTGGGCATCGAGGTAGCCGGCGGCGAGAAGGCGGAGACAGCTGCGTTCCAGACGCTGGAGGGCGCCACGGTGGGTGACCGAGTGCGGCTCACCTACCCTAACGGCGTTCAACGTGAGTACACCGTGAAAGGCATCTTCTATGCGCGCGAGAGCCGGGCTGACCGCACCGCATTCGTCACACGAGCCGAGATGGCATCCGTCCTTGGAAGGACCGTCTACAGCGACCGCGCCAGCCAGATACTCGTGAGCATCGGCGACCCCGACGCCGGGAACGAGGTCATCGAGGCAATCCGGGCCCTCGGCATCGCCGGCGAAGTGAGGAGCTGGCGCGACTACAGCGGGGCCATGGCCGGCGTCGTCTCGAGCTTCGACATGGTGGCCGGACTCATCACCGGCATCGGCCTCGTCGTTGCCGGCATCGTCATGTTCATCGTCGTCTACATCAACGTGATACACAGCAGGCGGCACATCGGCATACTGAGAGCCATCGGCATCAAGAGGGACGTCATCATCAGCTCATACCTCATGCAGGCGCTGTTCTATGCCGTGATGGGGATAGTGCTGGGAGGCATGGCCTTCGGGTTCGGCGTGCAGACGTACTTCGACCACCACCCGCTGGACCTGTCGATGGGGCTGGTGACCCTGGCGCTGCAACCCGACATCATCCGCGATGCGGTCATCGGCCTGATTGCCGCCGCCGCGCTCGCCGGGCTTGTCCCCGTGCTCAGCATCACCCGACAGGGCATCATCCACGCTATCTGGGGGAACTAGTTGCCATGATTGAAGTCATCGACCTTCACAAGACATACGGCCGGGGCACGGCCGCCACACGTGCGCTGAACGGAATCAATCTCAGTGTCCGCCCCGGCGAGTTCGTCGCCATCATGGGCAGGAGCGGCTCGGGCAAGTCGACCCTGCTCCACATACTCGGCCTGCTCGACTCACCGACGCGCGGGCAGTTCTTCGTTCAGGGCAGGGACATGCTGAAGCTGACGGAGACGGAGAGGTCCAGGTTCCGGCTGGAGGAGTTCGGCTACGTCTTCCAGGAGTACTCGCTGCTGCCGGGGATGTCGATACTCGAGAACGTGTGTGTGCCGGCAATTGGGCTCGGCAAGGGCAACAACATCAGAAAGCGGGCCACCGACCTGCTGCAGGTGGTAGGGCTGGGAGAGCGACTCAAGCACCAGCCGGGAGAGGTGTCCGGGGGCGAACAGCAACGGGCCGCCATCGCACGCGCCCTGATAAACAGGCCGGCGATACTGTTTGCCGACGAGCCGACCGCGAGCCTCGATGTGACCTCGTCCAGAGTGGTGCTGGAGCTGTTCCGGAAGCTCAACAAGGAGCTTGGACAGACCATCGTCATGGTGACGCACGAGCCGGATGACCGGCAATACGTGGACAGGGTCGTCTGGCTGAAAGACGGCCTGATTGCGACCGAGGACGGTCATCCTCGGTTCGACGGCGTCTCAGACGCGGCGTAGAAGAGCCCCGACGCGGTTGCCTTTCTCCTTGCAGCGCTGCCCGCCGCCGGCCATGCCGGCGGACCCTCCCGAACTCAACTCCGCTCAGGCAGTCACGGGACAGCGCAGTCTCCCGCGGACCCGGCGGCGCTTCTCTAGTAGTTCTCCGCCAGCAGTTCGTAGAACGCCTGGGGATGCTTGCAGGCCGGGCACGTCTTCGGCGCTTCCGGGCCTTCGTGGATGTAGCCGCAGTTCGTGCAGTGCCACTTCACGGGCGCCTTCTTCTTGAAGACCTCGCCATTGGCCACATTCGCGGCCAGCTTCCGGTACCGCTTCTCGTGGAACCGCTCCACCTCGGCAATCTCCTTGAATGACGTAGCTACCGCCTCGAAACCTTCCTGTCGCGCGGTCTTCTCGGCCTCGGCATAGAGGATGCTCCACTCCATCTTCTCGCCGGCAGCAGCCGTCAGCAGGTTCGCCTTCGTGTCCCCGACGACGCCCGCGGGGTAGGAAGCGGTGATAGACAGGTCGCCGCCCTCAAGGTAGTTGAAGAAGACCTGGGCGTGCTCCTTCTCGTTGCCCGCAGTCTCCGTGAAGATGTTGGCAATCTGCTCGTAGCCTTCTTTGCGGGCGACGCTCGCGAAGAAGGTGTAGCGGTTCCGCGCCTGCGACTCGCCCGCGAACGACGCCAGCAGGTTCTTCTCGGTCTGGGTGCCTTTGATGCTCTTGCTCATTGACTCCTCTTCATCACAATCCGGATTCTCACCAGACGGACTTCGCCGCCGCCTTTTCAACTCCC
>JALNYR010000040.1:2897-7853 GCA_023229725.1 Dehalococcoidia bacterium | reverse complement strand
ACCGACGGGCCCGCCGGCGCTCTCTCCGTTGTGGCGTCAACGGAACCAGAGCAGCCACACGACCAGGGCGCACAATGCGACCCAGAGAGCGATGATGCCCGCGGCGCCGGCACGGCTGCGCGGTGGCCGGCCCGCCAGCCTCGTGGCAGCCTCCTCGCGCAGGTCGGCCATGACGTCCTCCGGGATGAGGTGCACGGTCAACGCGATGGCGGCCGGAAGGATGATGAGGTCATCCAGGTAGCCGAGGACCGGAATGAAGTCCGGCACGAGGTCGACGGGGCTGAGGGCGTAGGCCGCGGTCGCCGCCGCCAGCCCTTTGACGTACCAGGGCACGCGAGGGTCGCGTACGGCCAGATACAGGGCGAGGATGTCCCGCTGCATCGTCCGGGCCCACGTTTTCAGCCGTTCAGGCACAGAAGCCTTCGAGGCTGCCGCGGCGCCTGCGTCCCGGCGAGGACTGGAGTCTCGCCCGCTCGACGATTTCGGGGACACCATGTCCATTCCACGTCCAAATCATGGCTGGCGCCGGTTGGGCTCCCCCCGAATCACCCGGCGCCGGCTTCAAGACCTTGCAGATGCGTGGGGAGAACCCCGCGGGTCCCTACTTGTCCACCACCGCCATGACCTCAACCTCCAGGAGCCACTCCTCCCGGGCGAGGTCCTTCACCACAAGCAAGGTGGTGGGGGGATACGGAGCGGCGAGGTACTGAGCGCGGATTCCCTTGAAGATGGCGAAGTCCTCACGGTTCTTCAGGAAGATGCCCAGCTTGACCACGTCCTTGAACGTCCCGCCGGCGGAGGCCAGCATGTTCTTCAGGTTCTCGAACACCTGCCGGGTCTGCGCCGCGAAGTCACCTTTCCCGACGAGGTTCCCCTGGGCATCCCAGGCAACCTGCCCGGAAATGACCACGAGGGTTCCTCCCTTGACCTTGAGCCCCTGCGAGTAGTCACCCGCGGGCTTGGGCACGTTGTTCGGCTGCAGATACGTCTTCTCCATTCTTCTCTCTCCTCCTTCTGCCGTCTTCAGCAGGACCGAAGACGACGCCATACATCTTACCTCAGACAACAGGGCTGCGATGACCGGGTCGGGGGGGCGGGCAACAACCGTTCCGGCGTAGGGCGCGGGAGCCCGCGCCCTACGCCGGAACGGCAGGGCAGATGCAGGAGGCAGTGGTGGGCGGAAGACGACCGAAAGGCAGGAGGCGCAAGCGAGGGTCGCGGTATACACGTTGAACGTTGCAGGTTCTCCCCCCGAAATCCGGAGACACCATGCCCGTCCCCTCGGCACGGCATCCGGAGAATGGTGTCCCCGCATTTCCACGGGCACGCAGCCGCGTGCCCCTACGAAAACGGTCCGTCAGGTTCGGATGTAGGGGCGGGTCTCAGACCCGCCCGTGAGCAATGTGTGGGGATTCCGGCGGTGTTGGTGGCACGGCGGTGGGCGTCCGACGACGGGATGGCGGGCGAGGCATGCTTCGCCCCTACGATAGTCCTCCCGCTGCGCGTCCCGGCGGCTGAGGCAAGGGACAGGAGATTCGGATGTAGGGGCGGGTCTCAGACCCGCCCGCGGGAGGAGTGGGATTCGGCGTAGGGGCCGCAGGTGCGCGCCGGATTCGGATGTAGGGGCGGGTCCTAGACCCGCCCGCTCGTCAGCGCCTCGAGGTCCGCAGGATGAGCACGATGAGCCCGATCATGAGGACTGCCGCCAGGGCAAAGATGGCCCAGAGGAGGTAGTCGCTCACGGCCGATTCCTGCGCCGGAATGTCGATGGTCTCCGCCACCGCCGGCGCGGGCGCCGTGGCGACTGAAGCAGTCGCAAACGTGCCCTCAACCCACGAGCCAACGGCGTCGCCCCGTACGGACCGCACACGCCAGAAGTAGTTCGTCTCCGCGTCGAGTTGCACGTCGCAAGCCCACGACGTGTCGGTCAGAACAGTCTCTCCACTGAAAGAGGCCACCACATCGACGTACTCCGGGTCCTTCGCCAGGTCGAACTCGAAGCCATCGACCGGCCCCGGAGAGTCCCACGTGAACGCCGGGGTCAGAGAGACACCCGTGGCGCCGACGTCGGGGACGAGGCTCCCGACCGGGAGCAGCATCGGTGTGAAGCTCCACTGTGTCGACCACGGGCTGAGGTAGGGCTCTGCAGCGCGGACTCTCCAGCCATAGCGCTGACCGCTCGAAAACGGGGTCGCGTCAGCCCACGGCGATACTACGATGCCCTCGTAGTCAGTGGACACGGTCCACTGCGGTTCGGAGAGTGAGGCGTCGAAGTAGTACGTCACCTGGTATTCGTCGACCTCGTCCAGCTCCTCCCAGTCGAATGCCTCCACCGCGTCGCTGTTGCAGTCGCAGGGATTGGGATCGAGGTGCGCGCGGTCTTCGGGCGACTCGAGGTCGGGGCCGCGCTTGCACAGCGTGTCCCGAAACACGAAGATGCGCTGTCCATCGGTATCCAGGGCGAAGACGTCGTTCTCTTCATCGTCGCCCCAGAGCGTGCCGACGGGGTGGGCGGTGGTGAACTCGACGGCGGCCTCGAACTCAACGCCGTCGGGGAGGTCGTCGATGACGTGGTCGTACTCGAGGTCGGCGCAGGGAGCGCACGTCGGGCACAACCAGCGCGTCATGCCGCCGGTGTCATCCGACACGGGTTCAATCCTCAGCGCATAGAGTGTGCCCTCGGCGCCGATGAGCAACCCGCCGATGGCCTGCCCGTCGCCCAGTTGTGTTATGTCATCATCCATCTGCTGCCAGTGGTCGGTTTCCCCCAGCTTCCAGCGCCAGAGGCCCTCGTCCGACCCGTCCGTCCCGGCATAGAACCACCCGTTCTCCTCGAAGCCGACGTCGGCCAGCACCTGCACGGCGCCGTCGCCGATGGGCTCTTCGATGAGTGTGAAGCTCTCACCGCCGTCGGTCGAGTACGACACGTAGCCGTCGGTGCTGCCGGCGAACAGTGTGCCATCCGCGGCGAGCGACAGCATGTTGACCTCATCCAGCTGCGTGTCCGCCGGCTCGTCCGACCAGCTCCGGGCGTGGTTGACGCTCTTCATCACCTGCCCGTCCGGTATCGCCGCGTAAAGCGTGTTCTCGTCGACGACGACGATATCCAGCAGCGGCTCGGGCGACGTCCTCTGCCACTTCCACGAGCTGCCGCCGTCGTGCGAGACAGCGATGCGGTCGCCGTTCTGCACCGCCACGTACAGGGTGCGGTCCTCGTCGTACTCCGGGCTGATGGCAATCATTACCGCTTCGGTAGCGGAGTCGACCGTCAGCACGCGCTCCCAGCGTTCGCCGAGGGGGTCGGTATGGCTCTGCCACACGGACTCCGGCCCCCAGGGGTTCGACGTCGTGAGGAAGAGGTCCTCGCCGTCGGGCGTGACGAGAAGGTCGGTCAGCGTGAACGAGGTGTCAATGATGGCCATCTGCCGCCAGAGGTCGCCGTAGGTGCTGGCGGAGAAGGCGCTCTCATCGAGCGCGACGCCGGGAAAGCTTGAGGTGCCGCAGTACGCCAGAGAGACATCAGGCGCCCACACAACGAACGCGTATCCCGGGCCGGTGGGTGGAACCGAGGCGGCCTCCCAATCGAGAGGCGTCGCCCACGGTTCCTCGCAGCGCCATACCTGCGTGTTCAAGTCGCCGGGCCCGGTCGGTTCGCGCTCGCCGGCCAGTAGCACGCCTTCATCGAGGTTGCCATTGAACGCGATGCTCCAGATATCGATGTCGGCGCCGCCGTCGACGTCCATGCGCCCGTCGGTTGCCGGGTCGAGGTTATCTTCGATGATTCGATACACGTCGTCGTTGTAGTCAGGTTCTCGCTCCAGGCTCACGAACAGAGAGCGGCTGTCGGCGTCGTCGCTCGAGTAGTTGGAGGGCAGCGCCAGCATCGAGCGGAGGTACGTCACGCCCGCCGCGTCTCCCACGTCGAGCAACTCGAGGGGATAGTCGGGACTGAGGAAGGTCCAGTCCGTCCCGCCGTCTTCAACGTCCCTCTCGCCCGGTATCAGCCAGGTGCGGTTCTGCAGCCCGGCATCAAGCGTCCCGTCCGCGCCGGTCGAGCAGACGACGAGCAGCGTATGGTCGCTCCCGAAGGCTGGCGAGTACGCCAGCGTCGCCACGTCCGCTCCCACGTGGACCGGGGCGGTCGCGTCGATGGTCAGTTCCTGTTGCTCCCAGTACGACCAGGTACAGCCGCCCTGCAGCACGTACACTTCTCCGTTGCTGAGGCCGTCGCCCCAGGAAGCCGTGCCGACGGCAATCTCGCGATACTCGTCATCGCCGTCCGAGTACACTTCCGATATCGCGAGTGAGGTGACCTCTTCTCCGGCGGACAGCGAGGGGAGATGCACATCCTCCCACTCGAAGCCGCCGTCAAGCGAGACGAACAGCTTCGTGCCGCCGTCGGTGAGCGCCGCAACGATGCCCTCGTTGTCGGGCGCGACCGCGATGAGGGTTGCGGGAAGCGTGGCGTCCGACTGGTCGAGGTACTTCGTCATCTCCTGCCACTCGAGACCGTAGTTGTCCGAGCGGTAGAGGTCGCCGTTCTCGGCATCGATGGCGTAGACGAGGCCGTTGTCCCCGGCCGCGATGCCCGTCACTTCCGACGGTGATACCACCGTCAGGTCGTTGTCCCCGGGGATGTCCACTTCCGCCCATTCGAGTATCGGAACCGCGGCCTGCACAACCGGAGCGACTGCGAGCAGGAGGCTGAGAGAGGAGAGCGCGGCAACCGCGCGCGTGAAGTATCGATTCATAGCGCATCATTGTATGGGGAGAATGTCAATTTTTGGTGAAGGGGTCTTCGGGCCATTCGTACGCGGAGTGGCGGCACTGCTTCACCGTTTCTTAACATTTGTCTGCCATACTCGCTGCAGCGCGCCTCGTCAGGCGCGCCGACATTTTGAACAGGTGGAACGAGAAATGATACACGCCAGGCGACTCTTCTACGTTGTGCTCCTC
>JALNYR010000040.1:0-2887 GCA_023229725.1 Dehalococcoidia bacterium | reverse complement strand
CGCACTGCTCGTTCTGCCCATCGTCGGGTGCAGCCCAGACGGCGAAGAGGGTACAGGCGACGAGACAACCACATATACCGTCGCGCGGGGCGACATCACGGTTGAGGTCTCGGCTTCGGGGAACCTCGCGTTCTCCACGACCGAGGACCTCGCCTTCGAGATGGCAGGTACGGTTGAGGACATCTTCGTAGAAGAAGGCGACTCGGTCACCGAGGGACAGGTCGTAGCCACGCTCGACACAGCCGACTGGGAGGACCAGCTCCGCTCGCTGAGGATTTCACTGCTCTCGGCGAAGTCGAGCCTGAAGCAGGCCGAATACACGCTCGATGAGCTGGAGTCGGAAACTTCCACATCCATAACCGGCGACGTCGTCGTCACGGAATGCTGCGACGACGAGGACATCGAGCTGCAGGAGATGCAGGTCGAACAGGCGCGCATGAGGCTCGAGGACGCGCAGGCGAAGCTCGACGAACACCTGGCGCAGAGCCCGGAGGTAGCCGCCCCATTCGACGGCTTCGTGACGAGCGTGACCGCCGAGGGAGGCGACGAGGTCTTCAAGGGCTCTGTTGCCGTCACCATCGCCGACCCCGACAAGTTCGAGGTTCTCATCTACGTCAGCGAGAACGACATCGCGCAGATATCGGAGGGCATGGAGGCGGAGGTCACCATCGATACGCTGTCGCTGGTCCTTCCCGCCAGTGTGACCTCCATCGCACCCACCGCCACCGTTTCGTCCGGCGTCGTCAACTACGAAGTCACCGTCGAAGTAGCCACGCTCGAGGCGTACTCTCAGCAGGTGCAGGACCAGATGGCTACCGCCCAGCAGCAGATGGCCGATGCCCGACAGCAGATGCAGCAGCAGATTGCATCGGGAGAGATGCCCGACCAGCTCAAGCAGGCCGTGGAATCCGGCCAGATGACTGAAGAAGAGGCGAAAGCCGCCATGGAGCAGATGCAGTCCGACCAGGGACCGCAGGCCGGCTTCAGCGCCAACGCGGCGTCTTCCATCGAGAGCATCCAGCTCCGCGAGGGACTCAGCGTGAGCGTGACACTCATCGTCACGGAGAAGGCCGATGTACTGCTCGTGCCCAATGCGGCCATCAGCACCAGGCGGGGCCAGGCCTTTGTGACCGTCGTTGCCGCTGACGGAACCGAGGAAGAGAGACAGATAACAACGGGAGTCAGCGACTGGCAGTCGACGGAAGTCACCGATGGGCTTGCGGAGGGTGAGGTTATCAAGACGACCGGCACGGTGGTTGCCGCCAGCGACGACTTCCCGGGCGGGGGCCCGGGTGGCGGCATGGTGTTCATGGGAGGGGGGCCCAGGTAGTGATCAAGCTCGACGGCATCACGAAGACCTACCCGATGGGCGACCGCGAGCTGACCGTCCTGCACGGCATCACCTTCCAGGTACAGCGCGGCGAGATGGTGGCCATCATGGGCCCCTCGGGCTCAGGCAAGTCCACGACGCTCAACGTCCTGGGCTGCCTCGACCGGCCGACCACCGGGAGCTACATCCTCGACGGCCGGGACGTGAGCCGCCTGAATCGCCACGAGCTGGCGGACGTGCGGGCGAAGAAGATAGGCTTCGTGTTCCAGTCCTACAACCTGCTCCCGCGGATGAACGCGCTCGAGAACGTGAAACTGGGGCTCAAGTACGCCGGCATCCACGACCCGGCGCTCGCGAAAGAGGCCCTCGCCCGCGTCGGGCTTGCGGAGCGCGCACACCACAAGCCGACCGAGCTGTCCGGCGGTGAGCAGCAGCGCGTGGCCATCGCGAGGGCGCTCTCGAAGCGACCTCCGGTCATCCTCGCGGATGAACCAACAGGGAACCTGGACAGTCGCGCAAGCGAGGAGATAATGAAGATGCTGGTCGAGCTGCATCGCGAGCAGGGCAACACCCTCGTGATGATTACGCACGAGCCCGACATGGCCGCATACTGCGAGAGGATAATCCACCTGAAGGACGGGCTCGTGCTGCGGGAGGAACGGCTGTGAGACGCATACTTGACCCTCTGCTGTCCGCCTGGTCGAGCGTCGTCGCCCACAAGCTGCGCAGCTTCCTGACCATGCTCGGCATCGTCATCGGCGTCGCCTCGGTTATCGCCCTGCTCGCCATCGGGCGGGGCGCGGAGAACCAGATAATCTCGAGCATCGAGTCGCTGGGTGCGAACCTGGTGCAGATTTCGCCCAGCTTCTACAGGGGGCCGGCAGGGGTGAGAGGCGGCGGCATCACGCAGACGCTCACGCTGGAGGATGCCACAGCCATCGAGGAGCAGGTCGAGCACGTCGTCGACGTTGCGCCCGTCCTGCAGTCGAGTGCTCAACTCGTCGCTGGAAGCGAGAACACGTCCGCGAGCGTCGTCGGTACTACGTCCGCATACCAGATTACGTACAACCTCGATGTGGGCACCGGGGCGTTCTTCTCCGACTACGACTACGACCGGGCGGCCAAGGTGGTCGTGCTCGGCTCCACCGTCGCTGAGGAGCTGTTCGGGGAGGGCGCCGACCCCGTCGGGGAGACCATCAAGCTCAACGGCAACATCGTGCGCGTCATCGGCGTCCTCAAGGAGAAGGGCGCGTCGATGATGAGTTCAGACGATGCTGTTTACGTGCCTCTGACGTTCGTGCAGCAGACGTCGGCGCAGGAGCGCACCGCGCAGGGCGACCACGTTGTCAGCAGCATCGGGCTCAGCCTCGAAGGAACCGGCTACTCCACACAGGTGACGGAAGACATCACGCAGTTGCTCCGCACGCGGCACAGGCTGACGGCCGAGGCTGAAGACGACTTCAACATCATGTCCACCGAGGAGATTGCCTCCCAGGTGTCCGAGGCAATGGGCATCATGACCATCTTTCTCGGAGCCATCGCGGCCATTTCGTTGCT
>JALNYR010000219.1 GCA_023229725.1 Dehalococcoidia bacterium | reverse complement strand
CTGCTGACACGAGTTGGCTTCCGATGTGCGAGCGCGAGGCGCGCTGAAGGGCGGCCAACCGGGGAGGTAACGAGAGATGCAGACCGGGAAGGACGCGGCGGTTGCGGAGTATCTCAAGAATCGCTCGAAGGCCGAGAAGCTTCACGAGCAGGCGGTACGGCTGTTCGCCGCCGGTGGTGCGACTCACTCAGCGCGAGTGATGGACCCGTTCAGACCTTACATAACACACGCGAAGGGCTCGCGGAAGTGGGACGTCGACGGCAACGAGTACATCGACTATGTGATGGGGCATGGCGCGCTCATCCTGGGGCACAGCCACCCCGCGGTCGTGAAGGCGCTCGAGGAGCAGGTTGCGAAAGGGCTGCTCTACGGGGACAACCACGAGCTGGTTATTGAATGGGCGACACTCATCCAGAAGATGATGCCGGTGGCGGAGCGCATCGAGTTCTGCACCTGCGGCCAGGAAGCGAACATGATGGCCATCTGGCTCAGCCGCATCTTCACCGGAAGGAAGAAGGTCCTCCGATTCGCGGAGAACTTCCACGGCTGGGGCGAGGAGCTCGTCCGCAAGGACTCACCCGGCGTCTATGCCGACAACGTGGACGTCATCCCGTTCAACAACGTGGACGCGGCAGCGACGGCGCTGGCGACGAAGAAGTACGCCATCCTGATGACCGAAGGTGGCGGCGCGCACATGGCGGGACAGGTGCCGATATCGGATGAGCTGCTCTACGCCCTCCCGAAGCTCACAAAGGAGTCGGGCACGGTGTGGCTCCTCGACGAGGTCGTCACCGGTTTCCGCGACACGCAGGGCGGATTCCAGGCGCTCAAGGGCGTCAAGCCCGACCTGTCCAGCGTCGGCAAGTGCATGGGCGGTGGTCTACCCGTAGGGGCGCTCCTGGGCCGGGCGGACATCATGGAGTCGCTGAGCCCGAAGGCTCCGAAGGAGAAGCGCATCGGCCATAGCGGCACGTGGAACGCGAATGCGGCGGTCGCCGCCGCTGGTGCGGCCGCGTGCAGACTGTATCTGGACGGCGCACCGCAGGAGGCGGCCCGCGCGCGGGGGAACCAGTTGCGGGAGAAAGGCAATGAGGCGCTCAAGGCCCGGGGCATCAGCGGGAGGCTGTACGGACGGACCATCATCCATCCCTACTTCGGCCCGCTTGATTTCGAGCCGACGGATGCCTCGATGGCGCCCACGCGGGACGTCAAGAAGATAACGGACCCGACGTATGGCCCAATCCGCGACAGGCTGGTACTCCACATGCTGAATCGTGGCGTCAGCGCGCTGACGGCGATAGGCAGCGCGTACTTCGTCATGTCGTCGGCGCACTCCAAGGAGGACGTCGATAAGACAGTGCAGGCCTTCGCGGCTTCGCTCGACGCGATGCTGGCGGAGGGCTCCTTTCCGAAGGCACTGCTGGGAAGCTAGCATCCCGTGCTTGCGGCGAGAACAGTGAGGCCTGTGCCGCAGCTCGGGGAGACGGTCTCCGGGCGCACGTGTAATGGGATTGGGACGGAAGCGTGGTGGAGTGTCGCTGAGGTATGGTCTCGATGCCGTATCGAGCCGGCCGGGTACGCTTTCCCGGATGGCTCCCTGTGCCCGCGTTTCCGCCCTGATGCTGCCTTCCTTCGATTTGCCCTGTCTATTCGTCGAAGCATACCTGGCTGTCCCGGCTTCCGGCCGCCGGTGCAGACGGGAGGGATTCGTGGGCAGCGTTGAGAGCCAACGACGTATGACGAGGAGGTGGAGATGACTGCAGGAAACGTTGTATTGGGAATCCCGAAGGAACTTACCCCCGGTGAGAGAAGGGTAGGCGCCATCCCGGAGACGTGCCGCAAGTTCGTGGCGATGGGCACGAAGGTGCTTGTCGAGGCGTCCGCCGGTGAAGGCGCGTTCTTCGGTGATGACGACTACCGCGCTGCCGGAGCGGAGGTTGTCGCTGACGTTGAGGAGCTCTATCGCCGGGCGAACGTGGTGCTCAAGGTGAAGGAGCTTCACTTCAACCAAGCGAAGCAGAAGCACGAGGTCGACATGATGCAATCGGGCGCCACGCTCGTCTGCTTCATCCATCCCGCTTCTCCGTTGAACCACGACCTTGTCCGCAGGATTGCCTCGAAGGGCATCACCGCGCTGACGATGGACAGCATCCCTCGGATAACCAGGGCGCAGAAGATGGACGCGCTGACAGCCATGAGCACGGTGGCGGGATACAAGGCTGTGATAATGGCCGCCGACCGGTTCTCGCGGTTCATCCCGATGACGGTGACCGCCGTCGGGACCATTCCTCCGGCCAGGGTGCTTGTCATCGGGACGGGCATCGTGGGCCTTCAGGCGCTTGCCACGGCGAAGAGGCTCGGCGGAGTCGTCTCTGCCGTCGACATCCGGCCTGACGCTCGAGAGCAGGCTGCCAGCCTTGGCGCCAGGGTTGCTGGCTTCGAGGCGCCGCGGGAGCTGGCGGTCGGTGACGGCGGGTATGCCCGCGCGTTGCCTGACGAGTGGCTGTCGAAGGAGAGAGCAGCGCTCGCGCCGGCAGTGGCTGAGGCCGACATAATCATCTGCGGCGCGCTCATCCCCGGGGAGAGGGCCCCGGTCCTCATCACCGAAGACATGGTGAAGGGGATGCGCAAGGGCTCGGTTATCTGCGACGTGTCGGTGGACCAGGGGGGCAACTGCGCGCTGACGCAGTTCAACAAAGAGGTCATGGCGCACGGGGTGCTGATAAGCGGGATAGCAAACATCCCCGGCTACGTGCCGGCTGATTCGACCAGGATGTACGCCAACACGGTGTGCAACTTCCTGCAGCCCCTGATACGCAACGGGCAACTCGTGATAGACCGGTCGGACGAGATAGTGAACGGGACGCTCGTGACCATCGGCGGCGAGATTGTGCATCACGGGACCCTGAAGGCGATGGGCAAGGCGACGTAGCGCGCGGCGGCGGTGTCCGAAGTATGGCAACCGCTCAGACCATCCTGTTCGTCGCGATGCGTGGAGGGTATGTGTATGACTGACCTTCTCATCATGCTGGGCGTGTTCCTGATGGCTTTCATCATCGGCTACCTGCTCATCTCGAAGGTGCCGCCGCTGCTGCACACTCCGCTGATGTCGATGACCAACGCCATCTCCGCTGTGACCCTGCTGGGCGCCCTGCTGCTGTTCTCGGTGGCGGGTGGCGCCGGCAGCAGGCTCATCGGCGCGGTGGCAATCATCGCCGCGACCTTCAACGTGGTCGGCGGCTTCGTTATCACGGACCGTATGCTCAGGATGTTCAAGACCAGAGGGAAAGGGTGAACGTGTCGA
>JALNYR010000039.1:8809-18369 GCA_023229725.1 Dehalococcoidia bacterium | reverse complement strand
CCACGATGTCGTCAATCTGACCCTGCAAGTCATCAAGGCAAGCGCTTATCAGTGCCACCTGGGCCGCCAGATCGGCGTCGATCTGCAGTCTCAGAGCCTGTAATTCCAGGCCAACCTCGCTATGCAGTGCCTCAATCTCATCGGTGACCCGTTGCGCCAGCGCATCAATCTGCTGCTGAAGGTCGTCTATTGCCGCCCACAAGAGGCCTTCCTTGGGCAGTTCCGGGGGGGCAGCATAAACAGAGCTCGAAACAAGAGTCAGGAGCAGTGCCATCGTTAGGGCGGCAAGAACCAATCCCTTCTTCACGCTGAACCTCCTTCTCATCCTCGGTCCGTTGCACGTGCGACACTCAGATATCGTGAAGCACTATCGTCGTATGCGACTATTTTTGTCCAGGCGAGCGTGCATGTCAAGGTTGTGTCCCGCAGGTAGGCGCTGCCCTGAAGCAGCAACGCGCAGGTGGGGAGGCAGGCGATACCACGGGTCTCATCTAGAATCGGGAACTACGGGGACACCACACTGCCTGGGGAGCGCGTTCTGTGTTCCGTGTTCTGCGTTCTGGGGAATCCCCGGGACGCCGGACTTGATTCGCTTTCACGTTCAACGGGCCATGCCGAGCATCCCCGGCCACGCAGCCGCAGCTTCGGGCGCACCGAGACAAGTGGGGGGTCCCCACATGAACACAAGCCGCCCGTCTCGCCATCACCAGCGTTCTGGCTGACGCCATCGTGCCGCGCCCTCCGGAGTCGGGTGTATACTCAGATTGTCGGTCTCCCGTGTGCGGTGTCCAGGCGGTGGTTAGAGAGGGACCACATAGTCAAACCAGGACTGTGGTCCCGGCACATGCCGGGGGAAGTACGGGGTTGCCCGCGAGGTGAGGAAGAGGTGGTGTTGGGGACAGCTCGAGCGCGACGCCGGAGACTGATTCCACTTGAGATTCTCTCCCACCGCGCGGGTCCTGTCCGTTTGACGGCTGAAGGAGGTGGATGAGATGCCAAAGTATCTGCTTCACGGCTCCTACACAATCGAAGGGAGCCGGGGACTCCTCAAGACCGGCGGTTCTTCGCGACAGGCACATTTCAAGGAGAATGTCGCTAACCTGGGCGGCAAGGTGGAGGCATTCTACTACGCGTTTGGCGGTGATGACGTCTACGCGATTGTCGAACTCCCGGACAACGTGAGCAGCGTGGCCCTGTCAATGGCGCTGGGTGCCGGCGGTGGCTTTCAGCCAGGCATAGTTGTGCTGTTGACGCCGGAAGAGATCGACCAGGCCGCCAAGAAGGTGCCGTCGGTGCACTACAGGCCGCCACAGTCTGCTTGAGCCAGACCCGGCGCTTCAATCCCGCGGATACCGCACCTGGATTTCCGGGGACACCACACTGCCTGCGGAGGGAGTTCTGCGTTCTGAGTTCTGAGTTCTGAGTTCTGAGTTCTGCGTTCTGCACTATCACCGCCGCAGTAGCTTCATGGCGATAGAATCGGTTGGGAGGATGGTCGTATGCAGTCCCCCAAGGTAACAGGTCGTATCTACGCGAAAGCATTTGAGCTGCTGGAGCAGCATCCGGAGGGCTTGCGCTTTTCGGAGCTGCGCGCTGCAATCGAGGCGTCAGACCGCAGCTTTCATCCGAAGACGGTCAACGGGTGCGTCTGGAAGCTGCCGCAGAAATTCCCTGACAGGGTCTACAAGCCGTCCCGAGGGCTGTTCCGTCTGGTGAAGTACAAGCCCTCCGGCGCGGACGTACCGTGATAGGCGCACGCGGCAACAGGTGAGACACCGCGCGAGATGGCGAGTCTCGAGTTGGCGGGACGTCCCCGGTTACGGGTTGCGCGTTGGGAGTCACGGTTTCGCCCCACCCCACCGGGTCGGTGCGGGGACCGACCCCTACGGGAGAATACGCGGGTCAGGCGGGATTCATCACCCTGCCCAGGAAGAGAACCGTGCCCGTTTCGATGTCGCGGATGAGGAAGAGGAACGGCCGGTCGATAGTGAGCTCAACCGGTTCCGCAGGCATCGCGGTCGCCTCCATTACCACTGCAGTCGCCGCAGCCGCCTCGGTGCCGGCCTCGTCCACCTCGACAAACGCCTTGTGGACCACGTCGCCGATGTACAGCTCACGGGTCCCGTCCATCCCCGAGAAATCGGCAGCACCAGGCGCGAACGCGGTCACCATGCCGAGCGCGGACAGGGCGTCCTTGAGGCTGAAGCTGGACTCCATGGTGAACCCGGGCATGGACAGCGCCAGCCTGGTCCACTGCAGTGAGTCGACAGCGCTCCGCAGTACGTCTGCATCGAGCGAGTCCTCCAGCTCCTTCAGCCGGCCGTCGTCGGGCAGCAGGATGACCATCGACATCTCACCGCCGTCGTAGGGCAACTCGACGACCTGGAAACCGTCGCCCCGGCTGTAGCCGTACGACTCAGTCTGGCGCATCATGGGAACCGTGACGGCGCCGCCGTCGACAAGGTAGAACGTGCCCTGCGTGGTGGCATCCTTCTCAAACTGCGATTGCCATGCGGCGTTGAAGTACACGGCGTTGGTGAGGACGAGCCGCGTCATCGAGTCTATCGTTCCCTGCGGAATGAGGTCCTTGATACGGCTCTCGGTCTGCTGCTCCACCCACTGGTTGATGGTCACCCGGGAGGGTTCGGGCGCGGACCGGAAGTCCAGCACCCGGAGGCCCGCCCCGTAGTTGCGCGCGAGCACGTCAAGATAGTCGGGCAGGAAGGAGTAGTCCTTCTGTCCCCAGATGGCGTTGACCACACGGAGCCGGAAGCCCTCTCCATCCTTGCCCTGGGCGCCCTCGCCGCGGGCAGCCAGTTGCTGGTCGACGTAGTTGAACGCCGGATGCAGGGCCTCAGAGGGCAGGTAGAACTGCATCGCGCGCGCCATCTCGCGCGCTGTCTCGTCCCGGGCACCCGCGTAGGTCATGGCGATTGCCGTCGAGATGCTGTAGGGAGAGAAGAACAGGTTCGCCGAGTCATCCCGCAGCAGCCGGTACAGTTCGAACGCGAACATGGTATTGCCGTCGACCAGCTCAGCGAGTTCGTTTGCGGGAGGGGCAGACGGGGTTTCGCGCGGCGCGGAGGACCGAACCTCATCCGCCGAAGCGGCCGGAGCGCAGCCGGCAAGACCGAGGAGCAGTATCGCCACCGACGTCATCAGAAGAGCCTTTCGCATTGCCACACCCCCCGTTCATGTGCGATGTCCCGCCCGTCCAAAGGAGCAGGGCGGTTCATTCACAATGTTATACGGTGGTGAGCGGCAGGTATCACATCAGCCGCCGGGATCGACCAAGGTTCGAAGGTTGGAAGGTGCGAAGGTGGAAGGTTCCATCCCACCCCACCGGGTCGGTGCGGGGACCGACCCCTACGGGACGACAGCATGGGCCAGGTAATGGCAGCGAGGGCGGGCGTCCGGCAAGGCGATGGCGGGCACGCAGCCGCGTGCCCCTACAGGACGACCGACAGAGCCGCGTGATGGTCGCAGCAGCGGGCGACAGGCAGGGGGATGGCGGGCGGGCGTGGGAGCCCGCCCCTACAGGAGGGCAGGCGCAGCGGTGGGCGTCCGACGAGGCGATGGCGCCAATTCCGGGGACACCACACTTAATTCACTGTCACGTTCGCAATAGCCCTCCGAACGACCTACTTCCGGCCAGTTCTCGTCTTCTTAGCTTTGATGCTGCAAAGATACGTGTGGTGTCCCCATAATTACAAAAGCAGTGCTTCTGAATCAATACTAGGGGGGCAGGACCGTTCAACGGGAATCAGAAGCTTGACGGGAGCGTAGCCGCTCGAATTCACATGCGCCTATCCGTGTACGAACATAGCTCCGACGGGCCCTAACCGTAATTGAGGCCGATACCAGCAGGGCCGCAGCTCACACCGACACTGATTTCGGGGGGAAGGTCATGACGACTTCTTCTCACGCTTCTTGCTCGGAGCCTGTGTGAGGTCGGAACCTGCTACGCCCTTGGCTTCTGGTGTAGCCTTCGGGTCTGTCAGTTTCTTCGCTGCCTTTGAAGCTCTTTCACCTTTCTTGTGTTTCGCCATCTCAATCCTCCTTCGCCACCCGGCAACATTGGAGTGCCCGTGGCTTGTGGGGAATGCTCTCACGCAACCATCGGGGAGTCAAGACAAACCCATCTTGGAGTTCCGGGGGCACCACACCGCCCGCGGGGCGAGGTGCCATGTTGCAGGTGCGTATGTGCAGGGTTCCACCCCACCGGGTCGGTGCGGGGACCGCCCCCTACAGGAGATGGCGCCGTTGAGAGGGCAGGCGCAGCGGCGGGCGTACGGCAACCGGATGGCGGGCGGGCGTGGGAGCCCGCCCCTACAGGAGGGCAGGCGCAGCAGCGTAATTGTGGCAAGGGTGGGCGTCCGGCGACGCGGTGGCGGGCGGGCGTGGGAGCCCGCCTCTACAGGACGACCGACAGAGCCGCGTGATGGTGGCAGCGGTGGGCGTCCGTCAAACCGATGGCGGGCACGCAGCCGCGTGCCCCTACAGGAGGACAGGCAGCGCAGGGTGGTGACGGCAGCGGGCGGAGGGCAACCGGATAGCGGGCGACGCATGCGTCGCCCCTACAGCAGACGGGGCAGTGAAATACGGGGACACCATGCACCCGGTCGGTTCAGAGCAATCACACGATGGTGTCCCCGCATTTCCCGGCGGTGGGCGACCGGCCACGCGCGACGGCGGGCGGAGGGCAACCGGCTGTACGGGCGACGCATGCGTCGCCCGTACAGCCGGAATGGATTCGTGGTATTGTCGCGGTTAGAGGCCGGTAGCCCGGCCGGTGACCGCATCAGCCGATGGCAGGAGGAGACGCATGTCCATCATCCCATCGCAACGGAGCCTGTTCGATATCCCGGAGGAGATTGCCTACTTCAACTGCGCGTACTACTCGCCCCAGGTGAACGCATCCCGAGACAGCCTGCTGGCCGGCGCAAGGTCCAAGAGCCACCCCTGGGAACGCCTCTCCGCAGACTTCTTCCGGGATGCGGAGACGATACGCGTCCTTGCCTCCAGGGCCTTCGGCGGCGAAGCAGACGGCTGGGCAATCGTGCCGTCCACAAGCTACGCAGTGAGCACCGCGGCGCGCGCCATTGAGCCGCGCCTGACATCCGGCGACCGCATGCTGGTCATCGCCGAGGAGTTCCCGAGCAACGTTCTACCCTGGACGAGAGCGGCCCGGGAGACCCGCGCCATGCTGGTGACGATTCCCTATCCCGAGGACGGGGATTGGACCCGGGCAATCGTGGGCAGAATCGACAGCAGCGTGAAGGTCGTAGCAGTCTCGACCTGCCACTGGACGAACGGGGCGTACATCGACCTTAAGCCGATAGGGAAAGCGTGCCGGGACGCGGGCGCCATGCTCGTTGTGGACGCAACACAGCCGCTCGGAGTCATGCCTCTTCCGCTGGCAGACGTCCGGCCTGACTTCCTCGTGGCGGCCGGCTACAAGTGGCTGCTGTGCCCGTACGGATTCACACTGCTCTACGTCTCCGAGCCGTGGCGCGGCGCCCGCCCGCTTGAGGAGGCATGGCAGGGGCGCAGCAACGCCGAGGACTTCACCCAACTGGTCAAGTACTCGGACAGCTACATGCCCGGAGCGCGGAGGTTCGATATGGGAGAGAAGGGCATGGCCACGATTCTGCCGGGCGCCATCGCCGCGCTGGAACAGATAGGCGCGTGGGGCGTCGACAACACCGCCGAGACGCTGTCGGCAGTCAATTCGAGGCTCGCCTCCCACCTGGAACGGCTCGGGTTCCGATTGCCGTCGAAGGCGCAACGCAGCCCGCATCTGCTCGGTGCGGTGCTGCCGCCGGGCCAGAGCGGCGACATGGTGTCCGCGCTGAGGAAGCGCAACGTCTACATCAGTCAGCGCGGCAATGCCCTGCGCTTCGCCCCCCACCTTTACGTCAACGACCATGACGAGGCCCGCCTGGTGCAGGCGCTGGAAGAGATGGTGAAGTGAGGGGCGGGGGAGTTCCGGGGACGACACCCGGCCTCAAGCGGGCGGATGATGGACCGGATGGACCTCATGGGCACGATGGACAGAATGGACCGCCCGCTGAACGTCAGGCGTCTCTCGCGGCGACTTCCTTCACCCGCCCCACCTCCCCACTCACAAGCCGCACCTTGATGCCGTGGGGATGCGTGGCCGACTTTGTCAGGATGTCTTGCACGATGCCCCCGGTTGTCTTTCCCGAGCGCTGATCCAGTTTCTGCACGATGAGGACGCGGGCGCCTGGCTTGATGTCCGTGCGACCGGGCACGTCCGATGGACGGTTGTTGCGCTGTTCGAGCATGGCACATTATGGACCGGTTGCGGGGGCGCCGCACCGCCCGCGGGAGGGAACACGGACTGACACCGACCACCACGGACCAACACGGACGGGGAAGACGAAGACGAACACCCCCGCCCCACCGGGCAGGCATGGGAGCCTGCCGCTACGGGGCGTAGATGTGGGGTGTGTGAGAGCAGCAGCGGCGGGCGGCAGACGGCGGGGTGGCGGGCGGGCGTGGGAGCCCGCCCCTCCAACGGAAGGGACGGCGAAATACCTGAAGTCGGCTACTCGCCGAGGGCGCGACGCACGTGCTGCTCTGATTGCCGGGTCGCCTCTTCAGCCCCTCGTGCCGCAGCCAGTCGCAGGTACTTCCGAAAATCGATGAACTTGCCCACGCCGTCTATCACCGTGCGAGGGACTCGGGAGTCTTTGAGCAGATAGGCATATACCTCGCCACCCAGCGCTGCCCCTATGTCCTCGTGAGGAATAGTTGCCGCCAGGGCGCCTGCCGCCGCGCTGACACCCTCGCGAACGCCGTTCAAGCGTGCAATCTCGGCAGCCTGAGCCGCCTTCTCGGATTCCAGACGACCAATCTTCGCATCCAGTTCAGCTATGTGGCCCTCCAGCCGCTCCTTCTCCTGCGTCAGAGTCCTGAGCTGTGACCTGAGGCCATCGATGTCAGCCAGTCTCTCGGCGAGCGCCGCATGGTCGACCCGCGACGCCTTGAAGTCCTCGCCCAGTACCGTGGTCAGCTTCTCCATGAAGTCGTGGGAATCGGTCCGCAGGTCTTTGTACTCCTCGCCCAGTATCCCCACCACTCTTCCCATCAGCTCGTCGTACCTGTTGTTGGCCCGATTGCGCTCGTCTTCGAGCGTCAGCACGTACGACCTGAGGTCTCCCATGCGCCCACCGTACTGCCTGTTCAGCAGGGCATACACCGCCAGGGCAACTCTCCTGGCTACTGCCTCTCCGTAACCCTTGATGTCGCTCCCCCGCGGGCCAAAGACCCTGGTGAGCATCTTGTCTTCCTGCTGAAGATGCTTGTCGTAGTCCTTGAGCCCTGCGTCAACGACCGGGTTCAGCCCGGCGCTGTGGTAGAGCTGTTCCGCCAGCTGCGAGTCGTCCAGATTCATGTCCCCGACTACTGCAAGATGCGTTTCCTCCGAAGTTCGTTCCTTGTTCCACATCCGGCACCTCCAATTGTCCCTGCTGACTCCTCCTGCTGGCTTGCAGCCGAAGGCAGGAGTGAGGGGTGTCACCATCCCGTCACCTGAATCGAGGAATGAAAGCAGCGCCGCTGGTCGATCCGGCGACCGCACATGCCAGGGAAGGGAGACGTCCCCGCAGCGGCCCGACTGTACCCACGGCGCTGGTTGCCATCTGCCTGTAGAACGTCGCGGGGTGGGGGAAGTCAACGGTGAAGCAGCGCCCCCTGGCGCGGGTTCGGACAAGGAGTTACGGGGGCGGCACAGGGCCGCGGGGGGAGCGGGGCGATGGACCGGATGGACCGAATGGACCGACCGATGGAGGCAGAGGTGGGCGGCAGACAGGGCGATGGCGGGCGGACGCAGAGGTCCGCCCCTACAGAAGACCACGGCACCCGCCCCACCAGGCAGGCATGGGAGCCTGCCGCTACGGGGCGTAGATGCGGGGTGGGTGGAAGCAGCAGCGGCGGGCGTCCGACGAGGCGATGGCGGGCGGGCGTGGGAGCCCGCGCCTACAGAAGACCGCGGCACCCACCCCACCAGGCAGGCATGGGAGCCTGCCGCTACGGGGCGTAGATGCGGGGTGGGTGGAAGCAGCAGCGGCGGGAGGCAGACAGGGCGATGGCGGGCGGGCGTGGGAGCCCGCCCCTACAGAAGACCACGGCACCCGCGCCACCAGGCAGGCATGGGAGCCTGCCGCTACGGGAGCACTGACGCTGATTCCAGGCTCGCGGAGGCTCAGGCGTTCAGTCCCCTGAAGTACTGCTGGACGTTGGCGGGCAGCGCCTCAAGGTCGTAGCCGCCTTCCTGCACCACCAGCATCGGCAGGCCGGCGCGGCTTATGCGCTCGCCCAGACGGCGGAAACCCTCCGTGGTCACCGAGACCTTGTGCTGGATGTCGTTCTGGTAGATGTCGAACCCCAGGGGCAGCACGAGCGCGTCCGGCTGGAACAGCCGGATGGCCGCCATGGCCTCCTCCACCCTGCCGAAGAAGTACTCCTCGGTCGAGCCGTGGGGCATCGGCAGGTTGATGTTGTAGCCGTAGCCCTCCCCCTCGCCCCGTTCATCCTCAAACCCGGTGACGCCGGGGTAGAAGTTCGTGGTATCGCCATGGGTCGAAATGTAGAGCACGTCGCTGCGACGGTAGAAGATGTCCTGGATGCCCTGCCCGTGGTGCATGTCCGTATCCAGGATGGCGATGCGCGGGAACCGCCCCAGCATGTGCTGGGTGGCGATGGCGGCGTTGTTCAGGTAGCAGAAGCCGCCGCAGGCATCGCGGCGGGCGTGGTGGCCGGGCGGCCGGCACACCGCGTAGGCGGTACGCTCACCGGACATCACGGCATCGGCGGCGCTGAGGGCAGCCTGGGCCGACCAGTAGGCAGCCTCCCAGGTATGGGGGCCGATTGGCGAGCTGCCGTCGGCCATGTAGCGGCCGGCCTCGGCGAGGATGCCGTGCAGGTGGTTGGGCGAGCGAACGTAGATGTTGGACATCACCTCATCGCCCCAGTCATCCAGCTCCATCCAGCGACGGTGGGCCGATTCGAGGAAGCGGAGGTAACCGAGGTCATGGACCCGGGCAATCGGGCCGGCGCCGTGGTCGGTGGGCTGCAGCACCGGCACGCCCATCGCCTTCAGGCCTTCCAGGATGCGTGCGGTGCGCTCCGGCACCTCCTGGGGCTGCCGCATCTTGCCCCGGGAGAAGAAGGTTTTCGGGACATGCAGGTCCTGCGCAGGGTGGAAGAATGCTTTCATTGTGCGAGCCTCCTCAAGCACGGGTTACGGGTTACAGGTTACACGTTACGGGTGCCGCCGCACCAGCCGCGGGGGAGGGAACACGGACGAACACGGACCGACAAGGACGAACACGAACTGACACGGACAGGGAGGGCGACGACAGACACCAGCCCCACACCGGGCAGGCATGGGAGCATAGTACAGAGACGCACGAATCACGTCCGCCGAGCGATGTGTAGGGGTCGTTCGAGAACGGCCCGGACCGTGTCCAGATTCGCGGTCGCAGCCAACCGCCCATGCGTATTCCCGCACCCGGCAGGCATGAGGGTATCCG
>JALNYR010000039.1:0-8799 GCA_023229725.1 Dehalococcoidia bacterium | reverse complement strand
GTCGTGCGTACCATCGCCGGGCCGTTCTCGAACGGCCCCTACAGTAGAACCGCAGCCGGGGCGGGTGGTGGGGCACAACGGCGGGCGTGTTGCAGCCAAATGGCGGGCGGACACGGAGGTCCGCGCCCTACAGCAGACACAGACACCACGCAGCCCCGCCGCGGCGGTGGCGGGGACCGACCCTTACGGGAAATTGGGCGAGCGCGTGTGAAGACAGTAGCGGCGGGCGTCCGACAGGGGGATGGCGGGCGGACACGGAGGTCCGCACCCTACAGCAGACACAGACACCACGCAGCCCCACCGGGTCGGTGCGGGGACCGACCCCTACGGGAGATGGCGCAGTTGCGCGGGCAGGTGGCGGCGGCGGGCGGCTGACGGCGGGGTGGCGGGCGGGCGTGGGAGCCCCGGCCGAGGCGGCGGTTGAAGGTGGAAAGTGAGAAGGTTCAAGGTGCGAAGGTGGAAGGTTCCACCCCACCCCACCAGGTCGGCGTGGGAGCCGACCCCTACAGGAGAACCGCAGAGACGAGCGTGGCGTCCCGGGACGCGCGGGTTAGCTGTGCAGGAAGCGCTCCATCCTCTCTTTGACCTGGTGCAGGGTCTCCCACTTCTTGGCGAAGCAGAAGCGGACCTTGTCCCGCCCGTCCTCGGGTCGGTGGTAGAAGCTCGACCCTGGCACGACAGCCAGGCCCGCCTTCTCCACCAGCGACATGGCGAAGGCGTCGTCGTCCCCGCGGCCCAGACCGTCGATGCGGATCATCATGTAGTAGGCGCCCGCGGGCCGGAAGACCGGGATGGACAGGTCCTCGAACACCTTGAGCAGGTAGTCCCGGCGCTCCCGGTAGAACTCGTGCAGTTCCTGGTAGTAGGAATCGGGCAACCCCATGGCCACCACCGCCCCCATCTGGAAGGGGGTGGGGGCACAGACGACCATGTAGTCGTGGCACTTGCGGATGGCCGACATCAGGTCGGGGTGAGCGATGACGTAGCCCACCCGCCACCCGGTGGCGCTGTAGCTCTTGGAGATGCCGCTGATGGTCACCGTTTGCTCCCACATCCCCGGCAGGGTGGCCATGCGGACGTGCTCGAGTCCGTCGTAGAGGATGTGCTCGTAGATTTCGTCGGTGATGGCGATAGTCCCGTACTCCCGGCAGTAGCCGGCAATCGTCTCCATCTCCTCCCGGGAGAAGACCTTGCCGGAGGGGTTGCACGGCGTATTCAGGATGAGCGCCTTCGGCCTCTTCGCGAAGGCCTTCTTCAGCTCATCCGGGTCCAGGGACCAGCCAGGGTCCCGCAACCGGACGAACTCCGGGATTGCGCCGCAGAGGGTCAAGCCGGGCAGGTAGTTCTCGTAGAACGGCTCGAAGACGATGACGCGTTCGCCGGGATTCACAAGGCCCATCAGGGTAGCCACGATGGCCTCGCTGCAGCCGCAGGTGATGGTGACGTCCGTCTCAGGGTCGGCCTTGAGGCCGGCGAAACGGGCGTATTTCCCGGCCACCGCCTCGCGCAGGGCCGGCAGCCCCCAGGTGATGGAGTACTGGTTATGCCCCTGCTGGATGGCCCGCAGGACCTCCGCGACCACTTCCGCAGGTGGGTCCTTCTCCGGAAACCCCTGGGCCAGGTTGATGCCCTGGTAGCGCTGGGCGACACGGGTCATCTTGCGGATGACGGACTCCTGAAACGACGCGGTCCTGTCGGCTACATCCATGCTGCACTCCCGATTCATTCGTCGTTGAAAGGGTTCAAGGCGCCGGGCACAAGGCTCGAGGGCGCCTGTTCATTTCCTCCGCACAACTCCCGCATCCTCTTCGCGCTGCGCGCTGCAACGTTCCGCAACGTGGTACCCCGCAGCTCTCAATGCCTGCAGCGCCTTCTCACATTGCTCCTGCTTCACCAGGAGATAGTCCGTGTCATAGGTAGACAGGGCGAAGACGCTGATTCCCTCGCGGGCCAGGGGACCGGTCAGGGAGGCCAGGACGCCGGTCAGAGAGAAGTCTAGCGGCCCTTCGACCATCAGGACCCTCCAGCCGCTCTCCTTCCGCACCCCCGCGGGGACGAGAGCATCCGGGCAGACCACCGAGAGCTCTGCCGCGGTGCGGGTGACGGAGGAGAAGAGGCCACGGGTCGCCCAATCGGGTACCGGGGCGCGCCGGTCCAGTCGACACACGGCGTATATATCAGGCAACAGCGACAGCGTGCGTCCTTTCGTATCCATCCCGTGCGTTCCCGGCCGGATAGTCGCATCCTCCCGGCGGTCGAGCCAGCTTATCATAACGACGGCGTCACCAGAACACGCGGATGCGGCCTTGTCCTGAGGGCACGCACGGGAGCCTGGCGCAAGTACGCCCGAACCACGTCGGCCGAGCTATGTGGAGGGGCCGTTCGCGAACGGCCCGAACCGTGTCCAGATTCACGGTTGCAGCCAACCACCCATGCGTGTTCCCACACCCGGCAGGCATGAGGGTATCTGCAAGCATCAACCGTGTCGTGCCTCCCATCGCCGGGCCGTTCTCGAACGGCCCCTACAGCAGACCGCATATCACCGCCCGGGCGGACGCAGAGGTCCGCGCCCTACAGTACGAACAGCAGATGGACAGCGGCAACGGCGGGCGACCAACCTCCGGATGGCGGGCGACGCGTGCGTCGCCCCTACGAATACCTCGCCCCGCCCCGCCGGGTTCGGGGCAGAGTCCGGCAGCCGCATGAGGACGATGATGGCGCACTCCCCCACGCCTTTGCCTCCAGGAATCGAGGCGACAGGACTTGCAGCAGCCATCTCGTTTCTCCAGACTAGATGTGTCCAGGCGGAAGGGCGAGAGTCCGGCCCGCGCGCATCGCGCGACGGCCCGCCAGAGAAGGAGAGCTATGAGTCTGAAGGTCCTATCCCGCGACGAGATATTTGCCAGTGCTCCGAAATGGCGGGAGCCAGGCGCCTCGAACTACCTTGCCATGTACTCCAGCGTCTTCGGCGGAGTGGTGACGGACCCGGCCCTCATGGTCGTGCCCGTCGACGACCACATCATCAACCGCGGGGACGCCATCTTCGAGTACTTCCCGGTCGTGAACGGCCACGCCTACTGCTTCAATGCCCACATGACGCGGCTCGCGAAGTCGGCGGAGATAATCTCGCTCACCCTGCCGTACTCCACGGAACCGCTGAGGCAGGTCATCCTGGAGACGGTCGGCATCTCGGGAGCGAAAGACTGCGGCGTGCGCCTGTTCGCCACCCGCGGCATGGGCGATTTCGCCTGCGACCCGACGACCCCGAAGAAGAGCGAGCTGTACGTCATCGTGCTGCGGACGAAGGTCGGGGAGAACTTCCCCGCCCGCTTCCTCAAGGAAGGAGCGTCCGCGATGACGACCCATGTGCCGTTGAAGATGGGCTTCTTCGCACAGGTGAAGACGACCGACTACGTGCTCAATGCGCTGGTCGACCTGGAGGCGCACCGGAACAACGTGGACTTCGGCATCTGGTTCGACCAGGACGGGCACATGTCGGAGTCGTCAACCGAGAACGTGGTCATCGTCAGCCAGGACGGGATGCTGAAGTACCCGAGATTTGAGCACATGCTCCGGGGCACCGGCCTCGTCAGGGGCGTGCAGCTCGCGGCCGAGCTGGTCAAGAGCGGAGAGCTGAAGAGCATAGCTCAGACGAACATCACGCAACACGAAGTCTACGAGGCGTCGGAGCTGTTCGGCATGACGAGCGGGTCCGTGTTGCCGATGGTGAAGTTCGACGGGCGAACGATAGGCAGCGGAAAGCCGGGACCGGTGGCGCTGCGACTTGCCAGGCTGTTCGAGAAGGACCTGGTGGAAGGCCCGGCGGAGGTCCGGACCCCCGTGCCATACCGGTAGCAGGAGCACCACCTCCCCGCGGGCGGGCATGGGAGCCCGGCCGAGGCGGCGGTTGAAGGTGCAAGGTGCGAAAGTTGGAATGTTCCACCCACCACACCGGGCAGGCATGAGGGTGTCTGCAGGCATCAACCGTGTCGCGCATCCCATCGCCGGGCCGTTCTCGAACGGCCCCTACGGGAGATGGCGAGGTTCAAACGTGCAACCGTCCCCGCGTTGGTGGCGTTATGTCACGCTATGCGACCGCGGCGTCCTCTCGGAGGGCGGCAACATCCTCTTCACCGTAGCCAAGCCATGACAGGACCTCGTCGGTCGAGCCGCCCGACGGCACGCCCAGGCTCCTCACGCTCCCCGGCGTGTCCGACAGCTTCGCCACGATGCCAATCTGCCGGATTTTGCCGAACGCGGGGTGGTCGAACTCAAGGACCATGTCCCTGGCCCTCACCTGCTCGTTGTCGCATGCCTCATCGTAGTCGAGGACCGGCGCCACGCAGGTGTTCTTCGACTTCAGGAGTTCCCACCACTCGTCCCTGGTCTTCGTGAGGAAGACCTGCTGCAATTCGGCGATTGCCCAATCCCTCCTGGCCGGGTCGGCCGGCGAATCGTACGCCGTCAGGTCCTCTCGTCCGATGGACTTGCACAGGTTCACCCAGAACTGATGCTCGAAGCACGCGACGGTGAAGTACCTGCCGTCGCTGCACTCCAACACCTGCGCCAGCGGATAGCCTCCCGTCAGGGCCGTCTCGCCCCGCCTCGGGACCTTGCCGGTCACGAAGTACGACGTGGCCTCCATCGTGAGAAGAGACATGACGCCGTCAAGGTAGGCGAGGTCGATGTACTGACCGCGCCCGGTCTTGTTCCGCGCGGCCAGCGCCAGCAACACGGCTATCGTCCCGTGCAGCCCGGCTCCGGCCTGGTCCGCCAAGTAGTGCGAAGGGAAGCAGGGGGCGCCGTCCCGGGGGCCGATCATGCTCAGCGCCCCCGCGATGGCAACGTAGTTCATATCGTGCCCGGGCAGGGCGGCATACGGCCCGGCCTGTCCGTAGCCCGTCAGAGCGCAGTACACGAGCCTCGGGTTGATGCCGGCCAGCGTGGAGTACCCGACGCCCAGCCTGTCCATCACGCCCGGGCGGAAGCCCTCGATGAGGACATCGCTCTGTGCCGCAAGGCGCTGGAAGACCTCCCGACCCCTGTCTTTCTTGAGGTCCACCACGATGCTCTTCTTGTTGCGATCGGGGGCGTAGAAGGCCGCGAACTGCTCCGGCGTCGTGACGCCCACATCGGGGAGGTTCACGGTCGCACCGGGCGCATCGACCTTGATGACGCTGGCTCCGAAGTCGCCCAGTATCATCGCGGCGACGGCGCCGGGGTAGCGACGATTCAGGTCGAGAACGGTTGTCCCCTCAAGCGGCTGCATGCGTCCTCCATCCGGGTCAGGTTCCGAGCGTACAGTACCGAATCCTCAGTGCCGCGACAAGCACCGATGCGGGCGTGGCGTCCCCCGGTTCGCCTATCACTCTGTCCCCGTCAGCCGGCCGTCCTCGACGCGGTAGTGGTCAATCATCTCGATGAGAACGCCGTGTGCCGAGCGCGGCAGTATCCAGAAGTGGCTGACATCGGTCGCGTCGTCGCCTTCGGGATGCTCCGGGATGAGGCGGTCATTGACAGCGATGCCGTCCGCCTTGAGCTGCTGGTAGCTGTCCTCAAGGTGCGCAGTGGCGATGGCGATGTGGTGGACGCCCTCTCCGTACTTCTCCAGCCTCCGGTACAGCGGCGACTCCCTGTCAGGCGGCTGCAGCAGCTGGATGTCACAGCCGTCGCCCACCGCCCCGAAGAAGGCGGTGATGTACTTCTCATCTCCCGCCCAGCGTTCCTGCCGGACCACCTCTCGCGCGAGGAGGGCGGGAGAGACTCTGCTGAACAGCTTCCTGTAGTCTTTGATTGCCCGGTCGATATCGGCGACCAGGATGCAGATGTGAGCTACCGTCTTTGCCATGCGTCACCTCCGGCGAGCGCCCGCCTGCGGCGGGCCCGCCACCGCCAAACATACCACCGCGGGTTGCAGGCTGCAGATTACAGGTTACAGGTTGGCGGGTTCCGCCGCACCACCCGGGGCGCGGGAACACGGACGGACACGAACCGACACGGACTCACACGGACTGTCAGGGACGGGCAGACCGACGACGGACGCCGCCCCGGAGCGTGGAAGGTTGCAGGTCAAACGTCCAATATTCCACCCATCCCACCGGGTCGGTGTGGAAACCGACCCCTACAGGACGACAGGCAGGGCTGCGTGATGGTAGCAGTGGGCGTCCGGCAAGCCGATAGCGGGCGATGCAGGCATCACCCCCAAAGTAGAACGGCAGCAGGGGCAGTTGGGCGGTTCCGGGGACACGACACCGGATTCCCCTTCGCGTTCGGAGTCAGCGCTTCCTCACCTTCTGGTGCCTTCGTCTACGTCTCGGTGGCCCCGAGAGTGCTGACATGAGTGTAGCGTCAAGGCAACCCAGGGACTACAATTCAGTACAGGAACGAACCCGACAGCCTGCGTAACTCTCTCACCGACCCGGCGTCACGCGGGTTCGCGGAGCTGAGCAGGCCGACGTGGAGAGAATCGCAAGACCATCGGATTCCTGGACGGAGGAGGTAAGGACATGAGTATTCTCTGGTATCTGTTGGTTGGCGCAGTCGTTGGTATCATCGCGCGGATACTCCTTCCCGGCAGACAGAGACTGGGCTGGTTCATGACGGTGATTCTCGGCGCCGTGGGAGCATTCCTGGCGGGACTCCTCGGGCAGTACCTCGGGTGGTACACCTTTCCATCGTGGTTGAGTTTTGGCGCTGCGATAGTGGTGGCGATGATACTCATAGGACTCTACAGCGCGTCCAAGGTCAGGTAGTTGCGACCTTGACCGTCCCCTACACCACCAGGCCGCCCGTGTGGCGTGTTTGAACGTTCGCACGTGGAATGTTGGAGGTCCACCACCACACTCCGCCCGTGAGCGCGTGTGGGATGCCGCCCCTGCTGCAGATGGCGCGACTGACCGAGGCGCCGACGGGAGTCTGGCAATGAAGGTGGAGGAGGTGCACAGATGCCGACCATAGTCCATTTCGACATAGCATCGGACGAGCCGCAGCGAGCGAAGAACTTCTACGAGTCGCTGTTCGGCTGGAAAATGATGGGACCTCCGGGAATGCCGGACTACTACCTGGTCGAGACGGACGGCCTCGACGGAAAGCCCGGCGTCGGCGGCGGCCTGGGCAAGCGAGGGGAGCCGTCCCAGAGAATCACCATGTACGTGGGCGTCGACAGCATCGACAAGTACAGCAAGAAGGTCACAACGCTGGGTGGACGGGTTGTGCTGCCGAAGACGCCCGTGCCCGGATGGGGATACCTGGCCAACTGCGTCGACACCGAAGGCAACGCGTTCGGCCTCTGGCAGGAAGACAAGAACTCCCGCTGACAGTCGGCGGTCCGGCCCGGGAATCCCGCGGCCCCGCCGCGAACCCGAGCCACCCTGACTGCCCAACGGCAGTTCAGTGACTCAAGAGGATGGCGGTGCGGAGGTGTCTGTCGGCCGCTTCCTCCGGCGTCGCGCCTGGTGGACAGTCTCCACTACTATAGCCGCCAGGGCGCCGGCGACCACGATGAACACGTTGCAGACGGCCGGGTCCATCGTCGGTCTAGGAGGGTCGAGGGTCGCAATCATCACGCAGTTGGCGACCCATCCTGCCGAGGCGCCGGCGATGTAGATGAGTCCCAGTCGATACAGCCCGAGCAGCACCGGGATGGCCCCCATCACGACCACCGAACCGAAGTAGTACCGCATAATCGTGGCATCGACGAAGTATCGCGCTTGCCACGCCTCGGGGAGCGACGCGCGCGTTGCATAGTAGCCGACCGCGAAGATGCACCCGAACACGAGTGCTGCCCCGACGGCAGTCAGTACTGAGCGCCTGGTGATGCTGACAGTCCCGATGGCGTGCTCCACGCAGAGACTGAAGTGGACACATCCCGCAGAACCGAACACGGGCATGTCCCCGACGGTGTCCCGCCGTCCTCGTGCGTCCAGCCAATGCTATCAGGCGGTCGCAATCCGGACCAGACAAGGAGCGTTGTCCCACCCGAGGCTGCGGTTGAGAGTGCAAAGTTCGAAGGTTGGAAGGTTCGAATGCCCGATGTGGGCGGACTCAGAGGTCCACCCCTACACCCGACTGGAACGCGCGTCCGATGGTGCCGACCGTGGGCGTCCGTCAAACCTGCAGCAGGCGGACACGGAGGTCCGCGCCCTGCCTGACGGTTGGGACGGTGACTCTGGCATGAGCGACCGCATTGGGCCATACTACGCGGGCGCCCGGTGGAAGTATGACAGCGAAGC
Source organism: Dehalococcoidia bacterium (assembly GCA_023229725.1). Taxonomy (GTDB): domain Bacteria; phylum Chloroflexota; class Dehalococcoidia; order GIF9; family AB-539-J10; genus SKVJ01. The sequence continues at coordinate 568 of JALNYR010000039.1, read as the reverse complement.
CCGATGAGATAGACCTCCACGGATTGACGGTCGATGAGGCCATCCCGCTCGTCGATGAGTTCCTGCACAAAGCCCGAAAAGCGCGCCTGCTCCGCGTCTGGGTCGTCCACGGCAAGGGGACCGGCACACTGAGGAGAGCCGTGAGGGACCACCTCACCAAACACCCCCTGGTGATGCGTTGCTCGACGGCGGAGGCGTGGCGGGGTGGCGACGGCTGTACGCAGGTGGACCTGAACAACTGACCATCCCGATGCAATGGCGAAGCCGATGCCGCAGCCTTATGTCGACACAGGAGAGTAGACATGATTGAGCTACCGGAAGCCGCTGTTCTGGCGAGACAGACCAACGAGCGTATCCGCGGCAAGACCATCGGCAATGTCACTGCTGCTCACAGCCCGCATGAGCTCGTCTGGTACTGCGGCGACCCCCTGGAGTACAAGGGCCTGCTCGAGGGCAAGAGAGTCGACGGCTCCGCAAGCTACGGTGGCCAGGTCGAGATTGCGGCCGGCAACGCGAGGCTGCTGTTCGGCGACGGCGTGAATCTGCGCTACTTTGCCCGGGGCGAGAG
>JALNYR010000218.1 GCA_023229725.1 Dehalococcoidia bacterium | reverse complement strand
TGCTCGCTTGTCCATCACTCCCCCTTCCCGTGCGCCGCGATCCAGGCATCTACGGCTTGGACGGTCGGCAGGACGGTGTGCCAACCCGCGTCCGGTCCACACCACATGACAGCTCCGTCTGTCGCCTTGCCAGTGAGCACGTGATAGCCGCGAACGTCGTCGCTCCACTTGAACGGCCAACCCGCGGCGGCCCACCGTTCCTCATGCGTCTCCTCCCCCGGCGGTTCGATGGCGCGGATGGCGTCCATGATCCCCACGTCAACGTGACCGAGTGAGAGCGCCGCACGTCCTATCGCCTCCACCGCCATCAGCTTCCCGTCCTCAAAGCCGCGCTGGTAGGGGGTCACGGGGACACCTTGGGCGCGTCGTCGTCCGGCTTCCAGTCCAGCGGCTTCAGCGTGGACCGCAACACGGGCACAGCGCCCATGTCCTCCATGCCGTCGAAGATGACCGTGAGCAGGGGACCGCCAAGCGCGCCGACGATGCTGCACTTCGGATAGCCGTCCTTCTCGCAGTCGAAGATCGCCCGGTCGTTCAGCTTCCAGTTCGTCATCACCTTCCCCCTTTCGACCGGCGCTCGGCTGCGAGGCAGGCATCACAGCGCATGAACGAGTTTGTCCCCCACAGCAACGCCGTCCCTTTCGCCTGCACCGTCTGCTCTCCCTCGATGTGCGGCGGCTCTTGGAAGCCGGTACATCGTGACCGGGCGGGCCACCGAAAGGGACAATCCAGTCCACATCTCTCCTCGTCCACTTCGATCTCGGTCGGAATGCCGACCACGATTCGCTTGACGGTCATCTCGCCCCCTCCTTCACGACGGCGCGGGCTGCCGCCTTCACCGCCCTGTAGTCAACGTTGTGCATCGGCGTTCCGTCCATGCCGTAGACCTCGCGCGCCGCTGACGTCGCCGCCATTTCGGCCCGCGCGATCCGCTCCACCTCCGCCCCTTCCTTGGCGGGATGGGCGGCGTCCTCTGCGGCGTCCATCCTGTCCATCGCTCGCACGGCACGACGGAACGCGCCCTCGTCGTCGCTCGAAATGCGGACAGTCGGCGGGCCGTAGGTGCATTCGTAGGCCGGTGGCTTCGCCTCCGTCGCCTTGGGCTCGTCTTTCAAAGCGTCCATCGCCTTCACAGTGCGGACTACACGACGCCACACATCCCGCTCTGTTTCAGTAAGCATCCCCCATGAAGTGCGCGGACAATTACCGGACTCCACATATGAGAGGAACGCGGCCCGCGCCACAACTTCCGCCTCGGAGGATGTCGGGGGAGATGGTCTTGCTGATTCTCCCACGACGCCGATCTCGCCTGGGTCATCGCCATACTGGACGCTGAGTGAGGCTCCGCAGCACGGGCAATGCACCTCCGCAATCACCTCGCCTGGTTCGTGGCCGTCCTCTTGGCAGAAGCACTCGATCTCTTCGTCCTCCGTCGCCTTGGGCGCGAGGGCGGCACGGGCGATGCTGACGCACCGACACCGCGCCTCGCCTTCGTCAATGGCCGCAATCTCCCGCAGCGCCTTCTCCGCACGGGTGGCGCGGGACTCGGCGGCGGTCGCACGCGCAAGAGCACGGTCGAGCGATTGCGTCCAGCCCTCCGTCTCTGCACCCTCGCAACTGAGGTGCTGGACGCGGCGCAACAGGGTGTCGGCTTTCTCGGCTTCGACGTCACGCCGTCGCACCGCCTCGTCCAGCTTCCGGCGAAGGTCGGCCACATCCTCGGCGGGCGTCATCGGGACACCCGCTCGGTCACGGTGGCGGTCGCCTCTCGCACGGTCACCCCGGGACGCTCGTTACGCTTGCGATCCAGTCGCAGCAACTCGCGGAGCCGTTGCATCTTCCCCTGCCGCAGTTCCCCTTGATGCGCTTCGTCCGACTTGAGCATCACGGCCATCTGGTCGAGCATGATCCGCACGTCCTCGATCTCTTCCAGCGCGTTCCCGCGCAGCGCGGACCATGACGCGCCGGGGTAGGACTCTCGGCGGAGCTTGTTCAGCACCGTCATCAACTCGCCCATTTCCTCGTGGAGCATCCCGACCTGCGCCTCGGGTCCCCACTCGTCGAGCGCGGTCTGGAACGTGTCGCGTTCTTCCTTCGTCATCGCATCACCTCCCATCGCTGAAGGGGCGGTCGGGGTTGCCGATCTGGTCGAGCGCTTCACAAACCAGCATGAGCGCCTCGGAGATCAACGCGGCCGAGGCCAACGAAGTCGCCATGGCCATCTGCCGCTCGTGGTCTCTGGCGTCGGTGTAGCGCTCAACCACAGCGAGTGCGCTACTGAATGCTTCGTGGATACGTTCCTTCATCGCATCACCTCCCATCGGGCGGGTAGAGAATGTCGGCCTGATCCGGCCAGTAGACCAAGGCTTCGTCGCGCGCCGTCTTGACCCCCTCTGAGCAGACGGATTCGGCCTCGCAGAACATCCGCCTTGCCTCGTCCCGTTGCGCCTCAAGCTCGGCAACGCGGGCGAGGGCGGCGTTCTTCTCGATCTTGGTGATGGAGTGACGGTTGGCACCATCCTTCAAGCACAACGCCAGTTGATCACGATCCGCCGTCATCGCGGCAAGGTCGGCCTCGGCACGTTCGGCGCGGGTACACGTCGCGGTCCGTACTCTCTCGCAATCGTGGACGGCTGAAGCGCGCCGGATCTCCGCATCATCCGCGCGCTTCACAGCGGCGTCGAGTGCGGAGCGGAGGGCGGCGATCTCCGCATCCTTCTCGCCAAGCTGTTCGCGCAGGAAGTCGCGCGCGATCCGTTGCTCGCGGATTCGTTCTGTCGCTCCACTCGGCATCGGTACACCGTACTTCATACGGATCATCGTTCACCATCCCTTCGGCGCGGTTCCGTCCCACTCGCGGCCCGCGATCATGTTCTCCACGATCTGCGCTAGCGACGGGTTGCCGATTGTGTCCGCGTCCGTCGTGCGTGCGGCGATCTCGTGCAGGCCACGGTCAAGACGGTCGAGGGCGGTGCGGAGGGCTTCGTGCGAGGCAAACACATCGAACACGCCATTCGCGGATCCATCCCAGGACTCGCTTTGGAGTTTCTCCACCGCGTCCTCTACGCGGCTCAGTGCATCGTCGTGGCTCAGGATCTCGTTCACTTGGTGCCTCCCTTCGGCGCGGTGCCGTCGTCCGACCGGCCAGCAAGTAGCAGGTCGGCCATGTTCCACAGCTTCATTGGGTTGCAGTCGCCGGAAAAAGCCATTGCCTCCGCTTGTTGCCTTATGCCCCCCAGCCCCCTATCCAGCCGGTCGAGGTCGTCAAGGGCGGCGACGGTGATGGTGTAGAGTTTCTGCGAGTCCAACGCGCATCGAACGCCGTCCA
>JALNYR010000038.1 GCA_023229725.1 Dehalococcoidia bacterium | reverse complement strand
CGCGATCCGCTTGTACAGTATGCCCCGCTGCAGCCGGTGGGCAAGAGCGGCCAGCAAGGCCAGAACCTCATGTCGCAGTACAACATGTGGAACATCGCGAAACTGGGCCTTCTCAAGATGGACTTTCTCAGGCTATCCAACCTGACGATTCTGGCGAAGGCACGCGACATAATCAATCAACGACACGGCAGACTCCTCGACTACGCGCACCTTCCTCTCGATGACCAGAGGACATTCGAACTGCTCGCCTCGGGAGAGACGCGCGACATCTTCCAGCTGGAGAGCAAAGGCATGCGCCGCTACTTGCAGCAGCTCCGGCCTTCGGTGTTCGCGGATATCTCGGCAATGGTGGCTCTGTACCGCCCGGGTCCCATGGAGCAGATCGACAAGTTCATTCGCTCCAAGGAAGGCGTGGCGCCGGTCAGCTACCCTCACCCGGCCCTGGAGCAGATACTGCGGGAGACGTACGGCGTCATCGTCTACCAGGAGCAGGTGATGTTCATCGCCCGTATCCTGGCAGGGTACTCCATGGGCCAGGCCGACATATTCAGGAAGGCGATGGGCAAGAAGATTCCGGAGGTAATGAAGGAGCAGGAGCAGACGTTCGTCGCCGGGGCCGTCAAGAACGGCATCGAGGAGCGCCTGGCGCGCGAGGTTTTCGCGCTCATTGAGCCGTTTGCCGGCTACGCGTTCAACAAGGCGCACAGCGTCAGCTACGCGCTCGTCGCCTACCGCGGCGCCTATCTCAAGGCCAACTACCCGGTGGAGTACATCGCGGCCTTCATGAATACCTACCGGGATACCATGGACAAGATGTACCTTGCGGCGGAGGAATGCCGCAGGATGGGTATTCCAATTTTACCGCCGGATGTCTGCTCGAGCGATGTCGGATTCATGATCGAGGACCTGGAGTCCGGCCCCGCGATACGGTTCGGCTTGGCCCCAATCAAGAATGTGGGACTTGGCCCTGTCGAGGCAATCGTCAGTGCGCGGAAGGACGGAGGGCCGTTCGTCACGGTGATGGACTTCTGCCGCAGGGTCGGCACGAAGGGCATCAACAAGAAGGCGGTCGAGAGCCTCATACGGGCGGGGGCCCTCGATCGTTTGGGGACGAGGTCAAGCCTCCTCGCCTCCCTTGACCGGATCGTTGCGGTTGCGCAGGCGGAGCAGCGTGCCCGGGACTCAGGGCAGACGTCGATGTTCGATTCCCTGCCCGCATCGCCCGAAGGGACCGAACTCCAGCTGGAAACCGGCGTGCCCGACGTCTCCGTTCGAGAGAAGATTGCCTGGGAAAAGGAACTGACGGGGGTCTACTTCTCACCGCATCCTGTGGAGGCGATTCGCAAGGAACTCGAGGGCATTGTTACCGGACAGTGCGGCGCGCTCGGGCATGACTTCATCGGGCAGGATGTCGTGGTTGCCGGCATGGTGGCGTCCGTTCGTCAGACGGCCACCCGTGAAGGCAAGCCGTTCGTGGTCGCTGAACTCGAGGACATGTCCGGCAGGATTGAAGTGACGGTCTGGCCGCGCGTTCACGAGACTACTAGAGGTCTCTGGGCCGAGGGCGCGCTGATTGTCGTCAAAGGGCAACTGCGCAGCCGCGACGGTCAACTCCAGATAAGCTGCCAGCAAGCACAGCGATACACGCCACCGAATGGCAGCCGACGCCGTTCACAGAAGCCGCGCGAACTCAGCATCCGCCTCGAGGAGACTCCCGACCCGGCCGCCGATGTTTCCCGGCTGACGCAGGTCCTGCAGTTCCTGCGTGCGCACCCGGGGGAGGACCGCGTCACAATTGTCGTCCAGTCGGTCGACGGCGGCTGGACGGAACTGGAGATGCCCGCCCTCCACGTCGCAGTGAGCCCGGAACTAGAGCAAAGTCTTGCGGGTTTGCTTGGCGGCGCTCTGTTCAAGGTCGACTGATGGTTCCCCGGTGGACTCAAGCCGAAGCAGGGCCTGCTTGAGTGCGAGCCCGCTTCCGAAGCCGGTCAGGCTTGAGTCCGCTCCGACAACCCGGTGACAGGGGACAATCACGGGGACGGGGTTCCGGTGCAGAGCCTGTCCCACCGCGCGACAGGCTCTGGGCTGCCCAATTGCCGCTGCAATCTGGCCGTAGCTCCAGGTCTGCCCGTAGGGTATCTGCCGCGTGGCATTCCACACTCGTGTGCGAAACGGCGTCCATCCCGTCGTATCCACCCGGTCCGGGAACTCCATCCTCCGCCCCTCCATGTAACGTATCAGGCGGGACGGCAATGCATCGAACGCCGCTGTGTCTACCTCCCGGAACGCCGTCACGGCTGGACCGAAGGTTATCTCGAGGGCCTCCACTGCCGCGTCCCGGCTCCTCCGCGGGAGGATGACACGCGATATGCCCGACTCCGAGCCGGCCACTGCCATCCAGCCCAAGGCTGTGACGAACACCGCGACGTGCATGCTGCTCTACACCCTACGAATTTGGCTCAATGAGCCCGTAGTCGCCGTCCTTCCTGCGGTACAGCAGATTGGCCTTGCCGGTGTCGGAGTCAACGAAGAGGAAGAAATCGTGGCCCAGCAGTTCCATCTGCTCGGTCGCCTCATCGAGAGGCATGGGTTTGAGTGTGAATCGCTTTGTCTTCACCACGCGATGCGGCTCGGCCGGCGCGACCTCAGGCTGCTGGGGCACTGCCTCCATCGTGCGCAGGGAGTCCTTGCCTTTGGCGAAGCGCCTGCCCTTGTACCTGGCGATACGGTTCGCCAGCGCGTCGACCACCCGGTCGATGGCGGTGCGCACATCGTCTGCGCGTTCTTGGGCTCGAATGAGCGTGCCGTTGCTGTCGAGTGTGACCTGGACGATGAAGCGCTGGTCAGGCTGCTTCGCCTCCTCACGGGAAATCTCCACCTTGCCCTGGTCGATGCTTGGAAGGTAGCGGTCCATCTTGCCGATACGCCGTGTGACGTACTGCTCGATGGTGGGAGAGAGGGGCATGTCGTTCTTCGAGAGTATCTGCAACTGCATCAGAACCTCCCTTCCTACACTTCTCTGGCGACCGTGAGTCCCCACACCTCTGCCGAGCCCGCGTCGCGGAGCGCCGAGGCGCATGCCTCCAGCGTTGCTCCGGTGGTGCAGACGTCGTCGACCACCAAGATTCGTTTACCAGAAACACCTGCATCCGTGCAAGCGAACGCACCGGCCACGTTGTCTCTGCGCGCCTCTGCGCTGCGCGTGCGGACCTGGCTATCGCCTTCACGGGTTCGCGTCAGCGAGTGTTCCGATACCCTGATTCCCTGCAGCACGCCCAGCTCCCGTGCGAGCAGCGCCGACTGGTTGTAGCCGCGGTGCCGGAGCCTCTTCGGGTGCAGCGGCACGGGCACGATCAACTCCGGAGCAACGTCCTCGTCTCTCAGGCGGGCGTCCAGGTAGGCCGACAACGTGGGTGCGATTGCTCTCAGGTTGTGGTACTTGAGTTCAATGATAGCTCTGCGGGCAACTCCGTCGAAGCGGAACACCGAGCGTATCGCGGAGATGTTGGAGTGACCCCGTGCACATGAGGGACAGAGGATTCCGCTCGGTTGCGGCCGCCCGCAACGAGGGCACAGTGGTCCGGAGAGAACGGGCAGGCGCATCCGGCAACCGCCGCACACGTAGCTTCCGATTCTGCCGCATCCCACGCAGAGGCGGGGAAAGAGGCAGTCAAGCGCCAGACGTGTCGCGCTGCCGATTTGTAGCACTATGGCCTGAGAAACGGTGTGGTCGGTATTAGTGGGTGCGGGCGCGCAGTTCGCCGCTCAGAATGGGCTCGTTGAGGTATATCTCACCGTTCCTGATCTTGAGGTTGTAGCCGCAATCAGGATTCGTACAGACCCAGGCCTTGTACTTGATCGTCGCACCTTGGCTCCCAAAGTCCGACAGGGGAACCAGATCACCCTTGCCGCACTTCAGGCACTTCGGGAAAGGAGTAGTCTCCAAGGTAATCCACCTCCCAAACCAATCATCGTGGATTATACCGCAAGCCAGATTCGGTCGCAAACCCCGCACGTACGGAGCGCCTGCTGTCCTAGCTGCTCAGAGCCCAGCGCGCGAGGCAGGTGTACAGAGGCCCTTCGGGCCTCAGCTGGCTCTGCATCAGACTGACCTCTGTGGCGGTGAAACGAAGACGTTCGGGCGGCCGCACCCGTGTGACCGCCGATCCGATGTCGGTCTGCGTCTGCAGAGATGCGTCCGGCCGCACGCGCGCGACAGTCAAGTGAGGTGAGAATGGCCTGGATTCCCTCTCAAACCCGAGCACCTGCAATCCCCGATCGAGTCTTTCCGCGAGGGAGACCAGCCTCGGTACGTCTCCTTCAAGCCCCACCCAGATGACTCTGGGCCTGGAGGAGCCGGGAAACGCGCCGATGCCGCCCATCTCCAGGGCGAGGTCGCCGACGCCGGCGCACGAAGCGGCCGCGGCGTCTCGCACGGCTTCGAGCCGCGAGACGGGTATCTCCCCAAGAAACTTCAGGGTGAGGTGAATACTGTTGACGGCGACCCACTTCAGTTGGCCGACGCTGCATCGTGCTCTGAGACGGTTCGCCACCTGGCTCAACTCCTCCCTCACATCGGAGGGCAATTCGATGGCGATGAAGACCCTGACGACGTCACTCGCCGACATTGTCGCGTTCTCCTCGTGCGAGCACTCGGCTCGCATTGCCGCCAAGAATGGCATCGGTTGCCGGGGCTGCGAGGCCGGCGCGTCGCACCTCTTCGATGGCCCTGCGCTGGCGGATGAGCGGAAAGTCGGAGCCCAGCAGGACGTGGTCCGCTCCGACAAGGTCGGCGACGACCCTGAACACGTTGTTGCCGTACAGGTAGTGAGAGGCGGCACTGTCGAAATACACATGGGCGAGCGTCCGTTTTACCTCGGGCATGAGGCTGTAGAACGGCAATCCCCCTCCCCAGTGCGCGCACACCAGAGTCGCCTCCGGGAATGCCAGGGCGAAGCGATAGGGTTGCTCCGGTGTGACGGTGCCCTTGCCCGGATACACGTGTCCCACCGGCTCCGACACGTGCGTCAGGACCGGAATGCCGTGCGCTGCCGCAATCTCGACCATCGGTCGGAGCGCATCGGCGTCGGCCAGGGAGAAGCCCTGGATGTCGGGGCGCAATTCTCCGATGCCGCGCGCGCCGCCGGCGGCGCAGCGCTCCAGCTCCCTCGCTGCCGCGTCGGGGTGAGCGGGTTGCACGGCTACGAAGGGGAGAATGCGACCCGGCCACCTGGCGGCACCTTCGAGGAGGTAGTCGTTCGTGCGCGCGCACATCTCGTGGCTCGTCCACCCGAGGTTGAGTGCCACTGATGCGGTCACTCCTGCCTCATCCATGCTTGAGATCAGGTCCTCCAATGTGGCGAGCTTCGCTCTCGGATTAGCGTAGAGGGCCGCGAAGCAGGAGTCCTCGCGGACGAGTTGCTCTCGGCAATCCTGCGCCCACGGCGGCGCCACGTGCGTATGGAAGTCGACGATGCTCATGCGTGTCTCATCACACAGGTTGCTCTCCGCCCAGTCGCTCACGGAGGGCCTTCAGGTTCACCACGTCCTCACGGTTGTAGTCCAGCAGCGTACGGAGCGCGCGGTTGTCGCCTCTTCGGATGTACCGCCACCAGAGGTCGACGGCGTCACGTCCGGAGACGCCCTGCAGAGTCCTCTCGATGCCAAGCTGGCGCTCGACTGCCTTGAATCCGCCGTAGAGCCCTTTGCACCAGCAGGCGCGCATCAGGTCGGTGTGCTCGATGAGAGACTTCAGTTCGAGCCCGAGCCTCGACTGAATGAAGACGAGGTCGAAACGGTCTCCGTTGTACGTGTACAGGTGTTTCACACCGTCGAGAACGGCTGTCAAGTTCAGCCGCGTGACGTCGTGTCCCACCAGCTGTCTCAGGATGAATCCCTCCGGCGTCTCGCGGTAGACGCCGACAACGGTGATGGTGTCCGAGAAGGGACTGAGTCCCGTTGTCTCAATGTCAAGATAGGCGTCCATAATGCGTGCCCGACCGGTGATACGTGGCGGCTCGACCCGTCAAATGACTGAGACGCGGTCCGCCGCACGACTGTTCCAGTATCGCAAGGATACCATGCCCGGCGTCGGGCAACGAGGCCCTGCGCACGCCGGCGATTGCGGCTCAGTTGCCGTGGATATATCATAGCCGGACGGACGCACCGGAGACGCCGGACGCCGTCCTGTTGGTGTCTGGAGAGTAGCGTGCCGCCCAAGCCGTATCGTTTCTGCCCGCAGTGTTCGGCCCCGCTCGTCGAGGGGATGGTCGATGGCAGGGTGCGGAAGCACTGCACTGTTTGCGGCTTCGTGCGCTACGAGAACCCGCTGCCTGTCGTGGTTGCCATCGCGGTCAAGGGGCGGCAGTTCCTGCTCATCAAGCGAGGCATTCCCCCCAAGAAGGGCCTGTGGGGCTGTCCCTCGGGATTCGTCGAATCCGGCGAGACTCCCGAAGAGGCTTGTCTGCGCGAACTGCGCGAGGAAGCCGGCGTTACCGGAACGGTAGACCATCTCGTCCGGGTGGTCAGACGCGAGGACGAGGAACTGTACGGGGACATGCTGGTGGTGAGCTATCTGGTGACTGTCACCGGAGGCGAACCGGTTGCCGGGGATGAATGCGATGACGCTCGCTACTACGACCCCGCCGAGTTGCCCGCGTACCTTGCCATCTCCCTGCGTGACGTCGTCGACGAGGTTCGCCGCCGCTCCTAGCCCTCGCCTGTCATCTGCAGGAACTCGGCTTCATCGATGACCTTGAGACCCAGCGCACGGGCCTTCGTTGCTTTCGAGCCGGCATCCTCTCCGACGACAACGTAGGAGGTGTTCCGGCTGACATCCTGCCCCGCGCGCCCGCCCAGCCGGGCCACCATCGCCTCCGCCTCCGGACGGCTCAATCGGCTCAGGCGTCCCGTGAACACGAAGGTCAGGCCCGCCAGAGGCTGATTGGCGCTCTCTTGCGTTTCCTTCCTCGAGAGTGTGACGTGTGCAGCCCTGAGTTTCTCGACTATCTGCCTGTTTCTGTCCAGCCTGAAGAACGCCACGACGCTGCCGGCAATCGTGGGGCCCACGGACGACAGCTCGGCCAGCTCATCGATACCCGCGGCGGCGGGTTCGTCCACGCTGCGGTAGCGCCCTGCCAGCAGCTCCGCGTATTCCTGTCCGACATGCGGTATCCCGAGTGCGAACAGCAGGCGGCCCAGCGGGCGGTCCTTACTGGCCGCAATCGAGGCAAGTACGTTCTCAGCGCTCTTCTCTCCCATCCGCTCCAGCTGCAGCAGGTCGGCCTTCGTGAGGGAGTAGAGGTCGCCGGCATCCTTGACTATCCCTCTGGCGAAGAGCGCGTCGCACAGCTTCTCACCCACACCCTCGATATCCATCGCATTCCGACTGACGAAGTGCTTGATGCGCTCCAGAGCCTGCGCCGGGCACGCGGCATTCGTGCAGCGATGCATGGCCTCTCCAGCTGGCTTCGTGACCTCCGCACCGCACACCGGGCAGTTCGCCGGCATATGGAAGACCTGCTCGCTCCCGGTGCGAAGGCTCGTGACGGGCCCGACTATCTCGGGGATGACGTCGCCCGCCCGCTGGATGATGACCATGTCGCCCTCGCGGATGTCCTTGCGGTGGATGTCCTCTTCGTTGTGCAGAGTGGCCTGGCTGATGAGGACGCCGCCAATGCGCACCGGCTCGAGCACGGCATACGGGTTGAGGCTTCCCGTGCGCCCGACATTCACCCGAATCTCCTTCAACCGCGTCGTGCCCTGGAGTGCCGCGAATTTGTACGCAATCGCCCACCGCGGCTCGCGGGCCACCGTTCCCAGCTCTTCCTGCAGGTGCACCGAGTTCACCTTCACCACCATGCCGTCGGCTTCGAAGGACCACGTCGGACGTTCGTCCACCCACCGGTCGCGAATCCGCTGTGTCTCTTCCAGCGTCCCGGCACGGGTCGTGAGAGGGTTCGTCTTGAAACCCATGTCACGCAGCCACGCCAGTGTCTCGTAGTGCGTTGGCGGCCTCGCCTTCCCTTCCGCCCAGCCGAGTCCGTACACGAAGATGTCGAGGGGTCGCTCGGCGGTGACGGCAGGGTCCAGCTGGCGCACGGAGCCGGCCGCCGCGTTCCGCGGGTTGGCAAACAGCGGGAGACCCTCCTGCATACGGTGCTCATTGAGGCGCCTGAATCCCTCCCTCGGCAGGTACACCTCTCCCCTCACCTCGAAGCGGGTCGGCGCGCTCTCGCGCGGCACTGAGAGCGGGATGCTCTTGACCGTCCGCAGGTTTCGGGTGATGTCCTCTCCGTGATAGCCGTCTCCCCTCGTGGCGCCGACTGAGAGCAGCCCGTTGACGTAGGTCAGGGCCACGGCGAGTCCATCGATCTTGGGCTCACACACGGCGTCGAACTCGAGCTGGCCGAGGAGCGTCGACGTGCGCCGCCACCAGGCAGCGAGGTCGTCCGGTGCGAAGGCATTGGCGAGGCTAAGGAGCGGCACGCGGTGTTCAACGACTCCGAATGCCGACACGGGGCCGGCGCCCACGCGTTGCGTGGGAGAGTCGGGCGCAATCAGGTCGGGGTGCTGCTGTTCGAGCGCCCGGAGTTCGGCGAACAGACGGTCGTACTCCTCGTCGCTGATTTCGGGGCTGTCCAGCACGTAGTACTGGTGGTTGTGGTAGAGAATCTGCTTCCGAAGGGAATCGATCCTCTCCCGAACATCCGCGGGACTCTCCATAGCAGTGCTCTCGCTCGTAGTATATATCATGACCCGGCGCGCGCTTTCGAGAGTCCGGAAGAACCCTGCCGGATGACCGGGTCCGGCCTCGCCGGCGATGCGTTGTGGCAATGTCCCAGTCGGTGGCGCTTCTGCTACAATCGAATCAGGGTTCGCAATGCTGCTTCCAGACCGGCCCCCTTCCGAAGAAGCTCGCGCGATGGAGCACAGCTTCTACCTGCTGGACGTGTTTGCCGAGGGCCCCTACTCCGGAAACCAGCTCGCAGTTTTCAGGAATGCCGCATTGCTGAGCGACGAAGACATGCGTCGACTCGCGGGCGAAGTGCACTTCTCGGAGACTGCCTTCATCCTGTCCGATGCGCTGCGTGATGGCGGCTACGACGTCCGCGTGTTCACTCCGACCGAGGAAATCCCCTTCTCCGGGCACGCCGTGCTTGGAGCGGCGTACGTGCTGCGACACGAACTTGTGGACGAGCCGGTAACCGGGATGCGCATCAACCTCGGTGGAGGGCCGCTTGAGATCAGCTTCACCTATCACTACGGCAGCGTGGATACTGTCTGGGTGAACCAGAGGCCGGCGGAATTCGGAGCGACGCTTCAGCCGGAAACAGTGGCGGCTGTCCTTGGACTTGATGCCGCCGACATTGACGTGCGCTGGCCGGTGCAGGAGGTTTCCACGGGCCTGCCGTTCGTCGTCGTTCCCTTGCGGTCTCTGTCCGCCGTTCGCCGGTCCCGTGTGGCGGCCGATGAGTACGCCAGTCTGCTGCAGAAGGTCAGCGCTCGCGCCCTCTACGTCTTCTCGTCCGAGTCATACAACCCGGACAACGACTTCAACGTCCGCATGTTCGCTCACTACTACGGCATCTCCGAGGATGCGGCCACGGGGGCGGGGGCGGGCTGCCTCGGAGCGTTTGCCCTTCGCTATCTTCGCCCGGAAGCGGCAAGCCTGGACCTGCGCATCGAGCAGGGCTACGAGATACGCCGTCCTTCGCTCCTCTTCGCTCGCGCCAGGCGCGAGAAGGACGTGACCAGGGTCGCGGTCGGCGGACGTGTCTTGATGGTTGCCCAGGGCCATTTCAAGTGAGGCGGCGGGCTCGCGGCGTTGCGGGTGCCGGGCTGTCTGCTTGCCATGCTTGTCTCTGATTCCAGAGCACGGCATCGCGTGAGCCGGCGAACACTAAGGCGGATGGTATACTTCGCCGCGGAGGTATCCTAACCATCGGCAGCAACTGCTTCACGATTCTCCATACAACGACGAACGCGGAGGCCCGCACGGGCGTGCTTGAGACCGCCCATGGGCGACTTGATACGCCAGTATTCATGCCCGTCGGCAGCCAGGGAACCGTCAAGTCTCTGACCCCCTCAGACATACGAGACATCGGATTCGACCTCGTCCTCTGCAACTCGTATCACCTGTATCTGCGCCCTGGAGTAGACATCGTTGAGGCGGCCGGAGGACTGCACCGGTTCATGGGATGGGACGGGGCGATACTTACGGACAGCGGTGGCTTCCAGGTGTTCAGCCTGGCGGCGCTTCGCAGCCTGGATGACCGTGGCGTGACCTTTCGGTCACACATCGACGGCAGCGAGCATCTCTTGACGCCCGAGAAGGCGGTGGCGATTCAGGAGGCGCTGGGCGCGGACATCAGCATGGTGCTGGACGACGTGCCGGCCGGCGCGTCGGACTCTCGCCGGCTGGCGGAGGCGGTCAACAGGACACATCTCTGGGCGGAGCGCTGCCTCGGGGCGAAGCGCCGCACCGACCAGCTGCTATTTGCCATCGTGCAAGGCGGCGGCGACATCGAGTTGCGGCGGCTGTCGGCACGGACGCTGACGGCGATGGACTTCTCCGGCTACGCGGTCGGGGGATTGAGCGTGGGAGAGCCGAAGCGCGTCATGAACGCAGTGCTGCATGACGTGGTTCCTCTGCTGCCGTCCGACCGTCCCCGGTATCTCATGGGTGTCGGGGCGCCTGAGGACATCGTGGAAGCCGTGTCGTGCGGGGTGGACATGTTCGACTGTGTCCTCCCGACCCGTGTCGCGCGAAACGGCGGCGTGTACACGAGGAATGGACGGATGAGCTTACGGAACGCAATGTTCCGCACGATGAACGGCCCCGTGGACCCCGAGTGTGACTGCTACACGTGCAGGACCTTCTCGGCTGCCTATCTCCATCATCTCTTCAAGTGCGAAGAGCTCCTTGCCTACAGGCTGGCCACCGTTCACAACCTCAGGTTCATGTGCCGGCTGATGCAGGACATACGAATGGCCATCACGTGCGGCGAGTTCGACTCGTTCCGCGATGAGTTCCTGGGACGGTATCGCGTGGCCGACGAAGTCGAGCGCCTCAACCAGGGGGCAGGTCGGGTGTGGGTCGCGAGACCACGGGCGGATGTGCGGGTGCCGTAGGGCCGTGCCGCGGATGACAGCGTGAATGACCTGGTGACGTTCAACAACCTGCTGTGGTGCGGCTTCGTCGTGGTGGTGCTGAGCCTCACGGTGCTTGTCTTCCGCCTGTTTGGAAGGGAAGGCCTGTACGCACTGGTCGTTGCCGGCGTGATTGTCGCCAACATCCAGGTGACGAAGACTGTGGTGCTCTTCGGCATGACGGCAACGCTGGGCAACGCCATTTACGGCTGTACGTTCCTCGCGACGGACATTCTGACCGAACTCTACGGCGAGCGCGAAGCCCGGAGGTGTGTCTGGCTGGGTTTCGTTGCCATGGGGCTCACGGTTGTCTGGATGCAGTTTGCCCTGCGATTCGTCCCGGGCCCCGAGGATTTCGCGCACGACGCGCTTGGCACCGTGTTCGGCGTGATGCCGAGGGTCGCGGCCGGCAGCCTTGTCGCGTATCTGGTCTCACAACACCACGATATCTGGGCGTTCACGTTCTGGCGGCACCGCACGCGCGGACGGTGGCTGTGGCTCCGGAACAACGCCTCCACAATGGTGTCGCAGGCTATCGACTCGCTTCTATTCTGCGGTATCGGCCTCTGGGGCCTCTTCGAACCCGCGACGTGGCTTGAGATTCTCGGCACGACCTATCTGTTGAAGTGGATCGTCGCCGCGCTGGACACTCCCTTCATGTATCTCGCGACGCGGCTGCGTCCGGCGGAGTTGGCCGCGGAGCCGCCCCTCAAGGACGGTGTGGCCGGTCTGTGATGGACCGGGGAGCGTCCGCGTGTCCGCGTCCGAAGGGGAACATCCTCTCCTGCGGCTCCTATCCTGAACCACTCTGTTGCACGTACCGGACCGGACCGATATAGTGACACTCGGGCGCGTGACGTGCGGCGATGAGGATGGGCGTCTGCATCCGTGGAATCCGAACTGACGTGCACCGGACGCGAGGCGTCTTCTCCTCGACCGATGCCGCATTCCACTGGCAGCGACGCGGTGAGCCGCTGGAGGTGAGTGCATGAGAGTCTCTACCGTCGAAGAGATGCGCGGTTGCGACAGGCGCGCGACGGAGGTCTATGGGCTATCCGAAGAGATTCTCATGGAGAACGCCGGGCAGGCGCTCTATGAGGTGCTGAAGTCGGAGTTCGGGCTGGTGGGGCGGCGTTTCGTCGTACTCTGCGGCGGGGGCAACAACGGTGGCGACGGACTCGTTGTGGCTCGCAAGCTGCATTCGAGGGAGTGCGACGTGCGCGTATGCCTGCTGGTTGACGAGGACTCTCTGCAGGGCGCTCCACGGCGCAACCTTGAGGCCGCGATGCGTGCCGGCATTCCTGTGCAGCGTATTCGCAGCGCGGACGAGCTCGGCCTCGGAAGGCCGTGCGATGTGGTTGTGGACGCGCTCTTCGGCACGGGCCTCTCGCGGTGCCCGGAGGGGTTGTTCGCCGATGTCATCGAGGCGCTGAACGCATCCTCCCTCTCCGTCGTGGCGGCGGACATCCCATCCGGCGTCAGCGGAGACACCGGCGCGACACCGGGCGTGGCAGTGAGAGCCACCTGCACGGTGACTTTCGGTCTGCCCAAGCGGGGAAACCTGCTGCCGCCCGGAAGAGAACTTGGAGGGAAGCTCTTCGTGTCGCACATCTGCTTCCCTCCTGCCCTGTACGCTTCGGTTGGAGGAGTTGTCACGAATCGCCTGACTCCCCTTCCTCCGAGGCCGATGGAGTGCCACAAGCGCGATTTCGGCGACGTGCTCTTTCTTGCCGGGTCAAGAACGTATCTGGGCGCGCCGCTGTTTGCCGTACGGTCGTTCCTCAGGACCGGCGGCGGCTATGCGCGTCTGGCTGCACCCGCGTCTGTTCTTGCGGTGCTGGGAGCGCATGCGAGCGAGGCGGTCATGGTGCCCCTGCGCGAGACGGATTCCGGAAGCGCGGCGCTCTCGAATCTCGACGAACTGTGCGCAGTGGCGGAGAGCGTTGACTTGCTCGTCGTCGGTCCCGGAGTCTCGCTTGACGTGGAGACACAGGAGCTGGTACGCAGCCTTGTCTCCCGGACCTCAACGCCTGTGCTCATTGACGGCGACGGCATCACGGCGGTTGCGGCGCAGCGGGGGCTCCTGCGCGAACGTGCGGGAGTGTCGCTGCTCACTCCTCACACGGGCGAAATGGCGCGTTTGCTTGACACGACCGTGGACGAGGTGAGGCGCGACAGAGTGGACGCGGTGCAGCGCGCGGCGCGCGACTTCGGAGCGGTCGTCCTGCTGAAGGGTGCAAGCACGCTCGTATGTGGCCCTGACGGTCCCGTGTCTCTGAACCTGAGCGGCAATCCCGGCATGGCGACGGCCGGGTGTGGCGACGTGCTGTCAGGCGCTATCGCGGCGCTGCATGGCATGGGCCTCGAGTTGCGCGTGGCGGCCGAGGTGGGCGCTTTCATCCATGGCATGGCGGGTGACCTGGCTGCGAGACATGTCGGTCAGGACGGCCTCACGGCGACGGATGTGATGGAGCACATGCCGGCGGCTGTTCGAGGCTACCGGGAAGGATTCCGTGAACTCCAGGACAACCACTACGGCTGTCTCAACGTTATATGACCAGGGAGGAGGCGGTGGCGTGCCGCTCAGGACGCTCCCGGCAGGGTCCGACTGCGGTGTGCGGGGCGACCATCTCCGGCGGAGCGCCGCGATGCTGACCGGTCGGTGCTGTTCTTGTGGTGTGGACGCGGAGTCGGTTGTCGCACGTACGTTGACATTCGTGAAGGAGGGCATTAGAATAGCGCCATGAAGCTGTTGGTGATTGGACTAGGCCAGTGTGGGGGACGTATCGCGGACAGGTTTGCCCGCTTGAACAAGAGAGGACATGCGCTGCGCGGGATGGACACGCTCGCCGGCGTCTTTGCAGTCAACACGGATGTCACGGACCTGAGCGGTCTGCGGACCATCAAGCCGGACTACAAGCACAGGATTCTTATCGGTGCGCAACGGACCAATGGTCACGGCGTCGGCAAGATCAGCGAGCTGGGTGCCGAGATTGCGAATGAGGATGTCGACAAGATCATTGACGCTATTCGCACTGCGGAAGGGTTCTACGAGACTGACGCGTTTCTGCTCTGCGCCGGCGCTGCCGGCGGCACCGGTTCCGGTTCCATCGGGGTCCTGACCAAGCACCTCAAGGAACGATACATCGGCAAGCCGGTCTACGATGTGGTTGTGCTGCCGTTCCGGCAAGAGGAGACGACAGAGACCCGCACCATCTACAACACCGCGACCTGTCTGAAGTCGACGTACCTTGTTGCTGATGCGGTGTTCCTCATAGACAACCAGCGCTACGTGAAGAAGGATTCGCCGGCCGAAAACAACCTGAACACCATCAATGCCCGGGTCACGGAGCCGTTCTACAATGTCCTGTGCGCCGGCGAGGAAACAAACCGGCAGTTTGTTGGTTCGAAGACGCTCGATGCAGGAGACGTCATCCAGACACTCGCTGGATGGACCGTTATCGGTGGGGGAGCTTCGCAACTTGAGCGTCGGCTTCCCTTCTCGGGTCCGAAGCGCGATTTTCGGGACAAGGCGTTCGACACGAACCGCGCCGTGCACGCGATGGACCAGGCGATCAGCGAGCTGTCGATGACGATTGACCCGGGCGATGCGGGTCGGGCTCTCTACCTGCTCACCGCCCCTGCGAGAGAGATGAGCATGGACTCCCTCAAGCAACTCGGAGATAACCTCAGGAGTCTGGCGCCCAACGCGCTCATCCGGAGCGGAGACTACCCGAGGGACAGCCGGCAAGTCAATGTCACCCTTGTCCTGTCGGAGATCTCCAGCGTCAGGAAGATCACGGACTACTTCACCAAGGCGATCGACCTGATCTCCGTTATGAAGGCAAAGAAGGGACTTGGCTACCAGGCGCGCAGGCTGGAGGAGTCCTTCGACGAGATTCCTGTGCTGCTGTAGCGCGTCTCCTTCGGTGCATGCCGAAAGAGAGTAGATAACACAGAAGGGAGAGTCCCCGGGGACTCTCCCTTTCGTTTCGTCGTGAGGTTGACGTTGACTACCGGCGAGCCTTCGTGAAGACCGTCCAGGTGTGGGCCATTGCCTCACCGTGAATCTGGCGAGCCTGCTTCTCGGCCTCTTCGCGGCTTTTCAGCGCCAGGGCGACTGCCTCGTCGTGCTCTTTCCTGGCCGCGGCCACGGTGTCGTCGTGTCCTTTGCGCAACTGGGCGGCCGTCTCGTCAAAGGCCAGCTGGGCCTTGGCGAGTCCCTCATCGAGGGCCTTCTTCGCCTGAACTGCGGCATGCTCGTAGGCCTTGCGCGCCTGACTCAGCGAATCCTGGTTCTCCCTGCGAGTCTGCTCCAGAGCATCACCGTATGCCTTCTCCGCCTGCGCCTCCTGGTCCTTGTAGGCGCGTTCGAGTTGGCGCTCGGCCTCGATGTAAGCGACGTAGGCCGCCGCTGCCCGCTGTTGGGTCTCGTCCAGAAGATCGATCATCGGCTCTGCGGCCTTCGGCGCCTTCTTCGGCTCATCGGCCGTTGCGCGCCCGCCCGCCGCCTTGGTGGTCACTGCCTCGTTGGCCATTCCTTTGCCCTCCTTCACACTGCCTTCACCCGATGCGCAACGCGCTGAAGCACCTCTCTCGAGGAGAGTCGACAGCGCGACGCCTACTTCTCTTCTTCTTCAAGCTGTTCCGCTTTGTCGAAGGGTTTGTCCTTGTCTGTTGCGTACATCTTGGCCAGGAACTGCAGACGGGTGTTGATGTCGCGACGCGCCTCCCGCGGTTGCGGCTTCGTCTTCGAGTCCTCGGTGTCGAGGCGGCTCATGGCTTCTTCCAGCAGCCTGGCGGGACGTTCAGTGGGCTGCTCTTGGACTTCCTGGCTCGTCTTCTCGGCGCTGGACAGCGCTTCCTGGAACACTTTGACAGATGCTCGTGCTGTCCTCCGCGCGGCGACGGTGGTTTCCTCGGCCTTGGCGACGGCTTCATTGAGCACTTTGACTGCTGCCACGACGGTGTCACGGGCCGCCTTGACGGACGCCTCTGTCGCATCCTTCACCAGTTGCTTCGACTCGTCGGCGGTGCGCACGGCTTGTGCGCTCGTCTCCTCAGATCGTCTTGTGGCCTCGGCGGCCAGCCGCTGGGCTTCCGTGGCCGCTTCCGCGGCGACACGCCCGATTTCGTCCGCGCGGGCGGATGCGTTCTCCGATGCCTTCATGGCCTCTTCGGCCAGTCGCGTTGCGGCGACAGTGACCTCTTCGGTACGGCGAACGGCTTCGCGTGAAGCGCGTTCTGCTTCCTCTGCCTTGCCCATCGCTTCCTGCGAAGCCCTCGTGGCGGATTCCACCGCCTCGCGGCTCGAGCGCACTGACGATTCGATGCGAGCTACTGCCTCCTGAGACGTCCGGATCTGCTTCTCCGATTCTCGTTGGCTCAGCTTTGCTGCCTCTTCGGCGCGGCGCAGTGCCGCCTCGAACGAACGACTCGATTGCTCTGCGGACGCCGTCGCGAGTGCGATGGCCTCCTCGGCACGCGCCCTCGCCTCCTCAAAAGCCGCGGATGAGAGAGCAGCCGAGTCCGATGCCGATTGGTACACCCTGTCGGCTCGGGCTACTGCCCGCTCCGACGCCTTCTCGGCATCCTTGGATGTCCTCTCTGCCGAACGCGCGACTCGTTCGACCGTGGCCTGAGCTTCGCGGGATGCGCGGGCGGACTCTTCAGCCGCCTTCGTGGCCAGCTGGCCTTGCTCCTCGGCTCGCGCCACCGCCTGCTGGGCGGCCTTGCGGGCCTCTTCGGCCTTCTGTTGAGACGCAAGCGCCGACTTCTCTATTCTGCTGAGAACACGCTCGGATGAGGAGATGGATTCCTCGACCGATGCGATGGCCTGGTTCACCAGTTCCTCGAGCCTGGCAACCGCCTCCTCGAAAGAGTGAGAGCTGGCGGCCGACGCCTCGGTGGCGGCGCGCATGGCCTGGTCCGCGGATGAGATTGCCTGCTGGGCCTTCGCAACGGTCTCCTGCGACAGCCTGGTGGATGCGGCGCTGACTTCCGAGGCTTTCCGCACAGCTTCATCGGCCAGTTTCTGCGCCTCTTCGGCCGTGGCCCGCGCCTCACGCCCGATTGTCTCCACCCGGCCCACGGCCTGGTCCGAGGCTCGCCGAGACTGCTCTGCCGCCTGGCGCGCGGCCAGACTCATCTGCTCGGCGCGCGCCACCGCCTCTTCAAATGAGGGGGATTCGTGTTCCATCTCTCAGTGCTGAACCTCTCTGGTGGGGCCTCCGGCTGGAGTCCGGTCGGGGCACACATGGCTTATTGTAGTGTCCGCCTTCGATGATTTCAACGAACCACCGGGAGCTTTCGATTATGGAGCGCCGGCAAACGTTCCCTGATGGCGGCCATCTCGTCGAAGTCCAGCGTTGCCGATATGACCTGCTCGCCTTCGTCGCCGGCACGGGCGAGCACTCGTCCCCACGGGTCGACAACCATGCTGTTGCCGTACGTAGGGATGCCTCCCGCGCCGATGCCGGCCTGGCCGGGGGCAGCGACGAAACACTGGTTCTCGATGGCTCTGGCACGGATGAGCACTTCCCAGTGCGCCGCTCCGGTCGGAGTGGTAAACGACGATGGAATGAAGATGAGGTCGGTTGCGACGTCAGCAAAGCGGCGGTAGAGCTCGGGGAAGCGCATGTCGTAACAGATCGAGAGGCCGACCTTCACCCCCGCCGCCGTGGCGCAGACAATCTCGTTGCCACGGGTGTAGTGGGCCGACTCCGCCACCGACTTGCCGCCGATGGTGATGTCGAACAGGTGTATCTTCCGGTAGGTCGCGGCGATGTCACCTGTGGGAGTGATGAGCACCGACGTGTTGTACGGTCGCCCCCCATCGGGGTGTCGCTCGTGCACGCTGCCAGCCAGCACCCATATCCCGCGTTCGCGAGCGACAACCATCAGCGCGCCAATCGCGGTCCCTGGCAGAGGCTCGGCAATCTCGCCGAGTCGTGCGGAGTCTCCCCGGAAGTCGAACGTCTCCGGCAACGCCACGATAGCAGCCCCCGTGTCCGCTGCCTCACGGACGAGCGCTGTGGCGCGGGCGATGTTCTGCAGCTTGTCGGCTCCGCTCGCCGTCTGGGCTATCGCAATCTTTATCAGGGAGCATGGTGCCATCTGCGGTCCTTTCACGTACACACGGTAGACGGCTGTCGCAGTCGTCTTAGCCGCGGAGGCTGGCCGGCCTGCCCGCAGGCAGGCCGGAGATTCTTGTCAATAATAGCATGTGCGTCAGGCTCCGCGGACAGACGAGGACCGCCTGTCGACTCCGCGTGTCGCAATCGCGTCGTGTGGGGATGGAAGGAGGCGACCGGTGGAGGGTGGCGCGGAATAGACCGGCCACCCTCCCTGAGTGTGTGCTACTTGATCATCTGGGCCGGAAGCCAGGTGATGATCTCGGGGA
>JALNYR010000037.1 GCA_023229725.1 Dehalococcoidia bacterium | reverse complement strand
GATGCGTAGCCGGCGGTGGCTCGCTGGGTATCCTCATCCCGCCGAGCGTCATGCTCGTCGTCTATGGCCCCATGGCCAACCTGTCCGTTGGCAAGCTGTTCTTCGGTGCGTTCATGCCGGGGTTCCTCTTGTCCGGCCTGTACATGCTGTATATCGTCATTCGGTGCCAGCTTCAGCCGCACCTGGCGCCGCCCGTTCCCGCTTCCGAGCGAGCTGTGCCAGCTGCGGTGAAGCTGGGCAAGCTGGCGAAATCGATGTTCCCGCCGGCCATCCTGATACTTGCCGTTCTGGGTACCATCTTCTTTGGGATCGCTGCTCCGACTGAGGCCGCCGGCGTCGGCGCGCTTGCTGCCACGCTGCTGGCTATCGGCTATCGCAGGTTCTCATGGAAGCTGCTCATGAAGACCGCCCTGGATACGGTAAGGACTTCGGGAATGGTGCTGCTCATCGGCGCCATGGCGTTCGCATTCGTTGGCATCTTTATGCGGGCCAACTGCGACAACGTCGTGACGGACTTCGTGCTGGGCGCTCCGGGTGGTCGCTGGGGTGTCTTCCTGATTATCATGCTTATCTGCTTCGCGCTCGGATTCCTCATCGACTGGCTCGGCATCATCTTCATCATGGTGCCCATCATCACGCCCATCGGCGCCGCGCTGAACTTCGACCCGCTGTGGTGGGCAATGATGGTGTGCGTCAACCTGCAGATGTCGTTCATGACGCCGCCGTTTGCCTATGCACTGTTCTACATCAAGGGCGCGGCGGACCCGAGGCTCAATCTGACGACGGGACAGATCATCAGAGGCATGGTCCCCTACGTGTTCCTCATCATTCTTGCGTTGGCCCTCTGCATTCGGTTCCCTCAGATTATCCTCTGGCTCCCCGGCAAGATGCTGTAGCACGTCAGCTGCTAGTTGTCTGCATGAAAAGGGGCTCGTCTTACAAGACGAGCCCCTTCTTCGTTGGTTCGCGCCGCGGCGGCGAGGGGAGCCGTCCCGGGACTAAGTGCCCTTGAGCATCTCCTCAAGTCTGGCCGTCTCGCCGTCCTTCATCTTGTAACAGTGCTCCGAAGTCGGATACGCGCCCGACTTGATGTCGGCTACGAATCCGGCGACCGCTTTCGTAATCTGGTCGCCGACCGTCGCGTACCTCTTCACGAACTTCGGCGTGAAGACGGGATACATGCCGATGAGGTCGCTCAGGAGCACGGCCTGTCCGTCGCAGTGTGGCCCCGCGCCGACGCTGATGGTGGGCACCTTCAGCTTTTGCGTGACCAGCTGGCCGGTCTCGGCGGGCACTCCTTCAAGCAGGACCATGAATGCCCCCGCTTGCTCCAGCGCCTGCGCATCGGCGAGGACCCGCAAGGCTGCCTCCGCCGTGTTTCCCTGGACGCGGAAGCCTCCGAGTTGAGCGGCGCTCTGCGGAGTGAGCCCTATGTGTGCCATGACGAGCATGCCGGCCTCCGCGATTGCACGGATCTGGGGAGCCATCTGGCGACCTCCTTCCAGCTTCACGGCGTCCATGCCGGCCTCTTTGTAGAATCGCCCCGCGTTCCTCACGGCATCTTCAACCGACGTCTGATAGGACAGAAACGGGAGGTCGCCGACGATGAACGTATTGGGTGCGCCTTTCCGAACGGCCCGGGAGTGGTAGATCATCTGGTCCATCGTCACCGGCACGGTGCCGTCGTAGCCGTAGACCACGTTGCCCATGGAGTCGCCGACCAGAATCATCTCAAGTCCGGCCTGCTCAGCCAGCAAGGCCGAGGTGTAGTCGTAGAGGGCCAGCTTGGAGAACTTCTCTCCTGCCTCCTTCATCTTCATGAAATCGAGGACGGTCTTCTTCTTCGCCATTCGTCTCTCCTTTCACGCTCACTGCTGGGCCGCCGGCTCAGCCATCCGGGCGTGTCGGCGCTACGGGCGCGTGACGGGCGGGTGTGCCGCCGCCCAGGCCGCCAGCTTCTCGCGCTCGCCTTCGCGCAATGAGTAGCAGTGCTCGGCCGCCGGGTACGTGCCGTCGCGTATCTCCGCGGCGTACGTGCCTATGGCCGATTTGATCTGGTCGCCGAGGACGGCGTACTTCTTCACGAACTTGGGCGTGAACATCTGGTAGATGCCGAGCACGTCCATGAAGTTCAGCGACTGGGCCGTGCAGAAGGGGCCGGCGCCGGTGCTGATGGTAGGGATTCTGAGGCGCTCGGTGATGAGCTTCGCCGATTCCGCGGGAAGACCTTCCAGCACCAGGTTCGCCACCCCGGCGTCCTGCAGAGCCTCCGCGTCTTCGAGCAGGACCAGCGCGCTTTCTAGCGTCCGTCCCTGAGCGCCGAAGCCTCCCTGCGCAGCGACGCTCTGCGGCGTGATGCCGATATGGCCCTGCACCACCATGCCCGCGTCCACCACGGCCTTCACATGGGGCACGATGCGCCTGCCGCCTTCCATCTTCACGGCGTCGACGTACGCTTCCTTGTACAGGCGGCCGGCGTTCGCGACCGTCTCGCGAGTCGATACCGAGTAGGAGAGGAACGGCATGTCGCCGACGATGAAGGTGTTCGGCGCCCCGCGACGTACGGCACCGGAGTGCACGACTATCTGGTCCATCGTCACCGGTACAGTGCCATCATAGCCGTAGATGACGTTCCCCATCGAGTCACCGATGAGTATCATATCCACGCCTGCCTGCTCGGCGAGCATCGCAAACGTGAAGTCGTAGAGCACGATCTCGGCGAATCTCTCTCCGTTCTCCTTGATGCGGATGAAGTCCAGCACGGTCTTCTTCTTTGCCATGTACAGTCCTCCTTCGGCGCTGCCGTTCGCGGCGGCGCCAGTCCTCGCTTGATTTGGCACTGGCCGGGAATCAGGCGGACAGCATCTCGCGCAACTCGGCTGCCTTGTCGGTCGGCAGCGTCCCTTTCGCAAGTCCCATCGGGATGGTTGCCAGACCGAGGGCCTTGTAGAGCGGCACGAGAGCGGGTTCCGCCTTCTCAAGGGCAGCGATGTGCTTGCGTATCGTGCCGACATCCCCTCGGGCGATGGGTCCTGTCAGGCAGCCCGGGAAGCCCACCTTCTCGATGTTGTTCAGCGTACCGGTGAGGATTGGCATGCATGCGGCGACTGCATCGGACTGGGAGATGTCGAAGTTCTTCCACAGGTCCGTGGCGATGCCCATCAGCGTGTACAGGTAGTTGCACGCGATGCAGATGGATGCGTGGTAGAGCGCCTTGTCCTCGCCGTGCAGCATCATCCACCGGCCGTTGAGCGCGGCTACGAACTTCTTCAGGTCACTCAGGACGGGTTCCTCCGCCTCGAGCGTGAACGTCGAACCCATGAGGTTCTCGAGCGACTGCTGGATGCTTGCGAATGTGTTGCACGGGTGCATGCAGCCGACATGGCAGCCGGACTTGCGCGCGGGCTCGAGCACTGCGGTCGAGTTGGCTCCGCTGCAGTGGATGACGGTCTGGCCGGCATGCCAGCGAACCTGGGCTGCAACCTGCCCGATGACGTCGTCCGGCGTTGTGATGAACACGAAGTCCATGCTGTCTGCCAGGGACTGTGCGGTCGCGTACACCTTGCAGCCGCTCACCGAGTCGGCAAACCGTCGCGATTCCTTCGGCACGATGTCCATGGCGCCGCGCACCGGAAAGCCTCCCTCGGCGAGACGCGTTCCGAAGGCAGTTCCCACCTTTCCGACGCCTATGAATCCGATCTTCTCCATGTCGCGTGATGCCTCCTTCCGTTGATTGCGTGTCTGCTGCCGGCTGATGTCCCGCCCGACGAGACGAAGCCACAGGATGCACCCGTGGCATCGCGGAGAAGCGATGACCGGGGTCGGGTGGTGCGCACATCTTAAGCCGCGACCCTTCGCCGGTCAATCGCTGCACGAGCCGTCATTGCTGGCGGCTACGCCCTGCGGTAGAATTGCCGCTGTCCGCAGCGCCGGTGAAGGAGGAGAGCAAACCATGAAGAGCGACGCGGTGAAGCGGGGAGTGGAGCGAGCTCCACACAGGTCACTGTTCTACGCCCTGGGTTGCACGGAGGGCGATTTTGACAAGCCCTTCGTCGGCGTCATCAACAGCTACAACCACATCATCCCCGGCCATAT
Organism: Dehalococcoidia bacterium; assembly: GCA_023229725.1. Taxonomy (GTDB): domain Bacteria; phylum Chloroflexota; class Dehalococcoidia; order GIF9; family AB-539-J10; genus SKVJ01. The sequence continues at coordinate 14,502 of JALNYR010000037.1, read as the reverse complement.
GCACCTGGACGCCGTGGCGCGTGCGGTCGAGGCAGGTGTGAGGAGCGCCGGAGGGGTGCCGTTCGAGATCAACACCATCGGTGTGTGCGACGGCATTGCCATGAACCACCCCGGCATGAAGTACAGCCTGCCGAGCAGAGAGCTCATAGCCGATTCGGCGGAGACGGTTGCTGAGGCGCACCAGTTCGACGCGCTCGTCTTCGTCTGCAGCTGCGACAAGATAGTGCCGGGCATGCTCATGGCGGCGGCGCGCGTGAACGTGCCCGCCATCCTTGTGGCGGGCGGTCCGATGCTGGCCGGCCACGTGGCGACGGGCGGTCGTGTTCAGACGATTGACCTGAGCAGCCTCTTCGAGGCTGTCGGCAGGACACTCAACGGGGACATGTCCGAAGAAGTCCTGGAGGAGTGGACCCGGAATGCCTGTCCCGGCTGTGGGAGCTGCTCCGGCATGTATACGGCAAACACGATGGACTGTATGACGGAGGCGCTCGGCATGGCGCTACCGGGAAACGGCACGATACCCGGGACCGCCGGCCAGCGCATGGACCTGGCATTCAAGTCGGGCGCACAGGTGATGGAGTTGCTGCGTCGTGATCTCAAGCCGCGTGACATCATCACGAAAGACGCCATCTACAACGCCTTCGCGGTGGACATGGCGTTGGGTGGCAGCACGAACTCGGTGCTGCATCTTGCGGCCATTGCCCACGAGGCTGGTGTGAGCTATCCGCTCTCCTGGCTGAATGAGATCAGCCAGTCGACGCCGCACCTGTGCAAGCTTGCCCCTGCTGGTCACCATCACGTCGAAGACCTGGATGCGGCCGGTGGTATACACGCAGTCATGCACGAGATAGCCGACCTTCTGCGCCCGGGTGTGATGACGGTGAGCGGAGAGACGGTGGGCGACCTGGTGAAGAGGTTCGCGGTGAAGAACCGCGACGTGATCCGCAGTCGCGCCGAGCCATACTCTGCGACTGGCGGACTGGCCATCCTGTTCGGGAATATCGCGCCTGAGGGCGCGGTCGTCAAAGCCGCAGCCGTCGCACCGGAAATGAAGGTACACGAAGGCGCGGCGCGGGTGTTCGATTCCGAGGAGGCCGCGACGAAAGCGATCATGGCCCGTACCATCAAGGCCGGCGACGTCGTCGTCATCCGCTACGAGGGACCCAAGGGTGGCCCGGGCATGCGCGAGATGCTGACGCCCACATCGCTGCTCGCCGGCCTCGGCCTGGACAAGTCGGTGGCTCTGATAACGGACGGACGGTTCTCCGGGGCGAGTCGAGGCGCATCCATCGGTCACGTGTCTCCCGAAGCTGCGGCGCGAGGGCCCATTGCCGCCCTGCGCGATGGGGACATTATCAAGATCGACATGCCCCGTCGCAAACTCGAGGCGGTGCTGAGCAAGCAGGAGATCGAGAAGCGTCTCCGCGATGTTCCTGCGTTCGTTCCGCGGGTGACCGGCGGCTATCTCAAGCGGTATGCCGAGAAGGTGACGTCCGCGAGCTCCGGAGCGGTGTTCTCCGACTAGTCTTGATGCCGCGAGCTCGCACGCGGATGTGACGCAGGGGGCCGGCACATGTATGGCGACTGGAGCGAGATGGTGGTTCGACTCCTGGTGGCAACCGCGCTCGCGGCGGCTATAGGCTACGAACGGGAGGCCCGGGGCAAGTCTGCCGGTTTGCGGACTCACATGCTGATTGCAATCGGCGCGGCAGGCTTCACGCTGGCCTCCCTGTACGGCTTCGGCGACGCTGACATCTCCCGCGTCGCATCCGGCGTCGTGGCCGGCGTCGGCTTCATCGGCGCCGGCGTCATCTTCCGTGGCGGTCATGGCGAGGGTATCGCGGGGCTGACAACTGCCGCGTCCATCTGGGTCACTGCCGGCGTCGGAGTGGCGGCTGCCTGCGGTCTCTATCTCCTGGCGCTTGCCCTCAGCGTGCTCTCGGTTATAGTGCTTGAGCTTCCCAAGGCGCGGGACTGAAGTACACCGGCACGTGGTATAGTCGGCCTGGAATCAGTTGCAGAGGTAGTCTCATGGAACAGGACACGGATACCGTGCTGGAGGAGCTCGAGGCGGCGTACCCCGACAAGTTCGCCTCTGAGAATCGCGTCTTCGGGCACATCCACCGCGGCGATGTCATTTTCATCGCGTCGGGTTGCGGAGAGCCGCAGTACCTGGTCAAAGCACTGACAGACTACGTGTCTTCACACCCCAAGGGGTTCTTCGACACTGAGGTCATCCATCTCTGGACACTGGGTCTCGCCCCGTACGCCGATGATAAGTTCAAGCGGAACTTCCGCCACGACTCATTTTTCCTCGGTCAGAGTACACGGGATGCCGTGAACCGGGGAGCGGCAGACTACACGCCTATATCTCTCTCTCAGATTCCGCGTCTGTTCCGGCGCGGCGTGATTCCTGTAGACGTGGCACTCATTCAGGTGTCGATGCCGGACCGACACGGGTACATGAGTCTCGGCGTGAGCCTGGACATCGTGAAGGCCGCAACTGAGAGTGCGGCGACTGTCATTGCGCAGGCAAATCGGCACATGCCCCGGGTTCACGGGGATAGTTTCATCCACATCAGCGACGTAGATTACATAATGCCTCACGATGAGCCGCTGCTGGAGTACCGCCGGGGAGTGGGGGAGGAAGACAGCGAGGTGGTTGACGCCATCGGCGGATACGTGGCGCGGCTGGTGCAGGATGGAGACACCATTCAGGTGGGCTACGGAAACGTGCCGAATGCGATACTCGCCAGGCTGAGCGGAAAACGGCACCTCGGCGTGCATACCGAGCTGGTGTCGGACGGCATCGTCGAACTGATGAAGTCGGGCGTGGTCGACAACTCACGAAAGAGCATCGACAGGGGCAAGACGGTTGCCACGTTCTGCATGGGAAGGCGTGAGACGTACGAGTACCTCGACGACAACCCATCCGTCGAGTTCAGGCCGGTTGACTACACCAACAACCCACTCGTGATAGCCCAGATTGACGACATGGTGGCTATCAACAGCGCTCTGGAGATAGACCTCACCGGCCAGGCGACGGCCGAGTCGATTGGAGGAGTGTTCTACAGCGGTATCGGCGGGCACTACGACTTCATGCGGGGAGCACTACTGGGGAGGAACGGGAAGACGATACTGGCCATGCAGTCGACCGCCTCGGGCGGGGAGATTTCCCGCATCGTACCGGCGATGTCCGAAGGCGCCGGCGTCACGATGAATCGTGGCGACGCGTACTACGTGGTCACCGAGTACGGCATCGCCTACCTTCACGGGAAGAACATCCGCGAGCGCGCGATGGAACTCATAGCCATCGCACATCCCAAGTTCCGCCCGTGGCTCATACAGGAGGCGAAGAAGCGGAACCTGATCTACAGGGATCAGGCGTTCATCCCGGGACGGCGTGGTGAGTATCCGCAGGAGCTGGAGACGCACCGCACGACCAGAGGAGGGCTTGAGGTCACCCTCAGGCCGGTGAAGATATCGGACGAACCGTTGATCAAGGACTTCTTCTACTCACTTTCGGATCAGAGCATGTACCGGCGGTTCATGTCCGTCAGGAAGGACATGCCGCACGAGCGGCTGCAGGAGTTTGTCATCATTGACTACACGAAGGAGACGGTTATTCTCGCGTCCATCCAGACGGGGGACACGGAGAAGATCGCCGGCCTGGGCCAGTACGGCATCGACGAGTCCACGCATACGGCAGAGGTTGCAATCGCAGTGGATGATGCGTATCATAATCAGGGTATCGGGACTGAACTCCTATCCTATCTCACGTTGCTCGCCAAGCGACATGGTTTGCTGGGCTTCACTGCCGAGGTACTGGTAGAGAACAAGCCCATGCTTCATCTGTTCGAGAAGATGGGGTTCGACCTCGAGAAGCGCATTGCGGAGGACGTGTACGAACTCAAGATGCTGTTCAAAGAGGTGCCACAAGGTGAAAGGTAACGAGTCCAGCATGAAGTATTTGTTCGAGCCGAGGGGCGTGGCTGTCATCGGCGCGTCCCAGACCCCGGGGAAGATCGGCTACAAGGTAGTAGAGAACATCGTCACGGCTGGCTATGCCGGGAAGGTCTATCCCATCAATCCGCGAGGTGGGGAGCTTCTGGGGCACACCGTGTACGCTCGCCTTGTCGACGTTCCAGGACCGGTAGATGTCGCCCTCGTCGTCGTTCCCGCCAATTTCGCCTATGAGGCTGTCGAGCAGTGCGCCGGCAAGGGCGTCAAGTTCGTTGTCATCATCAGCTCGGGGTTCTCGGAGGTGGGCAACGTAGCCGAAGAGCGCAGAATCGCGCAGTTCGCTCGCCAGCATGGCGTGCGCATCGTTGGTCCAAACGTGTTCGGCATCTACTCCGCTGCTGCCTCTCTGAACGCGACGTTCGGCCCTGCCGACGTGAAGCGCGGGAACGTTGCAATTATCACTCAGAGCGGCGCCATCGGCATTGCAATGATCGGCAAGACCAAGGTGGAGGGCATCGGCCTCTCCGCGATGATCTCGGTGGGCAACAAGTCGGATGTCGATGAGACGGACCTGCTCGAGTACTTGGCATTCCAGGACGATTCGAAGGTCATCCTCATGTATCTTGAGGGCGTCAAGTCCGGCGAGAGGCTCGTCGAGGTACTGAAGAAGACGACACGGAAGAAGCCCGTGGTGGTCATCAAGTCGGGCCGTTCGCGTCGTGGCGCCCAGGCAGCCGCGTCACACACCGGCTCCCTCGCCGGTGAGGACAAGGTCTTTGACGACGTTGCCCGGCAGTGCGGCGTGATCCGAGCCGAGAGCATCGAGGAAGCGCTGAACTGGTGCAAGTTCCTCTGCGATGCGCCGATGCCGAAGGGCGAAGACTGTGTCATCATCACCAACGGCGGCGGCATCGGCGTGCTGACGGCCGACGCATGCGAGAAGTACGGGGTGAACCTCTCTGATGAGGTGGCGGACCTCAAGAAGACGTTCGAGAGCGTGATGCCGTCGTTCGGCTCCGCCAAGAACCCCGTCGATATCACCGGCGGCGCCAGCCCTGAAGACTATGACAAGGCGCTCGGCGCGGCGTTGCAGAACGACAACATCGACGCCGTCGCTTGCCTCGGCTGCCAGACGGCCACGTTCGACGCTGCCCTGATTGCGGAGATTGCGGAGAAGCGCTACGCGCAGTATCGGCCGGTCAAGCCGATTGTCTTCTCTTTCTTCGGCGGAGAAGAAGTGGAGCGCAGCATTACGTTGCTGAAGGCGCAGGGCATCCCCGTGTTCCCCGATGTCTATCAGATGACGTCGTTCCTCGGGGCGCTCTACACTGACTACCGCAACAAGTCGAGCGCGATTCCCGAGGTCGCAACGGCCGACATGGATGTCGCGCTCATCGACAAGATGGTGAAGGCCGCACGCGCTGATGGCCGGCACTTCCTGCTTGCCCATGAGGCACAGGAGGTCATGCGGGCAGCCGGCATCATGATTCCGCAGAGCCGCATCGCGCACAATCCCGAGGAAGCGGTGAGATGCGCTGCGGAGATCGGCTATCCGGTGGTCATGAAAGTCGTGTCGAAGGACATCATCCACAAGAGCGATGCAGGTGGTGTGGCGCTCGACCTCGATGACGAAAAGGAACTGTTGGACGCGTATGAGGCGATACTGCGGAACTGCAGGGCCTACAAGCCGGATGCCGTCATCGAAGGCATCCAGGTGGACGAGATGATACGCCCGGGCGTTGAGACCATCGTCGGCGCTCGCCAGGACAGCTCGTTCGGACCGACCGTGATGTTCGGCCTCGGCGGCGTGTACGTCGAAGTCCTCAAGGACATTGCCTTCCGGGCGTTTCCGCTCAGTCGGGAGGAGACGCTCAACATGATTGGGCAGATCAACTCATATCCTCTGCTTCTCGGTGTCAGAGGAGAGGCGCGCAAGGACATCGACCAGGTGGCCAACACAATCATCAAGGTTGGCTGGATTCTTCGGAATTGTGCCGCCATCTCGGATATCGAGGTGAATCCTCTTGTCGTGTATGACCATGGCGAGGGCGTTAAGGCGGTCGATGTGAGAATCCTATTGCGAGAGACTGAGGAGGCGTAGCACATGAAGACCATAGTTGTGGGCTCCACGCACAAGAGCGCCGGCAAGACCAGCCTTATCGTCGGTCTCGCCAAGGCCGCCGGCAAGCCTGCGGGATACATGAAGCCACTTGGCGATCGACTCCTCTACCGCAAGAAGAGACTCTGGGACTACGATGCCGCGCTCGTCACGAGCGTATTCGGCCTCGACGAGAGTCCCGAGGACATGACTATCGGTTTCGAGCATTCGAAACTGAAGTACATGTACGACGCGGAAGGGACGAAAGCCAAGCTGTCTGAGATGGCGGCCGCGGCCGGCGCAGGCAAAGAGCTGGTCTTTGTTGAGGCAGGCGAGTCACTTGCCTACGGCGCATCCATTCACCTGGATGCAATGGCGCTGGCGGCACAGCTCGAAGCGCGGTTCGTGCTCGTCGCAGGCGGCAGCGAGAGCACCATCATCGACGACCTTGCATTTGTGAAACGCTACGTCGACCTCAAGGGCATCGATTTCGCGGGTGTCATCATCAACAAGCTGCGCAATCTCGACGACTACAAGAGCACGCACCTGGCTGATGTGACGGCTCTTGGTGTGAACGTCCTTGGCATCCTGCCGTTTGAAGCTGAGTTGACCCGGCTCTCGGTCGGGCACCTCGCCGAGCGTCTTCTCGCCAAGGTCGTCGCGGGTGAAGAAGGGCTGAGCCACAGAGTCAATTCCATCATGGTCGGCGCCATGTCGACGAACGCGGCTCTGCAGAATCCCCTCTTCAAGAAGGAAGGCAAGCTGGTCATCACCGGCGGGGACAGGAGCGATCTCATCCTGGCGGCGATAGAGAGCAACACGTCGGGCATCATCCTGACGAACAACGTGCTCCCTCCGTCGAACATCATCTCGAAGGCGTCGGAACGGGGTATCCCGCTGCTGCTCGTGCCGTTCGACACGTATCAGACCGCTTCCCAGATCGAGAGCATCGATCCGCTGCTGACGAAGGACGACGCGAGAAAGATGGAACTCCTCACTCAACTGGTGAAGGAGCACCTCTCGTTGCGAGCCATTGTCGGCTAGGTTTCCGCTTTCTCGGCGCGTTAGACGTTGAATCAGAATCCCGGCGCGGTAGCGCCGGGATTCTGCGTTTACGTGGCCGGTGCGGTTGGAGGCAGTCAGCCCTTGATGACACCGAGCGGTTCGGCGCGGGCGACCCTCCGGCAGATGCCGGCACCCACGACTACGTCGACGACGTCTGCGACGTCCTTGTAGGCTCCCGATGCTTCCTCGGCAAGCGCGGGCACGTCGTCAGTCCGGACTGTGATTGCCCTGCTCCGAAGGGCTTCGGCGACGTCGTAGCCTCTTGCCGCCTTTCGCGCCGCCGTTCTACTGAGCAGTCGTCCGGCCCCGTGGCAGGTCGACCCAAAAGTGTCCTGCATCGCCCGTTCGGTGCCGACTGCGATGTACGAGTACCGTCCCATGTCGCCCGGTATGAGGACGGGCTGTCCGATGGCCTTGAAACGCGGACTCAGAGCCGGGTGCCCCGGAGGAAAGGCGCGCGTTGCGCCCTTCCTGTGCACGCAGAGGGAGACGTCTCTCCCGTCCACCTTGTGGGTCTCTATCTTGGCGATGTTGTGCGCAATGTCGTAGACCTGGCGCAGCCCGAGACGGTCGGAAGGCAATCCGAACACCTCAGTGAAGGACTCCCTTACCCAGTGCGTGATGTGTTGCCGGTTGCACCAGGCGTAGTTGGCGGCGCACCGCATTGCGGCGAGGTACTCTCTGCCTTCAGGGGATTCGACCGGCGCGCACGCAAGCTGGCGATCGGGAAGCAGGATGCCGTACTTGAACACGGCGCGCTCCATGACCTTCAGATGGTCGGTGCAGACCTGGTGGCCCAGACCGCGGGAGCCCGTGTGGATGAGAACCAGAACCTGTCCCACGCGGTCGATACCCATCGCCGCCGCGGTGTGTTCGTCGAAGATCTCTCTCACTGCCTGGATCTCGAGGAAGTGGTTGCCGGAGCCGAGGCTGCCGGCCTGTGGCAGCCCGCGCGTCAGCGCACGTTCGCTCACCGCCGACGGGTCGGCACCCTGGATGCAACCTCCGTCTTCGGTCGCTTCGAGGTCGTCCGCCGTCCCGAACCCGTGCCGGACCGCCCACCTCGCTCCTTCGACCAGGAGTCGGGTTATCTCGCCCTTCGGCGGGCGAAGGCGGCCTTCGGAGCCGACTCCCGAAGGGACGTTGCGAAAGAGATGGTCGATGAGCGAAATCATGTGCGGCGCGACCTCGCATTCGAGGAGGTCGCTTCGCAGCAACCGGACGCCGCAGTTGATGTCGTAGCCGACGCCCCCGGGGGAGACGACTCCGTCTGAGACTCGTGTGGCGGCTACGCCGCCTATTGGGAAGCCGTAACCCGAGTGGATGTCCGGCATCGCAAGGGACTTCCCCACGATGCCGGGCAAGAAAGCGACGTTGGCTACCTGCTCGAGTGCTTCATCCTGTCTCGCGACCTCTACCATGGCCGCGCTCATGTAGACGAGGCCGGGGACACGCATGCCTGCCTTGTAGTCGACAGGTATCTCCCAGCGGTAGTCATCGAGTCTCCGGAGTGTTGTCATGGTCCTGCTCCTAGATGTCGAATAGGACTCGGGACACGTAGCCGGCCGGGACGCGACGCAGCCGCGCCATGTGGTAGGTTGCCGCCTTGACCTCGCGTGAGCGGTGGTGTCGGGTGGTGTCGACATGCTCGCCTCGGCAGCGGATGACAGCGCGGCCGGCGGTCAACTCCAGCACCTCGAAGTCTCCGAACACAGTCTGCTCGGCGTCAAGCACGTAGATGAGCTCATTCAGCCAGTCGATTACCAGGGCAGCATCGTCGACGGAGTCGACGGTCAGCACGCGCTCGACAACGGCCGCGACGACAAGGTCCGCGAACATGACTGCGTAGAGCGCACGTGCGGCGTGGACGAGGAGTTCGGCAAGGTCGCGCCCGCACCAGGACGGCGATGTCGGCGGTGTGAGCGATGATTTCGAACGGTTTCGTCGCCATGAAACCCCGGCCGGGCGGCCCCGGTCATCATAGCATGCGGCAGGCGAGGGACCACCGAGCGTGAGCTTCGTGCAACGATTGACGGTAGCTGTGGGCTTCTGCTAGAATCGCGTTTCACGGGCGGTTAGCTCAGTGGTTAGAGCGCTGCGTTGACATCGCAGAGGTCACTGGTTCAAGTCCAGTACTGCCCATGTCTCCATTGGATGTGTGGTCCGGCGAGGACCAGCTCTCGGCCCTGTCCCTCGCAGGGGGGATGTTCCGGCCTGCGAGGCAAGGTGCCGTATTGTTGTTTGTGCCGGGGTCGGCAGTGCGGGGATGCAACATGAGTAGCGTTGAGGGCGACAGAGAGGTCATGAGGCACTCGGCCTCTCACGTGCTGGCGGAAGCGGTACGGGAGCTGTTCCCTGATGCCAGGTTCGGTATCGGGCCCGCCATCGAGGATGGCTTCTACTACGACTTCGAGCTTCCCAGGTCGCTGACTCCTGATGACCTGCCCGGCATCGAAGCCATCATGCGGAGAATCGTGGCGTCGGGCTCGCCATTCACACGCCGCGAGGTCTCTCGTGAAGAAGCGCGCTCTCTCTTCGCCGCGCAGCCGTACAAGCTGGAACTCATCGATGACCTGCAGGACACCACCATCTCTGTGTACACGCAGGGTGGTTTCACCGACCTGTGCCGGGGACCTCACGTGGCCTCTTCCCGTGACATCGGCTCCTTCAAGCTGACCCGCATTGCCGGGGCGTACTGGCGCGGCGACGAGTCGCGACCGATGCTGCAGCGCGTCTACGGCGTCGCCTTCCCGACTGAGACCGAGCTGAAAGAGCATCTGGAGAAGCTGGAGGAGGCTGCGCGACGCGACCATCGGAGGCTGGGCAAGGAACTCGACCTGTTCAGCATTCACGACGAGATCGGGCCGGGCCTCGTGTGCTGGCATGCCAACGGCGGCCTAGTGCGGGAGCTCATCGAGGACTTCTGGAAGGCCGAGCATCGCCGGCGCGGGTATGGCATCGTCTACACTCCCCACATCGGCAGGCTCGAGCAGTGGAAGCAGAGCGGCCATTGGGAGTTCTACCGCGAGAACCTTTATTCGCCGATGGAGATCGACGGGCAGCAGTACCTGCTGAAGCCGATGAACTGCCTGGGCCACATCCTCATCTTCAAGAACCGGCTGCGCAGCTACCGGGAACTGCCGGTTCGCATGGCGGAACTTGGGACTGTGTACCGGTACGAGCGTGGCGGCGTTCTCTATGGCCTCACCCGCGTTCGTGGCTTCACGCAGGATGACGCGCACATCTTCTGTCGGCCTGACCAGATACAGTCCGAGGTCGTGGGCGTCATTCAATTGGCGCAGTTCATGATGCGGACGTTCGGATTTGCGAAGTACAAGATGGTTCTCGCGACGAGGCCCGACCACTACGCCGGCACTCCGGAGGTGTGGGACCAGGCGACGAAGGCGCTGATGGCGGCGCTGGACACCGTCGGCCTTTCGTACGAGGAAGATCCGGGCGGCGGAGCTTTCTACGGCCCGAAGATCGATGTGAAGCTGGCGGATGCTCTGGGTCGGGACTGGCAGGGGCCGACCATCCAGGTGGACTTCAATTTGCCGCAGAGATTCAATGTGTGTTACATTGGTGAAGATGGTAGCGAGCATCTCGTTACCATGATTCACCGGACCGTGCTGGGAAGCATGGAACGGTTTTTTGCGTGTCTGGTTGAGAACTGCGGTGGCGCATTCCCCGTGTGGTTAAGTCCCATCCAGGCCAGAGTGATACCCATCGCCGACCGTCATGTTGACCACGCGACGAAGATTGAGGAGACGCTGAGGCAGGCGGATGTGCGGGTTGACATTGACGTGCGCTCGGAACGAATGGGCTCGAAGATACGTGATGCGCAGATGGCGAAGATACCCTTCATGTTGGTGGTAGGGGATAAGGAGGTCGCTTCTGAAGGAGCGTCTGTACGGTTGCGAAGCGGTGAGGACCTTGGCCTGCAGAGTATTGCGGATATCGAGCGACAGATACGATCTGCTGCGGACAGCAGGGTCTAGCCTATGATGAAGCCTAATCCGCGTGGGAACACGCGCTCAGACAGATTTCTTCCCGTCAATCGACAAATCAGGGCTAGAGAAGTACGCGTCATCACCGAGGAGGGCGAGCAACTCGGGACGATGCCCGTGCCGAAAGCCCTGCAGCTGGCGCAGGAGCGTGAGCTCGACCTGGTGATGGTGGCCCCGAACGTGGTGCCGCCTGTTTGCCGGCTTCTCGACTACGGCAAGTATAAGTACGAACAGATAAAGAAGGACAAGCGCGTCAACAAGGGCCAGAAGGGCCTGCTGCGCGAAGTCAGGCTGCGTCCGAAGATCGAGGAGCACGACCTCCAGGACAAGATTCGCAAGACGCGGGAGCTCCTCGCCGAAGGCAATAAGGTCAAGATAACCGTCCGGTTCCGCGGACGGGAGATCGTGTATCCCGAACTTGGGTGGCAGGTGCTGAAGCGTGTCGCCGAGGCGCTGAAGGATGAAGCTGTTGCCAGCAGCCAGCCCTCGAAGGATGCGAGGAACATAGCGTTGACGTTGGCTCCAACCCCAACCGCCGTTAAGAAGACCCAGGAGGCCAAGCAAGATGCCAAAGCTGAAGACACACAAGGGAGCGAAAAGCCGGTTCCAGGTGACGGGAACGGGCAAGCTCATGCGGGCGAAGTGCGGCAAGAGCCACTTTCGGCGCCGTAAGGCTCCTCGCGTTAAGCGGATGTACGATGCGATGTTGCCCGTGTCTCGCGCCGATGCTCCTCGGTTGCGTAAGCTCATGCCCTATGCGTAGGGAGCCGCACGGGTTCAGAAGCGCATCAGACCCCAGGACGTAGTATCACAGGGAGGTCACGTTGCCTCGATCAACAAGTGGACGGACGACACATATCCGTCATAAGAAAGTTCTCTCATACACGAAGGGTCATGTAGCGTCTCACAGCCGTTTGTTCGCACCGGCTCATGAGGCGATGCTGCATGCTCTCGACTACTCCTACGAGCACCGCCGCGAACGGAAGGCCGACTTCCGCAAGCTGTGGATTGCCAGGATCAACGCCGCCGCGCGTTTGAACGGCGTCTCCTACAGCCGGTTCATGAACGGGCTCAAGACCGCCGGCATCACGCTGAATCGCAAGATGCTTGCGGAGATGGCCGCGCATGACCCGGAAGCGTTTGCCAGGCTGGCAAAATCGCTCCGCACCGCTGCTGAGGCGTAGCAGGCCGAGGTCAGACGCGCATGCTGAACGAGCTGGAGCGGCTGGAGACAGCCGCACGCGAAGAGCTTGGTTCCGCCGGCTCGGCGGCGGAGCTCGAAACGTGGCGGGTCAGGTACCTCGGAAAGAAGAGCGTGCTGACCGGCGCTCTACGCAGTCTCGCTGCGCTTCCCGCTGAAGAACGCAAGACCCTTGGCGCGCGCGCGAACGCAGTCAAGATGGACTTGCAGACGCGCTATGCCGAGAAACAGGAGTCCCTGTCTCTCGACAGCATCGACCAATCGCTTGGCCGCGCGGCGCTCGACGTGACGCTCCCCGGGCGGCCCGCCCTGTACGGGCGACTGCATCCCATCACGCAGGTGTTTCACGAGATATGTGCGGTCTTCTCTCACATGGGATTCCAGGTGATAGAGGGGCCCGAGGTGGAGCGGGACTACTACAATTTTGAAGCTCTCAACATCCCGCAGGACCACCCGGCCAGGGACATGTTCGCCACGCTGTGGATTGACACGGCGCAGAGTCGCGACTCAAGGCTCCTTCGGACGCACACCTCTCCGATGCAGGTGCGGCTGATGGAGAAGCAGAAGCCGCCGCTGCGATTCATCGTTCCCGGGCGAACGTATCGGTACGAAGCGACGGATGCCACTCACGACTGGATGTTCCACCAGGTGGAGGGGCTGGCTGTCGACTCTGACATAACCCTGCGCGACCTCAAAGAGACGTTGTTCGAGTTCTGTCGCGGCATCTTCGGTCGAGATACCGGAGTCCGGTTCCGCTGTGACTACTTCCCGTTCGTCGAGCCGGGTGGTGAGGTGTCCATCGAGTGCGTTCAGTGCAAGGGCGCGGGCTGTCGACTCTGCAAAGGCTCGGGCTGGCTCGAGATACTTGGCTGTGGCATGGTGTACCCGAACGTCCTGTCAGGTTGCGGCATCGACCCGACGGTCTACTCTGGGTTCGCCTTCGGCATGGGCGTGGAACGCATCACCATACTCCGGCACGGCGTTGACGACATCCGGCACTTCTACTCGGGCGACTTCCGGTTCCTGCGTCAGTTCTAGTCACTGGAGCGAGCCACCATGAAAGTACCACTGAAGTGGCTGTCGGAGTACGCGGCGTGCGACTGGGCGCCTGAGCGCATCGCTGAGCGGCTCACGATGGCCGGCACTGAGGTCGGCTCGATTCAGCGCGTGGGCGAATCGTGGGATGGTGTAAGCGTCGCTCTCGTTACCGACGTGCAGCCACACCCGAACGCTGACCGCCTGCGCCTGGTGACTGTCGACCTGGGCGGCGAAAGCGCAACCGTGGTCTGCGGCGCGCCGAATGTCGCCTCAGGGCAGAAGGTTGCCTTCGCGAAGGTAGGAGCTCGACTCATCGACGGCCACTCCGGCGAGGTCGCCACACTGAAACCGGCGAAGATCCGGGGTATCGTCTCTTCCGGCATGGTCTGCTCCGAGAAGGAGCTCGGTCTGTCCGAAGACCACACCGGCACTGTCGAGCTGCCGGCTGACGCCCCAGTCGGTGTGCCGCTCCGGGACTATCTCGGAGACGCGATACTCGACCTTGAACTGACACCGAATCGGCCGGACTGCCTCTCAATCGTCGGTGTTGCCAGGGAGGTCGCGGCGCTCGCGAAACTGCCGTTGCGATTGCCTGATGTCTCCTACGACACGACCGACGTGCCCGTCGAGTCACTCATCAGAGTGACCATCGAGAATCCCGCCGACTGTCGCCGCTACTGCGCGACGGTTGTGCGCGGCGTGAAGCTGGGCCCCTCGCCGTCCTGGATGCAGTCGCGTCTGAAGGCGTGCGGCATGCGGCCCATCTCGAACGTCGTGGATATCACCAACTACGTGATGCTGGAGCTTGGACAGCCCCTTCACGCGTTTGACTATGACACTATCGCCAGCCATGAGATCGTGGTGCGCCGCGCGCGGCCTGGCGAGGTCTTCAAGACGCTTGATGATGTCGAGCGGACGCTCGGCCCCGAAGTTCTGATGATTGCCGATGGCGGGCGCTCGGTCGGCGTCGCGGGCATCATGGGCGGCAGCAACACCGAGGTCTCTGAAGCTACATCCGCCATCCTTCTCGAGGCGGCGACGTTCAGCCATGTGACCATCCGTCACGGGAGCGCGTTCCTTGGACTCAAGACCGAGGCATCTCTCCGTTTCGACAAGATTCTCCATCCTGA
>JALNYR010000217.1 GCA_023229725.1 Dehalococcoidia bacterium | reverse complement strand
GTCTCTGCCACTGCACGATCTGGGCCTTTTACTTCGCGCTCGAAAAGCCATTCGTCATCCGCGCCTACCTCTCGGGCCAAACGATTGCGTGATAAAGAAGGCAAAAAGGGCCAAACGAGCCAACCATTTGACAGCAAAGAATCTAATAGTAGGGCCTGCCGGGGTTTTTTTGCCATTGTGGAGTGAATGTGTTACGTGGTGGCGGTAGCCTGATATCAAACTTGGCGACCACGGCGACCCTACCGTGGCCAGAGCACGTTGGATCGAGGCACAGCAGCATGGTATCAATGGTCAGGTTCGTTATCGTTATAGTGCCGGATTCGCCCTTGGATCGGTAATATTCGGCGGCGCCTTCCGCTGCGTACACGATCGCCTTCCCGAGTTTGATGCACTGTGACCCGAAATCGGAGCCGTCCGCCGCGAACTGCACGTAGCGGCCCCCATGCTCGGTCGAGCCGGTACGTGACAACGGTTCGTAGATGATCTGTTCGGCGCCGCAGGGCCTGTTCGGTGATTCGAGATATGCCACGACCCTAGCATGCACCGCGTTGAGTGAAAACTGACGCGGGCATGTATATCCACTGGCAGCACCGCCTTTTCGCATTTTTTAGCTTTTTAAATACCAATTTTTCCCATGCAGCGCGATGGAATATATATATAACGTCGAGAAAGTTGAAAGAAAAAAATAATGGCACTCAACCAAAGCGCTACTTTCATTGTGACAGTCTCGCACTACGCCTGCCCTCGCACGGGCCCGATTGGGTTTTCATATGCATGCGGTACCCAAGCGGAACCAGCGGCCCGTGGGATTGCCGACGGCCTGGTGCAGCGAGGCTTTGCCGTGGATGGACCAATACTGGGAACGATCCCGGTGTATGGGATGGACCTGAACCGGAGGGAGTCACGCAGCCAGAGATGGAGACTCGACCTCGATAATCGCATCCGCGATGCGGTGAAGAAGGGAATCACGGTGGTGGTTGATGTGCAGTCGTTTCCGCGGGGGAAGCCCGAATGGACATTCCCGACACAGGCTGCCGACCGGTCTCTGGCTCTGGTGGTGTTCCTAAATGCGGATAGGCACGCCGGCGATCGTGCCCTGAGTCCGGACCGGCTGGCCGGGGAGATGCCGACGGCGGTGCCGACTGCAGCGAGCGGCTCGTACCAAAATGACATCGTCATGCGGGCGTGGGAACTACGCGCATGGGGGCTCATCGTCGGCATAAACGAGGAAATGGCAAAAAGAACTCCCGGGTGGCTGGCCAGCGTTGCGGACAGCGTGGCGGACGTACTGGCACGAGACGTGCAGAATATGAAAATCTAATGTGTCACGCTGAAATGGAGAGTGTGCGCACAAAAAAAAATAAATGGCAAACAACCGTGGCATCACTTTCATTGTGACGGTTCCACACTATGCATGTACACCCGCTGATCGGAAAGCGAACCCGCATCCATGTGACACCTCCGCGGCGCCGGCGGCACGTGGCATTGTAGACGGCCTGAGACGGCGAGGTTTTGCGGTAGAGGGACC
Organism: Dehalococcoidia bacterium; assembly: GCA_023229725.1. Taxonomy (GTDB): domain Bacteria; phylum Chloroflexota; class Dehalococcoidia; order GIF9; family AB-539-J10; genus SKVJ01. Next base: position 1,841 of record JALNYR010000217.1, on the reverse strand, counting down.
GATCTTAGGAACGACATCGAGGCTGCGATCGGACCTGAACCGGGCAGAATCGCGTAAGTTGAGGTGGAGGACCGACCTCGATAATCGTATCCGTGCCGCGGCGCGGCACGGGACCGTGGCGGTGGTCGATGTGCATTCGTTCGACAGGGGTGCCCCGTGGGAACGTGATGCACTGCTCCGAGGCAGGCCACGGCCTCTAGTGGTGTTCCTGGACGCGGGGGGGTACCATAGTGAAGAGCCAATGGGCCCGGAATGGCTGGCCAGTAAGATGCCGCGAGAGGTAGCGGCCAGTTCGGGCGGTTCGCCTATGAACGATATCGTCCTGCGGTCGTGGGAGCTCGGCGCGCGGGCGGTCCTTGTCGAAGTAGATGAAGAGAGCTCGGACAGATCCCCGGAGTGGCTAGCCACCACCGCGGACAGCGTGGCAGCTGCACTAGTTCGGGGCATGCCGAGTGGCACGTTTTTGAATTGAGTGGGGGTTAAAAAATGCGACAATGTCAGCATTTGTTGTACATCGGGAGGAGGTAAAAACACAATAACAACCACAATGAGTGCTACACGAAGACCGCGCATGGGGCAGTGGTCAGTACTAGATGCCGAAATCGTGGCATTTGCGACGGCGAGCCACACCCGTCTTGGTGCAGACAGCCCAGCGGCGTTAGCCACGGCGGACACGTATCTGCTACGAACGATCGCGGGATTTATCCGTGACTCGCCGACCGAGGTTATGGTGTGCGGCGGTACGGAACGTGTGGACTCCGTCGTGGAGATCACATACGAGCAGAGCGGCGCCGTCACCACGGCACCGTTCGAGCGGCGGCTACCCACGCGGACTGTGCAGATCTATAGCATCAATACCGACAGCTGGCGAATGGGACCCGACATGTTGGTGCCGAGGAGCCATCACGGCCTTGTACGGGTCGGCGACCGAGTGTACGCGGTCGGCGGGTTCACGTTACCTGACCCGGCCGCCGGCGGTCTGCACGTGCCGGACTGGGGCGACATTCACGTTACCCGCAGCATGGAGATGCTCGAACCTGGCTCCGCGGTCGGCTGGCGTCTGCTGCCGCCCATGCTGGTGGAACGGCGCGGCGCGGCCGTCGCGGCCGTCGGGAACCGGATCCACGTGCTGGGAGGGTGCAGCGCCGCCGAACCGCTACGCAGTTGCGAAGTCTTCGACGTGCGGTCCGCAACTTGGAGCCCGGCGCCGGACGTGCCGCACGGTCGGACCGATGCCGCCGTCGCGGTGATAGGCCGCAGGATCTTCGTGCTCGGCGGCAGCAACCAGGATGGGCGTCCCACTCGCAGTGTGTCGGTCCTGGACACTGCAACGGGTACCTGGACGGACTTGGCACCGTTCCGCGTTCCCAGGGCCGAGGCCATGGCCGCGGTGGTCGCCGGGCGTTTTATATGGCTGGTGGCTGGCCGGGGCTTTGTCGACGATGGCCTGGCGGAAGTGGGTACCATCGAAGTGTTCGATGCCGAACTCGGCACCTGGCACGACGCCGTGGAATGGCGGACACCGCAGATGTCCGCTGCCGCGGTCGCCGCAGATCAGCGTGTCTACGTGTTTGGCGGCCTCGACGACGACCACGCCGGCCTCGCCACTGCGAGGTTCATCACCACCGACCCGCTTGGAATGTACATTGCCGCCGACATGCCGACGAGCCGGGGGGAACTCGCCGCGGTCGCCGTGTGAGCTTGGCGCCATAGGATTGAAAACAGATACCACCACTTTTCTTTTATGAAACTTTTGGGAACTGTGTTTGGTCGATCCCCACGGCAACATTTACCAGTCGTGTCGTGCGTGCGCTGGGGGGGGGGGGGGGGGGAAGCGGGGG
>JALNYR010000216.1 GCA_023229725.1 Dehalococcoidia bacterium | reverse complement strand
GATGGCGATGGCCAAGTACTGCGGGACGAAGGTCGCCGGCGACGTGGCGCGCGACGCGGTGCAGGTGTTTGGCGGGCTGGGCTTCATCACGCGGCTCGGCGCCGACGGCTCGACCTGGCGCGTGGAGCAGATATATCGCGACTGCAAGGTGGCGGAGATTTACGAGGGCGCCAACGAGATACAGAAACGCGTCATCGCTCGCCTTGCGCTGGGCAAGGAGTTCGTGAAATAGCTGCGGCGATGCCGCCGGCTTGCGCGCAACGTGTCTTTGACAGAAGGGGAACCACATGGGGAGCAACGTTGAGAGGACCCTTGACCGACTCTACCATGGCATCGGTTTGGCTGAGGGCCTGGACGACCTGCGCAACCGGGTCCACCGCTTCGCGGAGGATGAGGTTGCGCCGCTCGTTCCGTCGATGGAGGAGAGGGCACTGGATGTGGCCGGCTTCCCGGCCGACCTGTTCCACCGCATGGGGGAGCTGGGGCTGTTCCGCGTGCCCCACGCTGCCGCGGACGGCGGCGCCGGGCTCGCGAACCCGTCTCTCGCGGCGGCCCTCGTCGTCGAGGAGCTGGCGTACTTCAGCAGCAGCATCGCGGTCGTGTACGTTTGCCAGGCGGTGTTCTCCGGCGGCATCTTGAAGTACGCGTCTCCCGAGCTGAAGAAGGCCTACCTGCCCGCGATGCTGAGCGGCGAGAAGATAGCTTCCGGCGCCATCACCGAGCCTGATGCCGGCAGTGACGTCAGTCCGGAGAGCATCACAACCGCCGCGACGCCCGTTCGTGGAGGTTGGTCGCTCACGGGTCGCAAGCGCTTCATCATCAATGCTCCGGTTGCGGACCTCGCCTGCGTGCTGTGCGCCACGGAAGGCGCCCTCAGCATGCTCGTGGTTGACCTGAAGCAGGATGGCGTTGAGGTCCCGCCGCCGGACCGGAAGCTGGGGATGCATGCCTGTCTCACGTCGGATATCGTTTTCCACGACGTTTTCGTGCCGGCCGGACACCTTGTTGGGAAGCCCGGCAAGGGGCTTCGTATTGCGCTTGGGGCGCTCACGCTCGGACGCATCGCGGCGGCGGCCACGGGAGTGGGCGTGGCCGAGGCGGCCTTCGACGAGAGTGTGCGGTGGATGAAGGAACGGCGGATGTTCGGTAAGAAGCTCGCCGAGATGCAGCACTGGCAGTTCAGGCTCGCCGAACGGGCAACGCAGATAGCCATGGCACGCGACCTCTGCTACAAGGCGGCGCTTCGCCTGGACGCGGGCGAGGAGTTCCCCGAGCCGGAGACGTCGATGGCCAAGTACTGCGGCACCCAGGTCGCGGCCGACATGGCGCGCGACGCCGTGCAGGTGCACGGCGGCTACGGGTTCACGTCCCGGCTGGGAGCAGACGGTTCCAGGTGCCGCGTCGAGCAACTCTACCGCGACGCGAAGGGTCCGGAGATATATGAAGGCAGCAACGAGATAATGAAGTGGGTGATAGCGCGGCGGATGTTCGAAGGCTAGCCCTCGAACCTAGTTCGTAGTGCCATCGCTCAGTTCGTGCTGCTCACGTGGCAGGCTGTCGAGGAAACTCTGCAGGATGATGGCCGCCGCGTGCGCGTCCAGCGCCCGCCTCTCCCCGGGCCGCGCCTTCCGGTCGCCCCGCTCCGGCTCAACCATGCGACTAGCTTCCCACGAGCTGAGACGCTCGTCCCAGAGGAGCACTCTCGGGTGGACGCCTACCTCCGGAGGATGATGCTCACCGGTCCGGGTGTCGGCTTCAGCGGGGTACAGGTCGCGCGCGATGTCCGGCATCTCGAGAGGCACGCCGAAGTGCGCCGCGATGCGCCGTGCAAGTGCAACGGCTGCGTGAGTCTGCTGAGACGGGGAGCCGCTCAGCGAGAGCGGGAGGCCGATGACGAGTCCGTCCACACGGTATTGCTCGACAAGCTCCCGGAGGTCGTCGAGAGCCGGTCCCTCGGCGCGATGCCGCAGCACACGAAGCGGAATGGCATACGTGGCTTCCGGGCCGCTGACCGCCACACCGGTACGCTTCTCTCCCGGGTCCAGCCCCAGCCAGCGCACGACTGCTATCCGCCCTTGCCGGTGGCGAGTTGCTCTTCTATGGCGCGCTTCGCCTCGCCCAGCGCCTCATCGATTTTCGAGGTGTCCTTGCCGCCGGCCTGCGCCATCGTCGGCTTGCCGCCACCGCCTCCACCCGTGACGCGCGCCGCCCGCTTGGCTATCTCGCCCGCGTGCACGCCCCTCGACGTGAGTGCCTGGGAGACCATCACCAGGAAGATGGGACGCTCGTTCTCAACGGTGGCGAAGACGACCACCGAATCGCCCAGGCGTTCGCGCAAGGTGTCGCCCGCGTCGCGCAGTGCCGCGACTGAGAGGTCCTGAACTCGTGTCGCAACGACGGGCACGCCGGAGATGGTGACTGCCTGCGAGGCAAGTGATGCGACGCTCGCGGCGGAAAGTTGTCGCTCCAGGATGCCCAGCCGCTTGCGCGCGGCCTCGAACTCGCCAAGCGTACCTGTCAGGCGGTCGAGCACGTCAGCCGGCGTTGCGCCAAGCTGCGCAGCGACCGACTCCAGGGTCTGCGTGCGGGTTCTCACGAGCGCTTCGGCGCCGCGACCGGTGACGGCCTCGACGCGACGGAGACCCGTGCCGACGCTGCCTTCGGTGACGATGAGCAGCATGCCTATCTGGCCGGTGGAGCGAACGTGCGTGCCGCCGCAGAGCTCGGTGCTCACGGCGGGCTGGCCGACGCTCACGACGCGCACACGGTCGCCGTACTTTTCATCGAAGAGCGCGATGGCGCCCTCGGCCACGGCCTCGTTGTAGGATGCGAGACGAGTGACAACGGGGAGGTCGGCGCGAATCTTCTCGTTGACCCACTGCTCGACCTGGACGATTCGTTCTCGCTCGACGGGCCCCATCCAGGAGAAGTCGAAGCGGAAGCGCTCCGGTTCGACGAGCGAACCGCGCTGAGCGACCTGGCGGCCGAGGATGGCGCGCAGCCCTGCCTGCAGCAGGTGCGTGGCGGTGTGGTTCCGAGCGATGTCGAGCCGTCGCCCCTCCTCGACTTCCGCGCGCACGGTGTCACCTACCGAGATCTTCCCACGGACGACGTGTCCGCGGTGCACGGTGATGTCCGCGCCTGTTCTGACGGTGGAGCGGACGGCGACTTCGACCTTCACGCTGGAGAGTCGGCCGAGGTCGCCCACCTGCCCGCCCATGTCGCCGTAGAACGGCGAGCGGTCAAGAATTATGTCGACTTCGCTTCCCTCGCCGGCGGTTTGCAGGCCGGCGCCATCGTGACGCAGGGCAACGACGGTGGCCTCGGTCGAGAGACTGTCGTACCCATCGAATACGGTGGCGGTCGTCCCCGTCAGCCCGGCTGAC
>JALNYR010000215.1 GCA_023229725.1 Dehalococcoidia bacterium | reverse complement strand
ACCGCCGGAGACTGCCTCGGGAGGTACCTCGCCGATAGCACCTGCGTCGTTCCCACCTGCACGCTTGGATTCTGCACTGCCGGGCCCGCTGCTCGGGGCACGGCTTGCACGGCAAACGGCACGGTCGGGCGCTGCAACGGTGGGGGCGATTGCGCAGACTGCCTGGGAGATGCGGATTGCGCAACGAGATATGGAGGCAACGGTACGTGCGTGGCAGCGGTGTGCGTGCTCGAGTCGTGCGTCGTCGAACTGTCCGAGTCCGGCGGCGCGTGCACGGTCGGTGGCCATGGCGGCACGTGCGATGGTGGCGGTACCTGTGTGCCCACTGACGAGTGCGCGGTTGCCGCGGATTGCAACACCAGCCTGGTCGGCGCGCCCGGGTCGTGTCTCACCGTCGGCTGCGTCGCCGGCGAATGTGTACCGTCCGCGGTGGCGGCGAGCACGCCATGCACACTCGGGCTGACACTTGGTACGTGCGACGACGGCGGCATCTGCATACCGTTGCCCTGCGCACTGCCTAACGGCACCGAGTGCAATGCCGATCTCGACTGCGAGCTACGTCACGGCAGCGCGGGCGAGTGCCGGGCGTGGCGCTGCGGCAGCCCCAACGGTATGTGCGCACTCGAATTGGCTGCCGAGGCCACGCAGTGTTACGTACTTGCCGGCGACGGCTGCATGCAAGGTCTGTTGCTTAACGGTACGTCTACCGCCGGCCTGTGCACTGCCAGTGGAGACTGTGTACTGCGTGCCGCGCGGGTGAGTCCTGCGTTGTGCGAATTCGGCCAACTCGCGTACATCGGCGGCCAGTGTTCCCTGACGCTCGGTGGGATTGGCAACGTGTGTGACGTCGACGCGGACTGTGGCAGCGGCCTGGCGACCGGCTGCATGACCGTCCGGTGCTCGGAGATGGGTAGTTGCGAACTCGCTGCGTTGGCCGATGACAGTCCGTGCGTGCCGGCTGAAACTGACCAACCGGGTTGTACGGTGGCACAGATCGGCACCTGCCAGACGGGACGCTGCGTGGTCATCCCGTCCGCGCCCGGCACATACTGCCTGACCGATGCCGTGTGCGCCGGCTCCACGTGCTATGCCAACGGAACATGCGAGATCCTCACCGGCGAAAACCTGCCATGCAGCATCGCGCTGCCCGCGTGCAGCTCCGCCAGTGTCTGCAATGGCCGGGGCGAATGCGTCTTCGGCGTCAATCCGGCGTGCGACCGCGGCGAGTCCTGCACAATATACGGTTGTAACGTGACCACCGGCGAGTGCACCGCGACCGCATCGCCAGATCCGGCCTGCGGCAGCTTGCCGGTCGCGGCCATTGCCGCAATAGTCATGGGAAGCCTCGTCGTGACGCTCCTGGTACTGACCATTGTAGTGTCGGCGGTGATGTGGCCAACGGATACGAGGCACGTAAAGCCGCACTGAACTATCATAGGAAAATAAACTGAAACAAAATAAACGATACGAAGTGACTTAGAAATAAAATCAATATTAACCAATGCCCAGAGCGAAACCCATCATCAAGCGTGCCACCGGCAAGAGATCGGTACCAGCAACGGGCATGTTGCGGGCGCTGGCCGCCGGCGCGGAGCGGCCGGGCAACGTCATTTCGGCGGGGTATGGCTCGCATATGTTCATGTCTGGTTCGCCCGAGATGCGCCGCCATGTATATCACCTGGCAAGGGCCAGATTCGGCGATGCGCTGGGCACCGAAGTGGAGTTCACGAAAATGATGGAAGCCGTAGCCGGCAGCACTCCGAAGGTGACCATTAACCAGTCTAGTGACGCACCGGGCGAAGCGCGCGACCGCATTCCCGACAGCGGACCGGGAATATCGGTGCCCGGTAGCATCGCGATCGGATATGACGCTGTCGACGGCGACGCGGCCATGGAGCCACTTGATAGGGCACGGCACATCCTGGCTCGTCATTACGGATGCCGCGCTGATCAGGTTCACACCCCGGGGGTTGTCATTCTCGATGGCACCGTAATCTCCCCCCATGGGGTAGCCCCCGGCACGGTTGTCATGGTCGCGACTTGTTGCTCGCCGGAACCGGGCACAGTTACCATCTCGGGTATTGTGCGTCTCGTGAAACGCAGTGGCCCGCCCGCCTGACAGTGGGATTTCCTCCCCCCCCCCCCCTTCCCGTGCACACGCACACATACGCAGTTGACATTGAATCGATAAACCCGCGGGGGGAGTGGCAGAATAGTCTTATAGTGAAAAAAATGACGACGCGTGCCGAACGTGAAACGGATACCGGGACCGGCAAGGCGCCTGGACGTAAGAAGCGCAAAACCGTGACCAAGATTGCCGTCGTCCGGCCAAAGTACGAATGGTCGTACGTCGACGCTGGTCGTGACGAAGAGGCCAGGTACGAGACGCTGCGTGCTGCGGTTGGCGGAGGTGTCGATATCATACCCACAGTCGGGGAGCCGGATGGGAGCAAATACATGGCGTTCGCCAACGAAGATTGGAAGGGCTTGCCTGAGAACATGTTGGGCAGCATGGTGCTCGAGAGCATGGGCTTTCACGTTCCCAGGATCGTCCACGGACCCGTCGCGATCCTTCGGTATGGCGAGCACCCGCTAAGGCCCGCAGATATCATCGAAATCGAGGCTCATGTGAAGGCTGTGTTCGAGGAACTTGGAGTGCCGGAGAAATACCACATGCCAGCTGGGCTCGGGGCACAATGAAAAGCGTGCACACACGTGCAGCACGTGGAGTGAAGGGGGTGAGAAGAGAAAAAATAACATCACAACAGTGATCTGTTGGAATGCGTCAATGAGGGGGGGATCACTAAAAAATGGTGGGTATGGAGGCCGCACTGCTCGTGTTGCGTGCCCACGGCCATGGGACAGGATACCCGTGCCGATGAGTCACAAAACGGTTTCGTGTCCGGTGTTGACCGTGACCATCTCGAATTGGCTCAATTGTCGATTCTCCAGAGATTGGGTCATGGGACAGGACATTTGTGCTGATGAGTCATAAAACGGTTTCGTGTCCGGGGTTGACCGAGGCACCCGCCCCAGCTTACCTAATATGGACTGCCACGGTCAACCCCGGACACGAAACATTTTATGACGTCATGCTTTAAGAGTACGAGTGTACTTTTATTACACACCATAGGTGCAGTAAGGTGCAGTTGGCCAAGGCAGTATGAGTCATAAAACGGTTTCGTGTCCGGGGTTGACCATAGCCACCTCCAATTGGAAGTGTCCACGGTCAACACCGGACACGAGACAATTTATGACGTCACTCGACGGACCTCTAGAGTGTACCTTTATTACACTCCGAAGGTGCACTGAGGTGAAGTTGGCCAAGGCAATGTGAGTCATAAAACGGTTTCGTGTCCGGGGTTGACCATAGCCATCTCGAATTGGAGTTCCAATTGGAAGGTGCTACGGTCAACCCCGGACACG
>JALNYR010000036.1 GCA_023229725.1 Dehalococcoidia bacterium | reverse complement strand
ACGCACCGGTCGCAGCCGGATGGCTTTCAGGTTGAGATACGTCAGCACGATGGAGACCGCGGTGAGAAGCGACGTCGACAGGATAACAAAGTCGCGCGGCACAACGAGGCCGGCAGCCGGGAGCACCCAGAGAAGCACGGCCAGAAGCGCCGCCAGCTCAAGGAGGGAGGTGACGATGGCATAGGCGAGAAACGCCCTGCTCTTCACGGCCGCCCTCGACGCTGCTCCACCGCGCTGCGTTCGTGCAGTCGCTCGTCGATGGCCATGAGGCGGCGGGCGAGCGGCGGGTGGGAGTAGTTCAACGCAACGTAGAACGAGTGGGGATTCGGATGTGCCAGGCTGGTCACCGACAGCGTCTGCAATGCAGTGGCGAGGCCGGACGGCTCAGGAGCGGTGGCAACCGCGTAGCGGTCAGCCTCGAACTCGTGGCCGCGGGAGACGCAATTGACGAGCACCGAGAGCAGGAACTCGACCGGCGTGTAGAGCAGAGCAAAGCTGACGAGGCCGGCGTACAAGGACGGCTGTGCGAAGGAGAACGCCTCGTAGAGGCCGGGGCGTCCGAGGAAGTAGTCGAGCAGGTAGAGGGCCAGGCCGGCGTGCGCGGCGGAGAGCAGCATGCCTTTCATGACGTGGCGGCGCTTGTAGTGCCCGACTTCGTGCGCCAGCACGGCAACCACCTCGGCAACGGAGTACCGGGCAATAAGGGTGTCGAAGAGCGCGATGCGCCTCTTCCGGCCCAGCCCCGTGAAGTAGGCGTTGGCCTTCGACGAGCGGCGCGAGCCGTCGATGACATACAGGTTCTGGACGGGGAAATCGACCGAGCGCGCGTACGACAGGATGCTGTCTCGCAGCTCGCCCTCCGGCATCGGCCGGAACCTGTTGAACAGCGGCAGAATGAGCGCCGGCGCAAGCCACTCGGTGAGCAGCGAGAAGGCGACGACGCCAAGCCAGCACCAGAGCCAGGCGTCGCCTCCCGCCCTGAGGAAGAGCAGCAGCACGCCGGCCAGCAGCGGTCCGCCGATGAGCGCGGCGATGGCCAGACCCTTGAGCCTGTCCGCCACGAAGGTGCGCAACGTCGTCCGGTTGAAGCCGAACCGGGCTTCAATCACGAACGTACGATGGGCATCGAACGGGACGTCCAGCAGCGTGTGGGCTAGAGCAAGGGCGCCGATGTACGCCAGGCCCCGAACCAACTCGCTTGAGAGCGACTGGCGCACGACGCCGTCGAGCCAGCCGAAGCCTCCCAGGAACCAGAAGGCCAGAAGGGCCAGCAGTCCCACCGACCTCTCCACGCATCCGGCCAGGGTGACGGTCAGCACGTAGCGCTTCGCACGCTCGTGCTCTTCGCCGCGGTACAGGGGCTCGACCGCCTCCGGCAGTGCGCCGCCAAGCGCCCTGACGTTCAGCACGTCGGCGACGCTGTGCACGACGAAGTCGACGAGCAGCGCCAGCAGGATGAAGACGCCATATGCATTCATTCAGTTCGACTCCAGTACGCGGCGCGCACAGAGATGCCGGGACAGCGGGAATGGCACTCCGGACACGTCAGTATACGTCAGGGACGCGGAGGGGCATGAGACGATGCCGTACGCCGGGCCAGATTCGCGACGAGCACGATGCCCGCCACGGCCAGTGCCACGAGGTTGGCCAGAGGATGGGGCGGTATCAGTGCGAGTCCGGCGCCCAGCAGCGCGATTCTCTCCACTGAATTCAGCCGGACAACGAGCCACCCCTCGAGAGCGGCGGCAAGGCATGCCACGAGAATCACACACGCTACGAGCGCCCACAGGATTTCCGGCGGGGTGCCGAACAGAAGCAGCGCCGGCCGGTACACAAACGCCACCGGAACCACGAAGCCGACCACCGCAAGCCGCATCGCGGCGAAGCTGGTCGGCCAGAAGCCTGCGCCGGCCATGCCGGCCGCGACCAGAGCCCCGACCGCGTCCGGCGGCGTTATGAAGGCCAGGATGGCGTAGTACAGCGAGAAGAAGTGAGCCACCTGCACGGGAAGGCCTGCCTTGACCATGAGCGGGGCAACGATGAGCACGGTCATCAGGTAGGAAGCCGTCGGGGGCACGCCGAGGCCCAGCACGAGAGATGCGAGGGCGCCCAGTACGACGAGAAGCAGCAACGACTGACCGGCGGCGGTAGAGACCAGATGGCTGAACGTGCTGCCGAGGCCGGTCTGAAAGAGAGCCACGATGATGATGCCGCTGAGCGCACACAGCGGCGCAATCCGCACAAGTTCCTGCGAGGCCTCGGCAAGCGCCTGAAGGACGCTCCCGGGACTCATGCGCGTGCTCCGCCGCAGCGCGGCCGAAAGCGGCACGCACGGGATTGCCCACAGGACGGCAGTGGCCGGGTAGTAGCCGTCAACGAGGAGGGCTATCAGGACGACGACGGGCAGAAGCAGGTGCCCTCGTTCAAGCAGCTTCCGCCGCACCTTCTCCACGTCCCTGCCCTGGCCAGTGCCCTGCATCCCCGTCCTCAGCGCCTGAAAGTGGACCTGGAGGATGAGGCAGGCGTAGTACAGAACCGCCGGGATGATGGCGAGCAGCATAATGCGCACGTAGGGCGTGCCCGTCAGCTCCGCCATGATGAAGACGATGCCGGTCATGACCGGCGGAACGATGGCCGCGCCGGTCGAGGCCGCGGCCTCGACCGGCGGCGGCAAAGTGCGGCTTGTAGCCGGCTTGCTTCATCATGGGAATCGTCATGCTGCCCGTCATGACCATGTTGGCGACGGGTCCCGCCGTGAAGCTTCCCGCCAGGGCGCTGCCGATGACCGCTACCTTGGCGGGGCCGCCCCTGGCGCCTCCGGCGAGCGCCTGCACGACGGATGTGAATAGCTCGCCAAGCCCCGAGTGCTGCGTCAGCTTGCCGAAGATGAGAAAGAGCGTGATGCGAGTTGCGGACATCCTCAAGGGGATACCCCAGATGCCCTGCAGGCGCGACCACACGGTGACATCCAGTATCTCCGCCACGTCCATGCCGGGATGAGACCACATGCCGGGCAGGTACGGGCCCGCGTACATGAGCAGCAGGAAACAGCCCATGATGGCGACGAAGGGAACCCCGACAGCCCTCCGCGCGCCCTCGAGGAGAAGCACGAGCAGAATGCCGGCCGCCACCGTATCAGACGTGGACAGAGGAGTTACCACGAGGGCGCGCTGGATTAGAGCATCGACGCTGCCAAGGAAGTAGACGCCGACAGCAACGCACGCCGCGACGAGTACGATGTCGCCCCGGGACAACGCGAGAGTCCCTTTGCCGGGGCCGCTGAACACCACGAACGACAGCGCCAGGACCGCGCACAGATGCACAATCAGGTGAGGGTCGAGCACAACCCCCCACATGCCCGGGCCGATGAGGTGGTACAGCGCGACCAGCACTGAGAACGCGTAGACGGCCTGACGCATGCGCCCGGGTGGAAGTCTCCGTCTCCCGGCCGGTCGCAGGAAGGACCTTGCCAGTGGTCGCGCGTACGACCACAAGCGCCGCGCCGTTACCTCACGGCCGGCTATGGGACCCAACCCAGCTCCCTGTAGAAGCGCAGCGCACCGGGGTGGTACGGTTCGCCGTTCCGCTCCGCCAGGGAGATGGCGGCGGCCACGGACCCGGCTGTCAGCAGGTCGTCGGTCTCGGCGTGGACTGCCACAAGGAGATCGATGTGATTGAACACCGCTGCGAGCACGTCATAGACGACGTCGTCCGGCGTTCCGGGCTTCGTCGACAGCGACTGCAGCGCGCCGACGGTCGGTACCTCGGCGTCAACGAAAGGATACGTCTTCGCCGGGATGGTCGTCGGCGTGTACCCCCACTCCTCCATCAGGTCGACGAGCCCCGGCTCACCGAGAGGCAGAAGCCGCAAGCCGTCCGAGATTCCAAGGAAGGACGAATGGGGAATGCTGGCGAGCGTAATCCCCAGGTCGATCCTGCCGGCCTGCAGGGCCTCCACTCCTTCGGCGGAGGCCACCGATACAGACTCGACTTTCGTGCCCCACGCTTCTGCTTGAGCCCGGCTGGCGCCGTAGTACTCAAGCACCTTCGATAACACCTGCTCGGAGAACCCCAGGCAGCCGACGGTGACAGGGTACCTCTGCTCCACTATCGCGGCGAGCGACGTCAGGCCGGTGTTCTCGTTCACGATGAAGTGCGTCTGCGTGATGCTCGACGGCATGACAATCCTGTACGCAGACGCGCTCTCGAAGTCGATGTCGGGGAACAGTGGTCCTCTCACTTCCAGTTCCAGCGGGCGCACCCCATCGGTCAGGAAGAAGTCCGCCTCGCCGGCGAGGCGCTTCTCAACAAGCCTCGCCGCTCCGCCCGCCGCCATCGAGGTGACCGTCCAGTCCGGGTGGTCCAGGCGTACCGCCTCGGCAATGGCGTCCGCCTTCAATTGGCTGCCACTTCCAACGCTCTGCCCGACAAGGGTGATCTCCACGGCGCCCGCGGCGGTATCCGCCGGTGGCGGCACAGAGCAGGCAGCCGGCACGAGGCCCAGAGCCAGCAGGAGAATCGCCAGGCCGCGCAGACGTGGTTCCGTTCTCAAGTATCTCTCCTCAGCTCAGCAGTGACTGCGCAACGAGGCTGCCACGCCATGCAGCGCAATCCCGGAGTCCATCCCATTCCAGGGCAGCCGACCCACACAAGACCCTCGCACACACAGTCCGGCGGCGCCCCTCTGACAGGATACCAGCACGGCATCCTCCGCTCCCACCTCGACCGGACTCCTCGGCGAAACCCGAAGCGGGCTTGAGTCCGCACAGAGAACGCGACCAAGCGACCGCAGTCACCCTTCCGTCTGCTTCAGATAGTGCAGCGGCAGCAGCTTCCCTCCAGGCGTGAGACGCGGCTGCTCCCGCCTCACCTGCAGCATGCCTCTCTCGCGCCACACCTCGGCCATCATCCGGTTGGTGTCACTGCCCTTTCGCAGTTCCGAAAGGACCAGGTCGACAACCTCCTCCGCGACCACGATCCCCACGCCGGGGCTCACCAGGACGTCAAGCCGCGTCAGGCCCCCGGCATCCTCCACCTCGACCATCTGGTAGTCTGTGGAGGCTCCGCCGAACCTCGCCGGCAGCACCTCCTCGATGATGCGAACGAGGTCGGTACCCACGAACGACACGCCTTCGCCGGTGAGCTTCTCGAAGCTGCGGATGGCGTGCAGGTGCGTGGTGAGGCCGAGTGCCCCGAGTTCGCAGTCACAGTCCCGCGTCTCAAGCACCCCGCAATCACCGTTCTCCACGTTGAGCAGTATCTTGGGCGCCTTGTCGAACAGCGTCGTGAAGAGAAAGGCATCGACCGAACTGCCGCCGAAGGCCATGTCGCGTCGATGCTGGATAACCGCCAGCGAGCCTGCGAGGAGGTGGACATCGTCACACACTCTCTTCTGCCCCGCGCAACTGTGGCCGACGAGACCGCCCTCGGCAAAGGCGTAGCTGCTCAGCACGGCGGCTCCCACCGAGCGAATCTCCGCGTCCTTAGCCGCGGTCAACGGTTCTCCTCCCACCCTGAATGTGACTCCGGAGAAGTCGAGGTGCCGTGCCCCCGCAAGCTGGCAGACGCGTGCCGCCGAGCTGGGTGATGAGAAGACGACACAACCCTGTCCCAGCTTGAGCACCTCATTGAGGCAATCGGCAACGACCTGAGTCTGCTCGCCGCTGACGTACTCGGGGGCGGGCATGTCAGCGCCGAACAACCGGCCGGCATACACCACATACAAGGTAGCGAGCCGCTTCGAAAGTACGGGCCTGATTGTCCTCTGCGCCACAGGCGAGAACCACCGTCTCGGCGGAACGCCCATCTTGCTCGACTGCAGCAACATGCCCAGCCCGGCCGCCGACGGTAGTATCGGCATCCAGAGGACGGTCGGCTTTCCGCTGATTCGATGGGCCGAGAACGCGACCGCCAGGCAGAGCGCGTTGTGGCGAGAACGCTCCAGATTCACCGTCGTCGTCGTGCTCGGACCCCGGCTGCCGCTGCTGCCGGTCGTGATGCTGCGCGCGAGAAACGGGTTGTCGAAGTCGCGCGGCCGGCAGTGCACTGCGGCGCTGCCACGCACGACGTCCTTCCGGCACTTGAACTCATCTATAGTGAGGTATACGCCCGCGTCGCGGAGCCCCCGGAGCGTCGACTCGATGCCTTCGGACCGCACCATACGCTCAAGGTCGCCATACTCGCAGCCGGCCATCCGCAGCAGTGCGAGGTACGGGCCACCGCCCCTCTCATACACGGCCCGCTTCATGAGCGTCAGGAAGTTCATGTCACGGTCGTGGAGTCGCTGACGGATGAGCTTCCGGCCACACTCGGCGGTGGCGGGTTCCTTGAGGTAGCGCCTCAACCCCACGGCGAAGCGCCCATACGCACCTATCTCATTGATGAATGACAGGCAGCCCCACCTCACACGCAAAGAAGACGCGCCATTCTACCACGGTGCGGCGCGCGAAATGAGGCACATCGCCCGCCGGGCTGGAGCCGCGCCGGCACGAGATGACCTCAGAGCGCTAGCCTATCCAGCCGCGTTCCCGGTAGTACTTCAGGGCGCCGGGGTGAAATGCGTCTCCCGTTCGCTCGCAGAGCGCAACGGCGGCTGCGACTCCCTCCTGAGTCATGTGGCGGGCGGAATCGGCATACGCGGCCGAGAGCAGCTCGGTGTGACGGAACACGGCCTTCACCACACCGTAGACGACTTCGTCAGGCAGTCCCGCACGAGCAACCAGCGGTTGCGGTGCAGCCACGGTGGGCACATCCCGCGTCACGAACGGATATGTCCCGGCCGGGATAACCGCGGGAACGCACCCCAGTGACTCGAACATACGCACAAGCCCGGGGTCCTCGAACGGCAACAACCTGACGTCGGAGTTCATCCCGAGAAACTGCGCGATGGGTATGCCCGCCCAGGTCAGCCCGACGTCTATCCTGCCTGACTCCAGCGCTTCCACACCCTCGGCGCTGGACAGCTGCAGAACCTCGAGCTTCGCGCCCCACGACTCGGCCTCCTCAAGGTCCGCGCCGTAGTACTGAAGGATGCTCGTGAACAGCAGGGTCATGATGCCCGCGCCACACCCCGCCGTGAACGGATACCGCCCCGAGACGAGGTCCGACGGTGTATTGAAGGCGGTGTCATCGCGCGCCAGAAGGTGCAGCCACACAAAAGACGAAGGCATCACCACGCGGTAGGCAGTCAACGACTCGAAGTCACCGTCCGGATGCAGCGGCGTCTGAACCTCCAGCTCAAGGGCGCGGGGGCTCGGCGGGAAGAACAGGTCCGCCTCGCCGCTCATGCGCTTCTCCATGAGGCGCGCCTCACCGCCGGCGCCCATCGAGGTCACCTTCCAGTCCGGATGCTCCAGCCTCACCGCCTCAGCTATGGCATCGGCCCTGAGCTGTGTGGAAGTCCCCGCCGCAAAGCCGAGCACGGACAAGGTCACGTCCGGTGCGCCCAGGTCGTCAGAGGAGGCAGGCTCGAGGCGGGAACACCCGGGCACAGTACTCGCCGCAATAACGACACACGCCAGTACTATCAGGCCTGGTTTGCGGTCTGTCATCGGCTGACTCTCTGTCCAGGATTGCCCACTCGAACCCGGAAAGCGCGGACCATGTCACTGTGCACCGTTCAGTTCTTCCTCTCCCGCACGATGTGGAGGGGCAGGAGCTTGCCTCCCGTGTCAGGTGCGGTGTCTCCCGCTTCACCCTGAGCACGCGTCCCTGCCGCCACACTTCGGCCATCATCCGGTTCGTCTCACCGCCTTTGCCCAGCTCGGAAAGGATGACGCGAACAAGCTCAGCCTCATCGACGATGCCGACATCCGGGCTGACGACGACGTCCACTCGGGTTTGGCTCGCGGCATCTTCCGTCTCAACCATCTGGTAGTCGGTCGAAGCGCCGCCGAAACGCAACGGAAGCACCTCCTCGATGATACGCACGAGGTCGGTGCCGACGAACGTCATGCCTTCGCCGGTCAGCTTGTCGAAGCTGCGGATGGTGTGCAGGTGGCGTCTCAGGCCCGCGGCGCAGAGCTCGCAGCCGCAGTCCCTCGTCTCGTGCACGCCGAAGTCGCCGCTCTCGACATTCAACTGTACTTTGGCCGTCCTGTGGAAGAGCGAGGTGAAGAGGAACGCGTCAACCGGGCCACCGCCGAACGATGTCTCGCGGCGGCGCTGAATCAGGGCCTGGGAGCCTTCCATGAAGTGCACGTCGTCACATACCGACTTCTCCCCGGCGCAGCCGAGGCCGACCACCCCACCCTCGGCAAACGCGTAGAGGTTCATCGCGCCGGCGCCCGCCGAACGAATGTCGTTGTCCTTCGCCGGAGTGAGCGGTTCGCCGCTGGTCATGAAGGTGACGCCCGACAGGTCCATACCGGCCGCTCGCGCCACAGTCGAGAGCCTCGCCGCCGAGCTGGGAGAGCAGGAGATGACACAGCCCTGCCCCCGCTTGAGCACGTCTCTGAGGCACTCCGCGATGACGTGAATCTCCTCTCCGCTGACGTACTCGGGAGAGGGTATCCTCGAGCCAAACAGCCTGCCGGCATGCACGACGTAGAGCGTGGCCAGCCGCTTCGAGAGCGAGGGCCTGATTGCTGCCGCAGCCACCGGCGAGAACCACCTCTCCGGCGGAGAGCCCATCTTGCACAGTTGCAGCAGTATGGCCAGCCCGGCAGCCGAGGGCAGAATCGGATTCCAGAGGAGCGTCGGCCTGCCGCGCATGCCGTGGGCTGAGAACGAGACAGCGTTGCAGGCGGCGTGGTACGCGGTGCGGTCGAGGTTCAGTGTCGTTGCCGTGCCGGCGCTCCGGCTGCCACTGCTGCCGGCTTGAATGCCACTCACCAGGAGCGGGTTGTTCAGGTGGTCGGTCCGGAACGGCAAGGACCGGCCTCCACGCACGACCTGTCGCTTCCCCTTGGATTCCTCGATGGTCAGGAACACACCTGCCTCACAGAGTCGGCGCAGAGCCGGCTCGAGGCCATCGGAGTGAACCATACGTTCGAGGTCGCCGTACTCACAGCCCGCCCATTGCAGCATTGGGAGATAGGGACTGGAGGGATAGTCGTAGACAGCCCGTTTCATGAGGCTCAGGAAGTTCTGCTCCCTGTTCTGCAGTCGAACCCGGATGACCTCCCGGCCGCTCTCGGGTGTGACGGTCTCCCTCAGATACGAGCGCAATGCCCACGCGTAGCGGACATAGGCCATGGTGCGGCTGACGGCTGACATGGTGACTCACTCCGGCACGAACCGGGCCATTCTAACACGCGTCCGTCGTGTCAACGGGTGCGTCGACCATCAGATCCGCCCGTCGACCAGGCGCGACCACCCCTTCGTGATGAGGCGGTCGATGTCGCGGGCGCAGTCGACGAACGCGGCGTAGTCCTCGCCGTACGGGTCGGGAACATCCCCCTTCTCATCCGCGAGTCCACGCATCGTCACCGTCTTCCCGGCGGGGAAGTCGGCGCGCATCCACTCCTCGGCGACAACCACGCAGGTTGCGCCCTCGACCATGGCGGAGTTCCAGGGCTTCGCGATGTGGTCGGCAAGGAGGTCGGAGCCGCAGAGGCGCTCCACCGCACGCCGGGCGAAGGGATGCGCCTCGCGCGGGAACGGCCCCCAGTCGTAGTAGCCCGCGGAATCGACCTCTGCGCCGGTCGAGAGCCCGCCGGTCGCGAGGCGATGCTTCAGGAGCGCCATCGCCATGGGCGAGCGACAGAGGTTGCCCCGACACACGAAGAGTATGCGGTGATTCCGGGGAGCCACCGTCACGCGTCCTTCAGCATTCCGTCGATGCCGACGACGACGACATCCACCGGCACGCTCCGACCGCTCCGCGCGACCGCCGCCTCAGCCAGGCGCACCAGCCCGGAGCAGCAGGGCACCTCGGTGCGCACCACCGTGATGCTCTTCACCGTCGACTGCTTCAGGATGGCGGTCAGCTTCTCAAGGTGCGCCTGAGCGTCGTCCAGCTTGGGACAGGCGATGATGAGCACGCGACCGTCCAGCAAGCGGCGCAGGCCGGGGAAGACATAGCCGGCGCAGTCGGCGGCCAGGAGCACGTGCGCGTCTCGCAGGAACGGGGCCCCGGGGCCGACGAGGCCGAGCTGTATCGGGAAGTTGGGGAGTGGGGGGAGGGGCGAAACGTCACCGGCCGGGCCGTGCACCGCGGGGGCGCCCTTGACCGGCTCCACCACCGGGCAGCACGTCGACGGCTGCGCCGCGGCAGGCGACCGCATGGACCGCTGAGCGTGACGCTGCGCCGCGTCCTCGTCGAACTCCTCCGCCCCCCGCTCTTCAATGGTGATGGCGCCCCGGGGACACTCACCGAGGCAGGCGCCCAGGCCGTCGCAGTACACCTCGGTCACCAGTCGCGCCTTGCCGCCGACAATCTGCAGCGCGCCTTCGGCACACTTCGGCGCGCACGCGCCGCAGCCGTTGCACTTCTCTTCATCGATCCTGACGATGCGTCGAACCGTCTTGTTCATACTGCCTCCACGACATGCCCGTCACATGCGGGCTTCATCCACCACGCGTCGCCGGTCGAGCCGGTCAGCAGTGTTGATTCACACATTCCTGCAGCCTACACTACCACGAAATCGCGCCCCCAAGGAGCAGCAGGATGGACTTCGCGCCGCACGGCATCATACCGGCCATGGTAACGCCCTTCGACTCCAGCGAGCAACTGAACGAGGACGCGCTGTCGATGCTCGTCGAGCGCCTCATAAACGACGGAGTGCACGGCGTGTTCGTGCTCGGGAGCCAGGGCGAGTACTACGCGCTCGACGCCGAGGAGAAGCGGCGGGCCATCGAGGTCACCGTTGCGGCGGCACGGGGTCGTGTCCCCGTCTATGCCGGAACCGGCGCCAACACGACGCGGGACGCGGTGAGGCTTACGCAGATGGCGGAGCGAGCCGGCGCGGACGCCGTGTCGGTCATCACGCCGAGTTTCATTTCCCCGAGCCAGGACGAGCTCTACGAGTACTACCGCGTGGTGGCCGAGTCGACCAGGCTCCCGGTCGTCCTCTACAGCAACCCGGGACGGACCGGCGTGCAGATAACGGCCCCGCTGGCGAGCAGGCTGGCGAAGCTGGACAACGTCGTGGGCATCAAGGACAGCAGCGGCGACCTTTCGAACACAGCCGCGTTCATCGACGGCACGCCGGAGACGTTCAAAGTGCTGGCGGGACGGGACACGCTCGTCTTTGCCACCCTTCTCTACGGCGGCGCCGGAGCGGTGGCGGCATCGGGCAACGTCGCGGCCAGACAACTGGTGCGCATCTACGATGCGTACAAGGCGGGCGACATGGACGGTGCGCGGAAGGCGCAGTCCGAGCTTGCCCCGCTGCGGGCCGCCTTCTCGCTTGGCACCTTCCCCGCCGTCATCAAGGAGGCCCTCCTCATGGCGGGCCTGGACGCCGGTCCCTGCCGGGCACCGGTCGGCCCGCTCAGCCGGGATGCGAGGCGGCAGTTGCGGCAGGTCATGAGCGACCTCGGGCTGCTGTCATAGCTGCGGCCCGAAGCGGACGGCGGCCGCGGCGAAGCGGCGCCCCGGAGGCTCAGCGCATCAGTCGCGAGCAGCCGAGGAAGATGACCGCGCCGAGCGCGGCGACGGCGGCGAGCGAAGCGGCGTAGAAGCCGGTCACATCGATGAGGTAGCCGAACAACACCGGCACCGCCAGCGGCCCCACGTTCGACACTGACGTGACGAACCCGACCACCGTGCCCGCGTAGGGCGAAAGCCGCTTCTCCTCGACGGGCATCGTCAGACTGACCACGCTGACCCCCGTGGTGGTGAAGCCGATAACGAAGAAGCAGAGCAGCAACAACGGCAGGGGGGCCGAGATGGTCAGTGCGATTGCGGCAGCGGCGGTGACGCCAAGCAGGACGACAAGCGTCCGGCGACTGCGGAAGCGGTCCAGCAGCAGCCCCGTCACCGGTCCCGCGGCGAAGAACCCCGCGGGCAGCAGGGACGCAAATTCGGGCTCGAGGCCCTTCATCTGCAACACGCGGGGCATCCAACTGGCCAGGGTGTCGTAGCAGCCCATCGAGCCGACGAGCAATATGAGCAACACCCAGACGAGCCGCTCGCGCATCACGAGCTTTATGTCTCCGGGCCGGAAGCTGGAGCTGACCGAGCCGCCGCTGCGGCCCAGCAGGAACCAGACGATGCAGACGACAGCGGCGACGACGGCGTAGACCAGGAAGACCTGTCGCCACGACATGACTTCCAGCAGCCGCGGTGTCACCGCGAGCGCCGAGGCGTTGCCGACCGCGAAGCCGGAGAAGTAGATGCCGGTGCCGAGCCCGGGCCTGTCCGATGCCCAGGCCTTGACCATCAGCGAGAGGCACGGCATGACCGCTGCCAGGCCGAGGCCGACGAAGAACTGGCTGACGAGAAGCCCGGAATAGCCCTGGGATACGCCTCTGAACCCGGCCGCCAGGGCGGAGAGGACGAGTGCGACCCGCATGACGCTGACGTAGCCGCGGCGGTCGGCCAGCACGCCCCAGGGCAGCCTGAAGATGATGAGGCTGATCATCGCCACGGAGAAGACGAAGCCGAACTGAGCGTGGCTGAGGTGCATCTCGTCCATGAGCACGCCGACCATGGGGGAGAGGCAGAAGAGCAGCAGGTGCACCAGGAAGGCAATGACGAAGGCCAGCGCGAACACGGTGCGATATCCGGGGCGGGGGAGCGCGGCGTGTGTCTCCATCTCAGCGTGTGCAGACAGCAGGGTTAGAAGCAGCGATTATGGCACGAGCAAGGAGAACGCGCAACGGGGGCAGTGGGCTGACACTGCGCACGCCGCATTCACGCGCGGCCGGCGGCGTGAACCGTCAGCAGAGAGATGCCGCTGGCGGCGTCCGGCAGACGGCTGATGGGGCCGGCAAGCAGCTCGGTGATGACGGCTTCGGCGATGAGCCACGTCGTGACGCCTTCGCGCAGGCAGCCGGTGAGGGTCGCTCCGGAGCGACCCAGCGCGCCGTGCATGTGCAGGCGCGGGGCGCCGGTCTCATCGGGCGCGATGAGCCCCACGCCGATGGTCTCGTGGATGCCATCGACGGGCAGCAGTATCGGGTTTCTCGGCACGGTGTTGGAGTCGCGGGGACCGGCCACGACGGTGCCCTCGTTGAACGCTCCGAGCAGCAGCACCTGACCGACGCGGAGGCACTGTTCGGAGGCGAAACGCTCGATGCACTCGGGAACGACGTCGCCGTCCTCAAGTTGCAGCACGAAGACACGTCCGACTGAGCCTTGCGTCGCTTTCACGTCACCCGCCTCCATACACCGCAGCTATCGCGCACCATACTAGCATGCGGACGGCATCCTCTCACGTACGAATTGAGTATGGTGTCCCCGCATTTCCGTTTCGTTCGCAACGGTCGGGCGTGATTCACCGCGCAACGGGAGGCGCATGCGCCTCCCCTACGGATACCACCCACCCCCGGCCCACGGGCGGACGCAGAGGTCCGCCCCTACACCAGATAGCGAACGTGTGTGAGCGCAACGGCGGTGGGCGGCGACCGAGCGTGCGGCGGGCCGGTCTGAGACCGGCCCTGCAGCAGATTGAACGTCCCCGTCCGGCGCAGATGTGGAGGTCCCTGCCATAGTGGAGCACAGTGCGCCGCCCCCCCACGGGCAGGCGTGGGAGCCCGCGCCCTACAGCAGACCGCACGCAACCGCAACGGAACGTGCGACGTTGTACAGTGTGATGGGCACACGAACGCGGCCCGCTATTGACCTTGCGATTGGCAAGTGACAAGATGGTGTCACGCCGGGAGCGCGCTTCCGGTCTGCCGAAACCGAGCCCGCGTCGACAAGGGGGAACTCGCGATGTCACGGCAAGAAACCGCCAGCCAGGAACCACACAGCTCCACAACGAAGCTCCCGGAGGCGCTTTTCCTCGCGCTGTCCTTCCTCCCGTGGGTCGTGTACTGGCTGTTCGCGGACAGAGGTGATGCCGCCGGCATCGCCATCGCGCTCGGCGTCTCCGTCGCGTTGCTCGTCCAGCAGGTACGAACGAAGCTCTATCGACTCCTGGACATCACGTCGCTCGCGTACTTCATCGCGGCTGCCGTGGTGACCTACGCCGGGTTGAGCCGGCTGTTCATCGAGATGGCAGGACCCGTCAGCTTCGGCGTCCTCACCGCGATGGCGGTCGTCTCTCTTGCCGTCCGCAGGCCGTTCAGTGCAGACGAAGCCAGGCACGCCTATCCCCGGCAGTACTGGCGCAATCCCGCCTTCCTCACACTGCACAACATCGTCACAGCGGTGTGGAGCGGCGTGTTCCTGCTCAGCACCATCCTGCTCGCCTTCGAGGCGGTGCGGCTGGTGGGGCCCGTGCCGGTCGGACTCGTGCTGGCGGGGCTCGTCTTCGCGTTCGTCTTCCAGAAGAAGGGACCGGCGTACCTGGTGGCCCAGCGCTTCAAGCCATTCGAATGGCACGTCCCGCTGTCGGCGGCCTCAGCGAAGCAGCAGAACGAGTACGACGTTGCCGTCGTGGGCGCCGGCATGGGCGGGCTGACCTGCGCGGCGCTCCTGGCCAAACGAGGCTACAAAGTGCTCGTCATGGAGCAGCAGCAGCAGGTCGGCGGGTACTTCGGGTCGCTAATGCGGGACAAGTACGTCTTCAGCACCGGCGTCACGGGCATCAGCGGCGTCTGGGAGAACGGCCCGGTCACGAAGCTGCTACGCGCGCTCGACATCGACCCGGAAGGTCGCTTCGTGCGGCACAGCACAGGCTGTGTCTACGGGGGCAAGGCAGTCAACCTTCCAAGCGGGGCGCTGCAACTGGCCGCGGCTCTATCACAGATGTTCCCCGAAGAGAGAGAGCATATCGACGCCTTCTACCGCGAAGCCTCGGACGCCTACTACCAGCTTCACGACTACAGCAGCACCTACGGCAGCCCGCTGCCCGACCACCTCGTCGTCCGGCTGATGGGCGAGAAGGCAACTGCGAACCTGCCGCGCACGTACCCGACGCTGTACGACTGGCTGGACAAGACGTTCCAGCAGAAGCTCGACGAGCACTTCGGGAATGACAACCTGAAGCGGCTCGTGGCAGCCACGGCCGGCCAGAACGGCACGAAGGCCGACGTTACGCCGGGTCTCCGGGCGCTCATCGGCTGCGTGGGGCCGCAGATGGAGGGCCTGCACTACCCGGTCGGCGGCCCCCGTGCGTTCGCGCGGGCAATCGCGGATGTCGTGGAACGTCACGGCGGCGCCATCATGCCCAGCTACCGGACAGACCGCATCCTGTCGGATGGGCGCCGGGTCCGGGGCATACGGTCAGGCGCGGAGATATTCCAGGCACACGTGGTGGTGGCCAACGTGAACGCACGCGCCTGCGTGCTGCAGCTCATCGAGGCGCAGGAGGCGGGCGGCCCCTTCATCGACTTCTTCAAAGGCCTGAAGATGTCCTCTTCAGCCTTCATCGTGTACGTCGGCGTGGAACACGACCTCGGCGCATACCCGTCGCTCATCCAGCACGTGGACGGCGACTTCACGATACTCATCAACTCGAATGCCGACAAGCGCCTCGCGCCGCTCGGATGCTCAAGCGTCACGCTCGTGGCGCCGATGGGATACCGCGAATTCCCGGAGCGAGACACGCGGGAATACGACGACCGGAAGCGGCAGTTCGCCGCGCTGCTCGTGCGCAAGGCGGCGGAGGCGATACCCGAGCTTGGCAGCAGCGTGGTCGTGCTCGACGCGGCGACGCCGCGGACGCTGGAGGCCTACACCGGAACGCCCGAGGGCGCGCTGTACAGCTTCGACCAGTCGGTCGACGGCCACAGACCGCACTTCCGGGCGCCCATCAAGGGTCTGTACTTCGCCGGCGCGTCAACGTATCCCGGCGCGGGCGTGGAGTCTGTCATTATGTCGGGCATGATTTGCGCCAATGACATCGCCGGATGGACGTCGGGCACGGGCTCGAAGTGACGGGGCTGCGGAGACGGGCTGAGTCAACCTACCAGTAGAGCCGCGCCGACTCGACCACACCGAGGGTCGTCCAGCGACACGGTCCGAGCACTTCGCGCTGCATCTCCATCTCCGTGCGTTTGGCATCGAGCTCGGCGCGCATGCGCAGGGCGGCGCGAGCCTCATCGCTTCCCGCGACGAGTGTTCGGCCCTGGACCATCGCGTTGTACTCGGTGGCAAGAGCATTGAAGGCCGACACGTCCCCCAGGTACGACTCCAGGCAGCCGAGTACGCCACATAGAAGTCGTACGCCGGGTCGACGGCACGGTCGATGGAGATGAGACCGTACTCGCTTCCGACCCTGACATAGGCGATCCGGTCGCACTCACATTCTCCCCGCCCGCCGTCAGGCGACACGATTGCCAGGGGATTGTCGCCGGTGCTGTCGACAAACACGAGGCCGCGGTCTGTCGTCACGAACGCGTTGAGAGCGTGCCCTATCTCCTGGCCCTGCAGGTCGAGGGAGACCCAGGCAGCCCGTATCCCCGCGGCCTCGGCGCTGTTGTGCAACTGCTCCGCAAACGTGCCGCACATCCGCAGGTCCTGCACGTAGGGGCTCTCGTCCGTCGCGTCGCCCCTTATGAACTCGAGCAGCTCGGCCAGCGTCACGTCGCTCGCCTCGTCATTGTTCACGAGCACGATGGGTGAACCCATGGGGTCGGCGACGTACGGTGGCTGGATGCCCTCCAGGACTTCGACCCTGTCGCCCAGCGCGTCGGCAATTGCGCGCGATTCGACGGTCGAGTGGACGGTCAGTACGACGTTGACCACCCGGGGGGAGTTGCGGGCTCCGGGGGCAGCGACGGTGCACACGGCGGTGTGCGTGCCGGCGGGGAGCGCCGTGATGTCCGCGCTCGCGGTGACGATATCGAGGCCGGCGTCAAGCGTGCCCGATGTCGGCGCCAGCGTCAGCCAGGCCGCATCGGTCTCCACCTGCCAGTCGAGCCGGCCCTTTCCGCCGTTCTCGATGGCAAACGCGAGCGGCAGGACGGCGCCGCCGCCTCCCTCATCGAACGCGAGGTCGCGCGGGGTGACACTGAGCGACGGATGCCCGAACCAGAGCGAGGGCGATAGCCCCATGGCGAGAACGGCCACGACGGTGACGACGCCGACGCCGACCAGCAGCGCCCGCTGCGCGCGGCGCGGGCGGACCTCCCCCTCCAGCTCGGCCGGCTGTGCCGCCGGGGCATGCTCGAGAGCGTCCTCTGTGGCAGCTGTCTGCGGAGAAGGCGGCGCCGGGGCAAAGGCGAGCGGGACCGTTGTCGGCGCCGGCACCACAGCGCCGCAGCCGGGGTCGGCACAGAACCGCAACCCCGTCCCGGGGTCATAGCTGAGTCGATTCCCGCAACGAGGGCAGATGCCTGCATCGCCCGCCGGTTCAGGCTCCACGGACGCTCCTTGTCAGACCACACCAACGATAGCACGAACCCGCCATCCGGACCGAAACCGCGGGCGCGGATCAGAAGGCTTTTGACCGGCTCGAGCCGATTGTGATAACATCCGCCCGGTTTGCCCTGCCATCCCCCCTCTTCCCCCTCAAGGGCACTTTCTCAACTTTCCCTCCTTAACCACAGGGGAAGGGAGAGGGGAGCCTCCCTTCCCCATTTTGCTGTTCAGGACCGGCGCATGCCCGCCCGGCGTCGACGCCGGAGACAGGATGGCCCGCCGGCCGCGCGCCGCGTACTCAACGTACGACAGCGGCAGCAGGCGGGCCAGACGTGCTTCTCAGCAGCTACAGGTATGTCTCGACTACCCGCCCATCACGTCACGGCAGAGCTTGAGGAACTGCGCGTCGGTGAGCAGGGTGTGCTGCACGCGCCCCTGCCACTTGACCCTGTCGGTGATCTCCTTCACCTGGTCCTCGGTGGCCTTGAGCCCGTGCTGGTCGAGGTAGAACTCGATGGTTGCGGCGCCGCTGTTCTTCCCCATCACGAGGTGGTACGGCTCCTGGCCAACCACTTCGGGCACGAACGCCTGGATGGTGACATCGATGCCGGCGTCCTTGAACTTGCGGTGCAGGTCCGCGGCAATGCCTGTCTCCAGTTTGTTGAGGTCGCGACCGACGATGGGCTTGTTGCCGGGCAGGACGCGCCTCGAGATGTTCTCGATGGCGAGCGAGACGCCCGCGATGCCGTCCAGCTTGATGCCGGTCTTGATACCGGCCAGGAGTTCGAGCGCCATGATGACTTCCTCGGTTGCCACGTTGCCGGTCCGGTCGCCGAGGCCGTTGAAGGCCGTGTGGATGACGCTCGCGCCGTTCGCCACGGCCTCGAGCACGCAACCGACGGCAGTGCCGAACTCGTTGTGGGTGTGGAACTCGAGCGGCACGTTCGGGAGCCACTCGCGCAGCTTGCGGAAGAGGAAGCCTACCGCCCGGGGGGAGGCGCAACCGACGGTGTCCACAGCCACGAGGCCGGCCAGCTTGGTCTCCCTGGCAAGCTTCTGGTAGACATCCTTGACGAAGTCCCAGTCATCGCCACGCGTCAAGTCCCAGCCCATGAAGATGGTCTTCACCTTGTGCTCGTTCGCGTAGTTGACCGTCGTGATGAGGCGGTCGATGACCTCTTCCTTCGAGAGCTTGTACGCCGATTCGGTGGCATAGGGGTTCATGATGTGCTCGAGGATGGCCGTCTTCACGCCGGCCTCAAGCGCCATGTCGATGTCCTTCTTGATAGTGCGCACAAACGCGACTGGTTCCGACTTCAGGTTCCGCTTCACGATACGCTTCATGCCCTCGAGAATCTCCGGTGAGGCCGGGGGCATGCCGATCTCGATGCGGTGAATGCCGATACCGCTCAGCTGCTCGGCGATGGCAACCCTCTCCTCAGGGGAGAAAGCGACACCGACGGTCTGTTCTCCGTCACGAAGCGTCGCATCGTGGATTTGGACCTTCTTGTTCCTGAACTCCTTGATGACCTCAGGCTCGAAGTTCAGCGGTGAAACCCACCATTTGCCGTTCTCGAAGTTCTCTTTGCCCTTGAGTCGCGCAACGTTGTACGCCATCTATTACCCTCCTTGTTGGATTCAGATCGGGCCCGGACGCATATTATTACCAGATTCGGCTCGCTTCCCGCCAATGACACGTGGCGAGCACATCGTCATCCTCGGACGAGGACCGCGGGGCCGGGCACCGGCGCGGGACCATCCGTCACCGCTGTGGCTA
>JALNYR010000214.1 GCA_023229725.1 Dehalococcoidia bacterium | reverse complement strand
ACGACTTCAACCTCGTTGCGGTTCTCTCGATTCCGCACGAATCCGGTGACGCCGAGGCTTCGTGCCTCGTGCAACGCGAAGCTGCGGTAGCTGACACCTTGCACTCGGCCGTGTACGGTGGCCCGGATTGTGCTCAACGTTTGGGTATCCCTGTGGAACGCCGCGCGGGCCCGTGCCGGAAGGCGGCACGCGTGATGGAGAAGGGCCCGCAACGGCGCTATCGTCGTCCGCCGCGTTCTATTCTTCAACCTCGTCTTCAGTCTTGCGGCGCTTCTTCACCACCTCGACCTCGGCAGGCGGCTGCTCCAGCGTTGTGGTGACGATGGGGAGCTTCTTGGCGCCTTTCTTGGGCTTCTTCTCCTCGCGCTTCTTGATGTCTCGTTTGCCCATGGCTCATGCCTCCTTTGCTCTGAGTTGTGATAGTGCTGTGCACGCGGCGACAGCTTCGGCGGTCTTCTTGCTGCGTCCCACGCCGGTCGCGAGCGGACAGCCGCGCACGGTCACTTCGACCGTGAACTCCCTGGCGTGATCCGGGCCGACGGCGTCTACCATCCGGTACCTGGGAAGCGGTTCGTCGTGTGCCTGCAGATACTCCTGGAGCAGTGCCTTGCAGTTGGGAGCGGTGCCGTGCGCGCGCGCGGACTCAATCCTGGGTCCCAGAATGCGCAGGATGAACGCGCGAGCAACTGCGTACCCCTGGTCGAGATACACCGCGCCGATGATTGCCTCGAAAACGTCGGCAAGGTTCTTCGGTTTGTCCCGGCCTCCACTGGCTTCTTCTCCCTTGCCGAGACGCAGGCACGACCCCAGGCCAAGTCCGCGCGCAGTGTCCGCCAGCGTCTCCCGACGTACAAGCGCCGAACGCGTCGCAGTGAGCCTTCCCTCGCCCTCCTCGGGCATGGTGGCGTACAGCTCCTCGGCGACGACCATCCCGAGGACGGCATCTCCAAGGAACTCCATGCGTTCGTTCCCTTCGATGGCTCGGACTTTGCTCTCGTTGATGTGGCTCCCGTGAACCAGCGCCTGTTCCAGCAGCGCATGGTTCCTGAAGACCACACCGAGCCTCGCTTCACATGTCTGGGGTTCCATACGTGAGTTCCTTCCGCAACGCGACGGCATTCGATATTAGCGGCGTCGGGGAGTCGCCAACCCGTCGAGCGCAGTCTGTGCAAGTTGCTGGGCCGTCTGCTGCGGCAACCCGTCCTGCGTCAGCTCATCAATGACAAGTCTGAACGCGGCCCGCAGCTTCTGCGTGGTTACTTCGACGCCGCGGTTGAGCGTGGAATCCTGGGCCACGTGCTCCGGACTGAGACGGCGTTCTCGGGGAGCAGACGCGGTAGTCCGGTGGCGGACGGATTCAAAGGCTGAATCGACGAGCTCGATTGCCGCGGTGCGCTGCAAACCGTCCCTCACAAGGGCGTCGGCCAGCTCGTTTCGCGCGGTTTCCGCCCGCGACGTGACCATGGCAATCGCCTGGTCGTACGACGTGTCGGCGCGCAGCTTCTCGCCTTTCGGGCGCGGGCGTTCGGTTTCTCCTGAAGCGCCCGTCGCCATGTCTCGGAGCGTCTGTTTCAAGACGCTTGCAGCGGTGTCGTGCGGAAGCCCGTCTCGCGTAATCTCGTCGATCAGCTGCTGTCTTGCGGCGGCGACCTTGCGCGCAACCACCGCCATGACTTGCTCAAGGGGCGCCGCGGGGTCTACGCGTTCGCGGCTGAACGGTGCGGCGGATTCAGTGGCTGCGTCAGCTGCGCCCGCGGGAGCGCCTGACGGCAGGTTTCCGGCGCGCGCCCTGAGCGCCTGATAGGCAACGTTGATCTGGGCCATGCGGAGCATGGCGTCCCGCGCGTTCGAGCGGTCGGGGTGGTACTTCTTGGCCAGCGCACGATATGCGGCGGCGATTACCTCCGGTTCGGCCTGAGGACTGACCTGTAGAGCTGCAAAATGGTCGTCCTCGATTGATTCCATGTGGTTCTTCATCGCCGTCATCCCGTGGAGACGCCAGCCACCATATGATACCTTCCCTGAGGGCGGCTGGCTACACGCCCCGGTCGTTCCCTCTTCGTCCTCACGCCCCCTGCCTCTCTTGGTAGCTGACGTCCGTCTGTGGTATCATTCGCGCGTACAGGCCGCGTTGCCACGCACTGGGGATTAGTCTAGCGGTAGGACAGCTGACTCTGGATCAGCCAGGCGAGGTTCGAATCCTCGATCCCCAGCCAGTCGAATGCCTCAACCTCCCCGCCGTATAGTGCGTTATCCTGTCATACCGGGAGCGGCGCAGTCTCGTGGCCGGGTCGTTCCTGCACACGTATAATCGGGTCCGGAGCGCAAGGGGGACATGGAGCTGTCGGGTGCCCTGTATCGCGTCTGGGATGCCTATTCGTCGGGCTGGGGCCTGGTAGTATCCGGTGGCATGTACGTCTGGCTCAGCCTCTGCCTCATGGTCATCGCCCGCAAAGCTCGCATCAACGGCTGGTGGACCGGCTGGGTCCCGGTTCTGAATCTGAAGCTGATGTGCGTTCTTGGCAAGGGCTCCAACACCTTCTTCCTTCTCTTCGTCTCGGTCTTCGCTGCGATTGTCATCGGCCTCATCGCCTGGTGGCCTGCCTGGCTCGTGCTGTGGCTGACGGTGTGGGCCATATGCTGGGTGGTGGTGTGGATGCGCATCGCCCGGGAACGGAGCCGACAAAGCGCTCTGGGGCTCCTCGTCCTCGTTCCGGTGCTGAACCTCGTGCTGTTCGGCAGCCTCGCATTCGGCGACTAGCAGTCGCGCCTGCCGCAACGCCGTACGCGTGCCGTCAGGCTGCCGGCGCGTCAAGGTGGCGGGCGATAGCCGGCTCCAGCATGGCTCGTGGCATCGCTCCGAGCTTCTGGTCCACGAGACGGCCGCCCTTGAAGACGAGGATGGTGGGAATCGACTGCACGCGGTAGCGTGAGGCGATGGCGTGGTTACGGTCGACATCGAGCTTCGCGAACGTGACCCGACCGGCGTAGTCTCTGGCCAGCTCTGCGATGACCGGCGCCACCATGCGGCACGGGCCGCACCAGGTGGCCCAGCAGTCAACGACCAGCACTGCGTTGGCTTTCACCGCGGCGTCGAATGTGGCATCGGTGAGTTCCTGGACGAGGCCCGCGGCCGGCGGCTCCGGCTCTACCGGCTTCCCCTCACTGAGGGCAAACGAACCGTCCGCCGCTTCCGTGAACGTGAAGCCGAGGTTGCTCCACTTGAAGGACGCCTTCAGCTTGTCCCTCGTCGACCTGAGCAGGGGCCACTTCTGCTGTTCCTCATACGTGCGCAGCCGTTGCAGGAGCTCGCCGGTCGTGAGGTCATCCTTGTAGAACCGACGCAGCAGGGCGTCAAGCTCCGCCTCGTCCGCTGCCGCCTGCCTGTCCTGTTCGCTCAGGCCCCCGACGCCCTTCAGCCGCTCTCTGGCACGCTGTGAGAGACCGTCACTC
>JALNYR010000035.1:1986-19330 GCA_023229725.1 Dehalococcoidia bacterium | reverse complement strand
CTGGACGGGGAGGAAGCTCCGCCCGCGGCGTGCATCGGAGTCGGCCCACGAGTACAGGGCAGTGTTGAGCGAGCTGCTGCCCGCCGCGTCCCCGGACCTCGCGTACGTGACCGAGACCTACGCGCGCGCTCGCTACGGCGGGCACGAGCCGGACAGCAGCGCGCTGCAGGAGATGCAACAAGCTGTTCAGCGGATGCGGAAGCTGCCGCGTCAGCGCAGGGGCAGCCGCATGACTACGACAGGTGAAGGTGCAAGATGACAGAGAAGACGACCACTCCGAGACTGGAGGCGCAGGAGGCAGTGCGCATCAAGGAGACAGCCGACCGATTCGTCGCAAACGTCGGAAGGGTCATCGTCGGCAAACCACGCGTGGTGGAGCAGTGCTTCGTCGCGCTCCTGTGCGAAGGGCACATCCTGATGGAGGACGTGCCGGGCGTGGGCAAGACATCCCTCGCACGGGCAATAGCCAGGTCGATACACTGCAGCTTCCGCCGCGTGCAGTGCACGCCTGACCTGTTGCCCTCGGACGTGACCGGCGTCCACGTCTTCAACCAGAAGACCGGGCAGTTCGAGTTCCATCCCGGCCCGGTCGTCACTCACATCCTGCTCGTCGATGAGATAAACCGTGCCACACCCCGCACCCAGTCGTGCTTTCTGGAGTGCATGCAAGAACGCCAGGTGACCGCCGACCGCGAGACTTTCCCGCTGCCGCGGCCGTTCATGGTCATCGCCACACAGAACCCGATCGAACTCGAGGGCACGTTCGCGCTGCCGGAGGCGCAACTCGACCGTTTTCTGCTGCGAGTTCCGATGGGCTACCCCTCAGAGGAAGAGGAAATCGAGCTGCTGCACCGCTTCCAGGCCGCGCAGCCGCTCGACGACATCGAGAGCGTGCTCACCGCCGACGAGCTGTCGGGCCTGCAGGCGGCGTGCCGCAGGACGTATGTCGCGGATTCCGTGCGGAGCTACATCGCGACGGTGTGCCGGGCGACACGCAGCGACGATTCCCTGCGACTTGGCGCCAGCCCCCGGGCAAGCCTCGCGCTGCAGCAGGCCTCTCAAGCGCTGGCGGCGATGCGGGGACGCGACTTCGTGCTGCCTGACGACGTGAAGGAACTGGCGGCGCCGGTGCTGGCGCACCGCGTGCTGCTTGAAACGCGGGCCTCCGTCCGCGGCCTCAGCGCCGCCTCGGTGATTGAACGAATCGTGGCTGGTGTGCCGACGCCGGTGGAGTGAGGGAGTCCGGCTACCAAGTGCCGCCGGGGACGCAGCCGCCGGACGGGCGGACCATCCCGCGCGCACCGGGTCGCCTCAGCCACAACCAGGACTGCTACTGCACCGGCACGCGGATTTCCGTCACTTTGCCGCCAGCCTCCAACGCGCGAATGGACAGTGTCCCCTGGCAATCACGGAGGCGCTCGCGCATCGCCGTGTACTCGAGCGCCACATCGGGGGGCAGATCATCTTCGCTGATGGCACAACCGTTGTCGCTGACCCGCACGACAACATGGTGGTCCTGTCGCTCCACGGTCACCTCGGCACGGGTGGCTCCGGAATTCCGCACGATGGTGTACAACACTCCCTGAAAGACGCGGTACACCGCGAGGCTGCAGGGATCATTCGTCAGTATGACCTCGTCAAGCCGAGCCATGCGGCAATCAATGCCCGACTCGCGGGCGAACTCCGCCGTCTGCCAGTCTATCGTCGCGGACAAACCGAGGTCATCGAGCATGCCGGGCCTCAAGCCGGTGTAGAGTCTGCGAAGCCTGGTGATAGCCTCATCGAGGATCCCCGCCGTCTGACGCAGATTCGGCCGCAGTTGCGACTGTTCGCCTGCTGACAGCAGTCTGTCGTACCCGGCGAGGTTCGTCTTGACCACAGCGAGAGACTGACCAATCTCGTCGTGCAACTCCCAGGCAACAGCCGCACGCTCCTGCTCACGGACAGCCTGCAGATGTGTGGCAAGCCTGCGCAACTCCCTGTGGGACTGCTCAATCTCGACACGGTCCCGCTTCTGCTGTGTGACGTCCATGATGAAGCCGTTCAGAGACGGCTCGTTCCTCTCCGGATCGTTTGTGGCCATGCCCCTCTCGTACACCCAGCGAACTCCGCCGTCCCTGTGCAGGATGCGATACTCAAGCTCCCACGGATTCACCTGCTCGACCGCCGCGCCGATGGTGCGGTCGACACGCTCTCCGTCCTCAGGATGAATCACGCTCTCGTAGGCGCGGACCGCGCCGTCGACGAAGTCGGCAGGAGGATAGCCGGTAATGGCTTCGATTCCGGCACTCATATAGCGCATGGTCCGGTGCGCATCCAGGGCGCGCTGATAGGTAGCGCCGGGTATGTTGTTGACGAGCGACCTGTACCGGTCGCGGCTGTGCTGCAGTCTCTGTGCCGCCCGTTTGCGCTCGGTGATGTCACGCAGGACGATGAGGGTTCCGAGGCGACTCCCTCCGCGGCTAAGGAGTTCGGTGTCCGACCTGAGGAATGTCCGTTCTCCCGTCACGACCTCCCCGTCCGAAGGTTCACGGGGGATGGCATCCGTCGCGGCGCCGTCGCGCGCTTTCACGGTCCCTTCGAGCTGTTGCCGAATGACTGTCGACGCCAGCAGCACACGTGCGGCCGGGTTGGCATTGACGACCGTCCCCTTCGCGTCCAGTACAAGGACCACATCGGGGACTCCGTCAAAAAGCACGTCCAGAGCCACCGGCTTGATGTCGAATATCTTTTGAGTGTACACGCCCCGAGCAAGCATGACTCCCATGACCGCGAAACCCGCGGGAGTGAGGTCCAGGAAGCCGTACGGTCTCAGGCCGACAATATACGCGACGTTCAGAGCGAAGACCAGCAACGCGCTCGCCAGGAGGTAACCCACACGCGGACGGTCCGTCCGAGAGACCGCGAAGAACACGCGGGTCAGCAACACCAGGCCGGTGGCGAAGAACGCGTATGAATAGAAAGTGTGCAGCCACCACAAGGGGCCATGCTCGAGCTTCAGGAAAGAGAAGTCGTTCGAGACTCCTACCGAGACGCTTGAGTAGTAGAGATGATGGATGCTGTTTGTCAGAACCATAGTCACGGTGAACGCTGGAACAACGAACAGGAGCACAACGTGGGAGCGCTTGAGCCACCGGTCGTTGCCGGAGTAGCGAGCCGCGAAGATGAACAGGAGAACCGGCATGGTAACGATGCCCAGATACTGGAGCACGTTCGTCACGTACATCGGAGCGAGGCTGCTCAACGAGAACTCGACGCCGTAGAAGAACGCATAGGTTGCCGCCGCCATCAGAAGCAGAGACAAGGGCAACGCCGTGGGGTCATGCTTGTGCCTCCAGGCGTATACGGACAGGCACAGGCACAGTACTCCTGCACTCATCATAAACAGGCCGAGATAACTGAGCTTCACCGGGTCGATACTCCTGCGCTACAGCGGCAGACACCATGCTGCTGCTCTCTGAGGACGGCGCTCAACGACACGGCTCCCGCCGGGGTCAGTGCATGCATGAGCCGAGGTCCCGTTGCAGACTGGAGAAGGAGAAGAAGAACGAAACGGTCCGCGCCCACCTGCACAGCCGCGCCGTGCCGGTGAATGGTGGCGCGCCCGAGGGGGATATGTCAAGTGCTCCGCATCCGGTCAAGAACGCCGGCGTGCGTGAGATGAGGCCGGGCCATCAACCTGCTGTCGAGACGTCAGCACCCTGCGGGCGACCTGCCGCCGCTGCGGCAAGGCGTCCCACGTTTGAACGCTCGGACGTGCGGCGGCGTGAACTCGCCGGAGCAGACGCGTACGAATCCGCCCGCGGGTTGACAACCGGGAATGCGCGTCGATACAGTCGACACTGAGTCCTGCACACGTGGAGGTGGGGTTTGGGCCTGTCCGGACGCGCTCTGCTCATCGCCGTAGTGTCCCTGTCGACCCTGTGCGGCTGCGCCACTGACGCCCTCGGGCCTTCTCCCGCCGTGGAAGGCAAGCTGACCGACGTTGAGAGGGAATACGTCGAGGCGATGGAGTACGCCTACGCGGTGGCCCGTTCGGTTCCGCCGGACGTCGACAAGGCGATACGACAGAACATCAACGCCGCTCTCAGCGGGGAGAGCGCCAAAGCGAACGTGCTGCAGGCGCTTGACGAGGCCCATTTCGTGCTGTCGACCCTCGCAGGCACGATTCGCGAGACGGGGCCATACACCATGGATTCCCTGGCGCCGACCAACGAGGGCATCGCAGCCATCCTTGAAGGCGCTTACGTCGGGTGCATCGAGGTCGTTGAGAAGGAAACCAGCGGTCCTGCACCATGGGCGAGCAACGCACTCGGGTTTCTGCTCGGCGTTCCCGACCTCGTCGGAGATCCGGGGGCAAGCACCGCCGCCAGGGCACGCATCCTCGCCTGCGTCGGCGAGCAGAACAACGCCGTCAGGAAGGCGGCAGATGAGGGCCTTGCGGCTCTGCGCGCGAAAGAGGAAGAGATTGAGTCCGGTCGCTCGCAGGCAGCCGGGGAGGGCATCGACTGCTTCATCGCGACTGCCGTCTACGGCAGCAGCAGCGCCGAGGAGATAGACATTCTGCGCAACTTCCGGGACGACGTGCTGCTGCGGAGCGACGCCGGGCGCGACTACGTGGACTTCTACTACGCGGCGAGTCCGCCGCTGGCGCGGTTCATCGCCGAGCGCGAGTGGCTCAGGGTGCTCGTGCGAGAAGCGCTCATCGACCCTCTGGTTGCGGCAGGACAAGCCACACAGAGGTGGTGGTCGACATCATAGGCTGCTGTCCAGTCTCCGGCAACTCCGGCAGCAAGACACGGCGTTACCCAGCACCACGAACTGGCAGAGGCATCGCCGCGCGCAGCCACCCCACTCCCCGCCGGGTTCGCGCGGAAACGCCGCGTTGACTCCGCCGCCGGCTCTACGTCACACCGTGCCGAGGAGGTCCGGCCAGATGCGCTCGATGTCCGGCTTCAGCTCCCGCACGGCGTCCTCGACCGCCTGCAGCGCCGTCTTGACCTCGCGTTCCGACATCGGAGACGAGATGCAGAACATGGCCCGCTCAGGCGTCAGTATGCCGCGGTTCAGCAGCGACAGGTGGAACAAGTGCAGGATTTCCTTGTTGGTAGTGTCCCGCGCCGTGTGCCCGTCCACGACCGGCACCGGGCCGAAATGCACGTTGGATAGCGAGCCCATGCCGGTCACCTGCCCCTTGACGCCGGCCTTCCGGAAGATGCCGTTCATGCCGTCCCTCAGGGAGGTCCCCAGCGCGTTGATGCGGGCGATGAACTCCGGGGTAATCTGCTTCAACATCGCCACGCCCGCCGCCGCCGAGAGCGGATTCGCGTTGAGCGTCCCGGCATGATGCAGCACCTGGCTCTCGGGAGAATACAGCTGCATCAGCTCGCGCCGGCCGCCGAACGCAGCCATGGCCGTGCCGCCAGCAATGATCTTGCCGAACGTCGTGAGGTCCGGCTTGACGCCCTCGAGGTGCTGTATCCCGCCGTAGTCGAGCCGGAACGAGATAATCTCATCGAGTATGAAGATCGCACCGTGTTCGGTGCTCAACCGCCTCGCCGCCTGCAGATAGCCTTTCTTGGCGGGAATCATGCCGGCCGCACCCATTAACCCTTCCAGCACCACGGCAGCGACTTTGCCCTTGTTCTCCTGCAGCGCCCGTTCCAAGGCTGCCTCGTCGCTATAGGGAACCACGATAGTATCGGCCATCAGGGACTTCGGGAGCCCGCGGGAATCCGGCGGGAACACGACAGCATCGTACGCACCGTGATAGCCGCCGTATTCCACGACTATCTTGTCTCTGCCAGTGAGCGCCCTCGCCGCGCGGATGGCCATCATGACCGATTCGGTGCCGGTGCAGGTGAAACGCACCTGCTCGACAGATTCGACGCGCTCGCAGAGGATCTGCGCCCAGGTCACGACGTTCTTCTTGAACGCGCCCAGCGCCAGCGTGCCCTGGTCCAGCTGCTCCTTGATGGCCGCGTTCACCCCGGCGTTGCCATGACCCAGGATCATGGTCGTGTAGCAGTTGTGGAAATCGAGGTACTCGTTACCGTCCTCGTCGTAGACGCGGCAGTCTTTCGCGTGGTCGATCCAGATGGGGTACGGGAAGAAGAAGATGGAGCGGCGCGTATCCCCGCCGGGCAGATACTTGCGCGCCTCCTGCGCGACAGCATACGAGCGCTTCGTGCGCTTCCGGTACTCGCCCTCTATTCGTGACGTGACCTCCGCCAGTGCCTTGTCTCGTGCCGTTGCAGCCATCTCAGACTCCTCCTCTCCCTGATACATCGTCACACAGCCACCCGGCGTCGGACCACGGCCCACGCCGCATGTCAGCCCGCACAGAAGGTATCAGCAATGAGTCAAGGTCGCTACTCTGCGACGGCTAGAGGATGCCGAGCTTCTTGTGCGACTCCTCGAACGTCCCTCCCTTGTTCAGGTTCGCGACGAACTGCCCCTCGAGCTCTTCCCGCCGCCGGCATTCATCCAGCACCTTCTGAGCAACGTCCGCGGGAACGACAGCGATGGCGGTTATGTCAGCCACCACGATATCACCCGGGCAGACGCGGATGCCCGCCACCTCGATAGGCACGTTGATGGCGAGGATCTTGACGCGCGACCGCGCGCCCGTGGCGCAGAAGTAGCGTGCGTAGGCGGGAAAACCTATGCTCAGGTTGTGGTCAAGGTCGCGGCACCCGCCGTCGATGACCATTCCGGCAACGCCTCGCGCCTTCATCGCCGTTCCCGCCAGGCCGCCGGCGTGCGAGACTTCGCGGCCGCCCAGGTCCACGGTGAAGATGTCGTCCCTCTCCATCTTCGCAATCACCTGGCCTATTGGGAAATCCGCCGCGGTGTACGTGTCCCGTTCACCCGCGATGGACTTGACGGTGAACGCGTACCCGGCAATTCTCACATCCGGAATGAGGCAGCGGAAGCCGTTCACGATGCCGCTGAGCCTCATGCTGTCGAGAACATCGCTGATGGTAGCCGTCGGAATGGCTCTGAATCCCTCGACGATTTCCCTGGGAGGTCGCGCTATCGTACCCTCGAGCATCGGTTCATTCCTCCGTTTCGTGTTCCATGCGCGCAGCCGGGTCAGGCCCGGGCGATACTACCCGCCCCAGAATCTCCTTCAGCACCTCGTCCTTCATGTGGTAGGTGTGTTCCGGTCCCGGGTACACGCCGGTTTCCACTTCCTGCTTGTACTGCTGCAACGCCTGCACAATCACGTCGGCAAGGTTGGCGTACTTCTTGACGAACTTGGGCGTGAACCGGTCGAACAGGCCGAGGATGTCGTACATGTTCATCGTCTGCCCGTCGGTATTCGGACCGGCGCCCATCGTGGTGACCGGGATGGCTAGTTGTTTGCAGATGACCTCGGCGAGGCGATCGGGCGCCCCTTCTACCGTGAGCATGAATGCCCCGGCCGCTTCAAGCGCCTTCGCATCTTCGATGAGTCTGCGTCCGGTAGCGACGTCGGTTCCCTGCACCTTGAACCCACCCGTCATCGCCGCGCTCTGAGGCGTGATGCCAATGTGGCCCACGACCGGGATGCCGGCTTTCGCGATGGCCCTGACCGTCGGGGCGAAGTCCTGCCCGCCCTCGAGCTTGACGACGTCCGCGCCTCCTTCTTTCACAAGGCGGCCGGCATTGTAGATAGCGTCCTTAATGTCAGTCTGGTACGAGAGGAAGGGCATATCGCCGATGACCATGGCATACCGGGCAGCCCGTGAGACGGCGCTGCAGTGATAGATCATCTCCTCCATCGTCACAGGGACGGTGCTCTTGAGCCCGGCCACGACCATGCCGCAGGAGTCCCCCACGAGGATGGCATCGACTCCGGCGCGGTCGGCGAGCAGGGCCATCGGATAGTCGTAGCAGGTGATGCGCACAATCTTCTCGCCCCGCTGCTTCTTGGCCAGCAGGTCCATGGGCGTGGTCTTCTTCCTCTCGGGCGGCTTGTTCTCGGCTGACGTCATGTCGGGAAACCTCCTCTTCCTTGCGATTCCGCACTGCGGAGTGCCCGCACGCTATTCCGAGCGACGCGAACCGGCACTATTGTAGACCTCCCGCTTCTGCGACTCGATGTGCCGCCGGGAGGCGACAGAAACCGCTCCGCCCATGTCGGGCAGTTGAGAAGATGGAGGTCAGTGCTCGTGCCCGCCCGAGCCTTCCTCGCCGTGGCCTCCGCCACCGGTGACGAAGGAGTACAGGCCATGCGACCACAGCACGAAGCCGAGTTGCGCTTGCACGAACTCCCGCGCCGCGGCCACGTCAGTCGGCTCGAAGGAGCGCGTTGCCATCACCTTCTCGAACCGCTCCCGAAGCGCGTTCTCCACGGTGTGTGACAGAAACCCAATGACGTCATCCGCGTTCCCGGCCTCAATGGCGTGTTCCGCCCTTCGCACGACGGGTCCCCAGTCGAGTCCGGCCGGCTTGAGCCCGGTGTAAGCGGCTCCCTCACCGGCCCTGTGAACGCGAACGACGGTCTCGAAGAACCATCGATCCGCCAGGTCCGCGGCCTGCCTGCCCAGCGACCGAACCCGCCGAGCCTTGCTGAATGCCCGTTTGACCTCCCCTTCCCCCTTTCGCGGAACCCAGGGAAGTATGAGGTTGACATTGCCGGACTCCAGCGCCTCCCGCGCCGCCTTGACAACCGGACCATCCAGAGTATCGCAATGTGGTGGCATCGTCCTCACCTCCTCAGTACCATTCTACCAGTCTATTCCAAGAGTGCACTCTCACGAAGGACAGCGGCAGGTATCGCCTGACACCACGAGCAGCCACTCGACCTGGAAAGGTCGGCAGACAGGCGACCGGAAGGTCAGGCGCCGGAGGCCGGCCGGGCGGGGCGCCTGACGAGGAGCATGGCGGGGATGGCCACGGCGTAGAGCACTGCGAAGGTCAAGAACGCAGGGTAGTACGTGCCAACGGCATCGAAGACGAGACCGGCAAATAGAGGGCCTACCGACGTCCCCGTGCTCTCGAGGAAGGAGATGACGCCGAATATGGAGCCGTAGTACGTGAGCCCGAAGGTCGTGCTCACCAGCATCGACATGGTCGGCAGCCAACTGCCGAGGCCGAATCCGAGCAGCAGGGCGTAGGCCCATATGAGCGCCAGCGGCGAATCCGCACGTATCAGCAGCAGCACGAGGACGCCGCAGAGCTGGAGCGTCAGGCCCAGAGCTGAGGCACGCTTCGGAGGGATGCGGTCGCACAGCCAACCGAAGAACACCTTCCCGGCGGCGCTGCCCAACCCCACCGTGCCGAGCGCAGCGGCCGCCGTCGCGGTCGGAAACCCTATGTCCTCCAGGAACGGCACGGGTGCATGCAGGGCGCCCGTATTGCTGAAACCGCTGAGGAGAAACGACAGTCCGATGAGGTAGATTGCAGTGCTCTTCGTCGCCTGTCGCAGGGAAAGGCTCTGCGCCTCGACCCGAGAGGAC
Organism: Dehalococcoidia bacterium; assembly: GCA_023229725.1. Classification (GTDB taxonomy): domain Bacteria; phylum Chloroflexota; class Dehalococcoidia; order GIF9; family AB-539-J10; genus SKVJ01. The sequence continues at coordinate 9,884 of JALNYR010000035.1, read as the reverse complement.
GCTGACGCGCGCTGGAACGCCGCGTCGTCCGCGTCGCCGTCCGGGTAGAGGCCCTTGTCGGCCGGCTTCGTCCTGATGAATGCCAGCGACAGCGGGATGGCGACAACCCAGATGATGACGGCCATCGCAAGGTACGCAGACCGCCAGCCGTAGTCCTGGATGATGCGCGCCACGAGGGGGGCCATGACGAGCCCGCCCACGCCCATCCCGGCTGACATGATGCCCACGACCGCGCCTCTCCTGCGCCGGAACCAGTTGGAGACGACGGTGCTGCCGGGGACGACCCCCATGCCGGCGGAGCCGGCGCCGATGATGACGTAGGCCACGTAGTACACCCACAGGTCAACCGCCAGGCTCGCGAGCACGAAGCCGAGCCCCATCACCAGCGCGCCGAGCGGGATGACGCGCCGTGGGCTATGGTGGTCCACGATGCGTCCCACCAACGGAGACGTCAGTCCCTGAACGATGAAGAAGATGGTGAAACCGACCATGACCTGTCCGCGCCCCCAGCCCAGCGACGACTCGAGAGGCTTCACAAAGAGGCTGAACACGAACGAACCGCAGCCGTACGACAGCAGCATGAAGACGAAGATGACGGCCACGAGCCAGTAGCCGTAGAAGATTCGTGGTCTGCGAGGACGAGGCATGGTTGTTGCGAACCGCTCCGGGGCCGCGGCATTCTAGCAGAAGGCAGACCGGGCGTCACGGGGAGAACGGGGAGACACATGGCGCCCCTTCGAATACCTTCCGACCCACCTCAGGGGGCGGACACGGAGATCCGCGCCATGCACAGCGACCGCCCGCCTTCCACCTGCGGGGGCACGCAACCGCGTGCCCCCGCGAAAGGCAGGCGGCATGTATGCGCCACTAGCCCGCGCGTCTACTTCGTCAGTTGCGAAGTGCAATTCGGGCAGCGGGTGGCCTTGAGCGGTATGGTGGAGAAGCAGAAAGAGCACTCCTTCGTGCTGGGGGCTGCCGCCGGCACCGCAGCCTTCTGCCTGGCCTGCAGCTTCGCCAGAGGTCGAACGATGAGGAAGAACACCACGGCGGCAATGATGAGGAAGTTGATGATGGTGTTGATGAACTGCCCGTAGTTGATGGTTACCGCGCCCGCAGCCTTCGCCGCAACCAGCGAGGCATACGGTCCCGGAGCCGAACCCTCCTTCAGCACCAGCATCAGGTTCGAGAAGTCGATGTTGCCAAGCGCGAGGCCGATAGGCGGCATGATGACGTCGTTCACGGCCGACGAGACGATGCCGCCAAAGGCCACGCCGATGATGATGCCCACAGCCATGTCGACAACGTTGCCTCTGGTGATGAACGCCCTAAAGTCCTTGAGCATATGGTCCTCCTTCTCTACGATAAGTCCGCAACGGTCCAGAGTCGACAATTGAACGCCACCGTGAGGAGAAAGTCTAATCAACCCTACAGAGACGACTTGAGACCGTGCGGGAGCATCATGAGCGCCGAGTTGCATCAGGCAGGAAGTTGGAGTAAGGTCGCAGCTAAGGGCCGGTGTTGAGGTGGGCAATTCAACCCACCGGCACGAAGGAGTGGCATGGCGACGAAGTTTGAACTGTACAAGGACCCCAAGGGCGAGTTCCGGTGGAGGCTGGTGGCGACCAACGGGCAGACGATTGCCACGGGTGGAGAGGGTTACAAGACGAAGGAAAGCGCCAAGGCCGGGATAGAGTCCGTCAAGAAGAACGCACCGGTCGCGCCCATCGAAGAGAAGTAGCGTCTCCGGGTTCGGCGAGGCGACCAGGGACGGTGTCCTGCCAAGGACGCCGTCCCGCTCTCAGAGCGTTGTGACGCTCCATGAGAGCAGGTATGCGTGCCTTCAGTTGTCTGCAGGGAAACCGCAGGCTATGTAATCGCGGCGCCGGGGTTGAGGATGTTGTTCGGGTCGAACAACTGCTTGATGCCGCGCATGAGCTGCTTCGACGTCTCATCCGTATAGCGGTCGAAGTACACGCGGCGAGAGCGGCCGACGCCGTGCTCCGCGGTGACGATGCCGCCGAGTCTCGCGCCCTCCTCGTAGATGGCATCCTTGACGGTCCAGAGCAGCTCGCGTTGCTGCAGGTCCATCATGAGGTGCGGGTGGAGGTTGCCGTCGGCGGCGTGCCCGTAGTTCGGAATGCGGCTGCCGTACTGCACGGCGATGCGCTCGACCGCGTCCAGGAAGTCAGCCACCCGGGCGGGCGGCACATCGAGGTCCAGCGACTCGGCGAGGTCCGGCATGAGCACGCCATACAGCTCGTTCCGCATCTTGAGGATGGCATCCTGCTCCTGCTTTGTCTCGGCGAAGAGCGTGTCGACGGCGCCGTTCGCGTCGCACACCTCAGCGATGCGCTGGCACTGGCCATAGACGTCATCCTCATTGCTGCCATCCACGGTGAAGATGATGTGCGCATCTCCGGTCTTCGCCGGCCAGGTCAGGCCGAGGTGTCGCGCTGATATCTCGATGATGTCGCGTTCAACGTACTCAATGGCGAGAGGGATGATGCCCGCCTGGAGTACCTTCGGCACGGCGGCCACGGCCGCGTGTCGTTCCGCGAATGACACGAGCAGCACGGCGGTCATGGCGGGCCTGGGATAGAGGCGGAAGACCGCCTTCGTGATGACGCCGAGGATGCCCTCGCTGCCTATCATCAGGTGGATGAGGTCCAGCCCGGTGTTGTTCTTGAGCAGCTTGCCGCCCATGGTGACGATCTCGCCCGTGGGGAAGACGACCTCCAGCCCTTTCACATAGTTCCGCACGATGCCGTACTTCACGGCGCGCGAGCCGCCCGCGTTGCAGGCGATGATGCCGCCGACCTGCGCCCCTTCGTCTCCGGGGTGCGGAGGAAAGAGCAGTCCCTTGGCCTCCACAGCACGGAGCAGGGTCTCCATCGTAACGCCGGCCTCCGCCACCACCATGAGGTTCTCCATGTCTATCTCGATGAGGCGATCGAGGCGTTCGAGAGAAAGCACGATGCCATCGCTCGTCGGAATCGGCCCGCCGACCGTGCTGGTGCCTCCTCCCCTGGGAAACACAGGCGTCTTCGTGCGGTTGGCGAGCTTCAGGATATCGGAAACCTGAGACGCGTTCGCCGGCTTGACGACGATGACGTTGTCGGCTGCGACGGGTTTGACGGCCTGCGGCGTCTCATCGAGCAGGTACTGCTGCATCTGGTCGCGGCGTGTGACCACGAAGTCCGCGCCGACGATGCTCCGAAGCTCATCCACGAGGTCCACTGGTACCTCCTTCATTGTCCCGGCGCCGGACGCGCTTCGTTTGCCTCATGAGGAGCGCGTGTCCGGCAGGAGCGGAATCCCAGCATTGTGTCACCCCGGGTTCTGCTCTTCAAGGAGAGGCAGGACGGACACGCCTCGCCCCGACGGGCACGCAGCCGCGTGCCCCTGCGCGAGACCGGAACAGCGCGCTTCCGGGGCCGACGCGTGGGTGGCTTTCGGCCGGCGGACGTGGCGCCCATCGCTCCGCATCCAGCCTGGCCCCATCGTACAGGAGGAACTGGAGGCAGCGTCATCCGAGTCAGCCGGAGACAGCCATCAACGCACCGGGGCTGCGGTGATTGGTCTCACTTCGCAGGCTCGAGGAAGCGTTCGAACCGGTCCTTCTTCGCCTTGCATATGGGGCACACATCGGGCGGCTCGCCCCTCGCGCAGAGGTAGCCGCAGACCCTGCAGCGCCACACGGGCAGCGACAGCCCGGACAGACTGCCGCGTTTGCTGCGGGCCCGCTTCTTCCTCTCCGCCGCCGGCGGCCTTCGCTCCGGTATGCTGCCCGCCTGCCTGTCCCCGGCCTTGACCGCCTCGGAAACGTACAGGGCGCAGTAGCAGGTCCCGTATTCGCTGAGGTCCGGATCCCGGTAGTCGCATGGACAGACGATATCCAGGTCTTCCCGTTCGTCTCCCGAGGCGAGACGGCACGGACAGGCCCGGTAGCCATACCGGCGCTCGTTCACAATCAGGCTCTTGACGAGGCCCTTTGTGAAGTCCACGTCCGGATTGAGGTGATAGCCGGCCGCTTCGGCGTCCCTGCTCAGCGTCGTGACCAGCTCGTCGGTCTCGGCAGTCGTCACTTCCTGTTCGTTCACTTCCCCACCGCCTCCCTGATGTCATTCTCCTTGAATCCGATGATGCTCTTCTTCTCGTCCAGGACGAGAGTCGGGAAGCTGACGCCCGGATTCCAAACGCTTATCTCTCGGACGGCTCTCTCCCTGTCGGCGCCGCGGAGCAGGTCAACGTACTCGTAGTCGTACGCCACGCCCAGTTCCTCGAGAAGCTCCCTGGTCTTCCGACACCAGCCGCAGGTGCTGAGAGCGTAGAGCATGATGTGGCCGGACTCCTTTCCCGGGACATGAACTACAGTCATCTTCGTGTACCTCCTCTTGCTCGGTGGGGACACTCACTCTGCCGGCTACCCACTCTCGAAGACACGCCGCTGGTGGGCGTCAGGCCAATTGGGCGAAGTCGCGGCCTGCGTAGCTGCCCACGGGGCCGAGTTCGGCTTCTATCTCGAGGAACCGATTGAAGTTCGCGCCGCGGTCGCTGCCGTGCGGTCCTCCAATCTTGAACGCTCCCGCGTTGAGCGCCACGCTGATGTCGGAGAGGATGTCGTCCTCCGTTTCGCCGGAGCGGGGCGACATGACAACGGGGCACGTGTGACGCTGGGCAAACCGGGCGGCATCCATGCACTCGGTCACCGTTCCCGCCTGGTTGACCTTGCAGAGGAGGGCGTTCATCGCGCCCGCGCCGACGGCGAGGCGGAGACGCCCCAGGTTCGTCGCGGTGAGGTCGTCCCCCACCACCAGTACACCCGGAAGCGAGTCCACAACAACCTTCCAGCCGGCAAGGTCGTCCTGCTGCAGCGGGTCCTCGACGGAGACGATGGACGGATACTCGCGCACGAGGTCCAGCACGGCGGCAATCATCTCCTCCGGCGTGCGGGAGCGACCGTCGAACCGGTACGTGCCGGAGGCACTGTCGTACAGGGGCGTTGCCGCAATGTCGAGACCGTAGACAACGTCACCAACGCATCCCGTCTGTGTGACCGCTTCGCACAGCAGGTCCATGGCCTCACGAGAGGTGCGGAGGGGTGGGGCATAGCCGCCGTCCTCGCCGAAGTTGGTCGCCAGCTTCCCGTGCTTCCGCTGCAGCAGTCCTTTGAGGGTCTCGAAGACCTCGCAGACAAGTCTCGTGGCCTCCGCGAACGTAGGGGAGCCGACGGGCATGACGCAGAACTCCTGCGCGTCCAGGTCGTTGCCGGCGTGGACGCCGCCGTTGATGAGGCACGACTGCGGCACGGGCAGCACGTGGCCATCAGCGCTCAGGTAGCGGTAGAGCGGTAGGCGCAGCGATGCGGCGGCAGCCTGTGCCGCGGCCATGGAGACAGCCAGGAGGGCGTTTCCACCCAGCCGGGACTTGTTCGGCGTGCCATCCAGGTCGAGCATCAACTGGTCGAGCCCCCGCTGGTCGGTAACATCCTGTCCCACGAGCGCCGGACGGAGCACGTCGTGGATGTTGGCGATTGCCCGGCGGACGCCGCGGCCACCGTAGCGCGCATCGCCGTCGCGAAGGTCGAACGCCTCGTAGGAGCCGGTCGACGAGCCGCACGGGACATCGGCCCGACCGCAGCAGCCCGCGTCCGTGTACACCCGGGCCCGTATCGTCGGCCGGCCGCGGTTGTCGATGATTTCCAGTGCGGAGATGTCCGTGATGGCCGGCCTGTTCGTTCCCATGTGCCCCTGACTCCTTGTCTTGAACCGGCGATTCCTGCGCCGCGAGGCGCCCCGGTTGAACGGGAAGCAGTGTACGCGTGAGGCCGGCGGCAATCAACAGCCGCGAGCAAGGCCAAGCGTCCACCGGGTCCCGGCCGGATCGCCGTGGGTGCCTGCCGTCATGACCGACGGGGAGAGCAAGAGTTTGCGGCGACGGTGGGCGAGAGACGTCACGATGGCGGGAGGGTCTGAGACCCTCCCCTACAGGAATTGCATCGTTTCAGTCTCGCACATGCCAACCACGGAGACGTGATTCCGCAGCGTCATCCCACCGCGCGGCCCGTGCGGGCACGTGCAGCATGCCCTGCGAGATGCCACCCTGCACCGCGTCCGGGCAAGGACAGGCCGACCTGGGTCTTATGTCACACTGCGTCGGCCATTGCCCGATGCGGCGGGTGTGTATAGAATGCGCTGCGGAGGCAGCATCCATGGTTGACGCCACAATCGGCATCATCGGCGGCAGCGGCCTGTACCAGATGGACGGACTGACCGACGTCGTCGAGCGAAGGATAACCACACCATACGGTCCCACGAGCGATGCGATACTCATCGGAACGCTCGAAGGCCGGCGCGTCGCCTTCCTGCCCCGCCACGCCCGCGGCCACCGCATCCTCCCCACCGAGGTTCCGTTCCAGGCCAATATCTACGCACTGAAGACGCTGGGCGTCGAGCGCATTGTCTCCATCAATGCGGTCGGCAGCCTGAGGGAGAACCTCGCTCCGATGGATATCGTCATCCCGGACCAGCTCATCGACCGCACTCGACAGCGCGCCTCCACGTTCTTCGGCCATGGCATCGTCGCGCACGTCTCCTTCGCCAGCCCGTTCTGCCCGGAGATGCGAAGCACGGCGTGCAGCGCCGCGGCGTCGACCGGCGCGACTGCCCATGCCGGCGGCACGTACGTGGTCATCGAAGGGCCCCAGTTCTCCACCCGGGCCGAATCGGAGATGTACCGTGCCTGGGGCGCGGACGTCGTCGGCATGACGGCGCTGCCGGAGGCGAAGCTGGCCAGGGAGGCGGAGATGTGCTACGTGGCGGTGGCGTTCGTCACCGACTACGACTGCTGGCATCCCGAACACGACTCAGTGACCGCCGAGATGATCCTCCGCAACCTCCTCAGGGGCGCGGAGACCGCCCGTTCCGTGGTCAAGCGCATCGTGCGCGACCTGCCCGCCGGAAGAACGTGCCGCTGCGGTTCCGCACTGGCCGACGCAATCGTGACGAAGCCGGACCTTGTCCCGCCCGAGACGAAGCGGAAGCTCGCGCCGATACTCGACCACTACTTCCGCTCGGTATGAAGATGACAGCTGGACGCGCGTCCCGCTCCGAGAGGCAACTGCCCGCCGGACGGATTGGAAGTTGCCGCGCGCGACGCGTGCGGCAGAACCGCCGCACCGGAGGGGCGGCAGCATGAAGCTGACCATCGTCCCGTTCGCGAGCGTGGCGGCTAACCTGCCGAGGGAGATAGCCCGGCGGGTTCGGACCGTCCTGCCCTGGAAGCTGGTCGTCTCCTCCACCCTCCCCGACCCGCAACCCGACGGCCCCGCGACGACACTCGACGCGGGGCAGGTGCTCTCCTTGCTGCCCTCGAGCGTCCGGCACGACGAGCTGACGGTCGGCCTCTTGGGGCTCGACCTGTCGGCAGCCGGCCTCGACTACGTCTTCGGCTACGCGGCGCCCGAACGGCGCGCAGCGGTCGTCTCGCTCGCCCGCCTCATGGCGGGCACCGTTGGACGCCGGGGCGGCCGGCGGCTCCTCGTCGAGCGCTCGGCCAAAGAGGTGCTCCACGAGACCGGCCACCTTATGGGCCTTGAGCACTGCGACCACCCGCAGTGCGTCATGCACTATTCACAGGTGCTCCAGGACACGGACATCAAGGGCTGCGGCTACTGCGCCCGCTGTCTGAAGGAGTTGTCGCGACTGCCGGAGGCTCCGAGCGAGAGGTGAGGAGGAAGCACCAGTGGACTTCGAACACGACGAGCAGCAGAGGCTATTCCGGGCGGCGGTGAAGGAATTCGTCGATTCCGAGGTTGTGCCGCACGCGGCACGCTGGGAAGACGAGGAGCGATTCCCCGTGGAGACGTGGCGGCAACTGGCCGGGATGGGGATATGTGG
>JALNYR010000035.1:0-1976 GCA_023229725.1 Dehalococcoidia bacterium | reverse complement strand
CGGAGGCGTACGGCGGCGGTGGCGGCGGCAAGACACTGCTCTGCATCGCGACCGAAGAACTTGGACGAGGCTCCGGCGGACTCTCGGTGGCGTACCTCGTGAGTTGCGGCATCGCCATGGACGGCCTCTGCCTGCACGGAACCGACGCGCAGAAGCGGGAGTACCTGCCGCGCTGTGCAAAGGGGGAGATAGCCTTCTTCGCGCTCACGGAGCCGGGCGGCGGGAGCGATGTGGCGCCGATGCAACTGCGCTACAGGAAGACGGACACCGGATTCGTGCTGAACGGTGTGAAGACCTTCATCAGCAACGGAGAGGAATCGTCGTTCGGCGTGGTGTTCGGCACGCGCGACCCGGGACTCGGGCACAGGGGAGTGAGCGCCTTCGTGGTCGAGAAGTCGGCGCCGGGTCTGACCGTGGGCAGGCGCGAGAGGAAGACCGGGCAGCACTGCAGCTCGACCAACGAGCTTGTGTTCGAGGAATGCACCGTGCCGTCGAGCGCCCTTATCGGAGAGGAGGGACAGGGGCTGCGTATCGCGCTGGAGTCCATCGACAAGAGTCGCGTGGCCGTCGCGGCTCAGGCGCTGGGCATCGCCACGGCAGCATTCGACGAAGCGGTGCGCTACGCGAAGGAGCGGCGGGCGTTCGACAAGGCGCTGGGTCAGATGCAGGCCATCCAGTGGATGCTGGCCGACTCGGCGACGGAGCTGGAGATTGCGCGGCTGCTCACATACCGGGCCGCGTGGCTCATCGACCGCGGCAACCTGGGGATAAAGGAATCGGCCATGGCCAAGCTCTTTGCGAGCGAGTCGGCCGGCCGCATCTGCCACCGCGCGGTGCAGATATTCGGCGGCTACGGCTACACGCGCGAGGCACCGGTGGAGCGGTACGCCCGCGACCAGCGGGTGACGGAGATATATGAGGGGACGTCAGAGATGCAGCGATGGGCCATCGCCCGGCAGGTGCTGGGCGTCAGATGACACAGGCCGGGCCAGCGGACGCGGCTGCGGCGTCCAGCGGGGCACTGGTATAATGCAGGTCAGTCTGCGAGGAGGTTCAGGCATATGAGAAAAGTAGCGATTGTCGGCGTCGGCCACACGCCCTTCACCTTCGCGGCCGAGAAGTCATCCGTTGAGCTGTTCAACGAAGCTGCGATGGATGCCATCACCGAGTCCGGCATCACGAACAAGGATATCCAGGCCATCTACGTGGGCAACGTGCTCGGGGACTTCTCCGAGGGGCAGGTGATGATACAGTCGTACATCGCCGACGACCTCGGGGCCACGAACGTGCCTGCCACACGGTTTGAAGGCGCCTGCGCCTCGGCCAGCCTCGCCATACGCGACGCGTTCATGTGGGTCGCGTCCGGCTTCTACGACATCGTCATCGCCGGCGGCGTCGAGACCTCGGCAAAGATGGGCACTCCGCTCGCCACGCGCACATTCGCGATGGCGCACGACTCCCACTATGAGTACCCCATCGGCCTCACCTTCCCGGGCTTTTTCGCGATGCTGGCGCACCTCTACACCTCGAAGTACGGCGTGCCGCTGGAGAGACTGAAGCACCAGATGGCGCTCGTCTCGGTACAGTCGCACAAGTACGGCGTCCACAACAAGTACGCGCAGTTCCAGAAGGAAATCACGGTTGAGGACGTGCTGAAGAGCTTCATGGTGTGCACGCCGCTGCAACTGTACGATTGCTGTCCGTTCTCCGACGGCGCGGCGGCCATGGTGCTGTGCTCGGAAGACGTGGCGAAGAAATTGACGAAGAAGCCGGTGTACATCGCCGGGGTCGGCCAGGCATCGTCGGGCAAGCTCAGCGCTCAGAAGGACTACGCCCCCAGGATCCGCGCCCGCGAAGTCTCGGTCAAGCAGGCATACTCGATCGCTGGCATCGGGCCTGACGACATGAACGTGTGTGAGCTGCACGACTGCTTCAGCATCGCGAGCATCATCGCCGCCGAAAGTCTCGGCCTCTCC
>JALNYR010000213.1 GCA_023229725.1 Dehalococcoidia bacterium | reverse complement strand
CAACAACTCCGTGCCCGAAGGGAAGTCGTTCGAATGGCAGGGGCAGAACGGCTTCTGGGAAGGGCTCTTCCGCCTCATGGGCGGCTTCGGCATGGCCGAGAAGGACGCGATGCAGGCCAATGGCGCCATGCCCCCCGCGGTCCCGTCGGCGGCCGCGCCACAGGGCGAAGGGCTCGTCGAGGTGGAGCGAGTGCGCCAGTACTTCCCTGAGACGTGGATATGGGAGGACCTGGAGACCGGTTCTTCAGGACGCGCCTCGCTCGACGTGACCGTGCCGGACAGCATCACGACGTGGATGCTAAGGGCCGTGGCCGTATCCCGTGACCTGGGACTCGGCGTCGCGGAGGCCGAGCTGCGTGCTTTCCAGCCGTTCTTCCTGACGCTCGACATGCCGTACGCAGCGATACGCGGCGAGGAGTTCCCCGTGTCCGTCGCCATTTACAACTACGTCGATGCGGAGCAGCAGATACGCGTCGAGCTCGAGGAGGCCGACTGGTTCGACCTGCTCGACGAACCGGTGCAGATGGTGACCGTTGGCCCGAACGACCTCGGCTCAGCGCAGTTCACCATCCGCCCCAGGCACCTCGGCGTGAACGCGGTTGAGGTGAAGGCGCAGGGGCAGCGGGCCGCGGACGCCTTGAGCAAGACCATCATCATCGAGCCCGAGGGCGTGTCGCGAGAAGTCGTCGACAACCTCGTGCTCTCCGACGGCGATGTGAGAGACATCGAGACGCTCATCCCGGCGACGGCGGTTGCCGGCTCGGGCCGGGCGTACCTGGCCCTCTCGGCCAGCCTGCTGACCCAGACGATGGAAGGGCTGGAATCGCTCATCCAGATGCCGTTCGGCTGTGGCGAGCAGAACATGATGCTCTTCGCACCGAACGTCTACATCATCCGCTACCTCGACGAGAGCGGACAGCTCAAGCCCGAGGTTATGGCGAAAGCCGAGAAGCTCATGATAACCGGCTACCAGCGCGAACTGACCTACCGGCGGAACGACGGCAGCTTCTCCGCCTTCGGGCAGAGCGATGACGAAGGCAGCCTCTGGCTCACCGCCTTCGTGCTGAAGTCGTTCGCCGAGGCGCGCGACATCATGTACATCGACGAAGCAGTGCTCGACGATGCGACGGACTGGATTCTGTCACACCAGAACAAAGACGGTTCGTTCGACCAGGTCGGCTTTGTCCACCACCAGGAGATGGTCGGCGGGCTCCAGGGCAAAGACGCCCTGACAGCGTTCGTCGCCATCGCGCTCATGGAGGCGGGCGAGACGTCCGCGGCAGGGAAGGCGGTTGACTACCTCGAGGGGCGACTCGATGGCATGGACGATGCCTACACCGTGGCGCTCACTTCGTACGCGCTGGAGCTTGGCGGGAGCCCGAAGAGCAACGAAGCCGTCGACATGCTCATGGACCTGGCTGAAGAAGACGAGAACGGCCTCTACTGGGGCAGCCCCGTGCGGCCGGTCGACGGACAGCAGAAGACGCCGGCCATGATGCCGTACCCTGTGCAGCAGAGCAGCGCCGCCATCGAGACGACCGGCTACGCCGCCATGGCGCTGCTGCGCCACGGCGATACCTTGAACGCCTCCCGCGCCGCCCAGTGGCTCACGAGCCAGAGGAACGCGTATGGCGGCTTCGGCTCGACGCAGGACACGGTCGTTGGCATCCAGGCGCTCGTCGAGTACCAGTCCGGCGCCCGGGCGGACGTTGACCTCGACATAACCGTGACCGGCGATGACTTCGACCGGACCATCCGCATCACGCCGGAGAACTACGACGTGCTGCAGGTCGTCGAGCTGGCTGTCGACAGCGACTACGAAGTGACGGTCGATGGCAAGGGCAAGGCAGTCGGCCAGCTCGTCCGGCGCTTCAATCTGCCGGACGTGGAGAGCGAGGCGCTCGACGTTCTCGCCATCGAGGTGGAGTACGACACCACTGACGTGGAGGTGGACGACATCGTGACCGTCTCCGCGCGGCTCGCCTTCAATCCGCCGCAGCCTGCGGAAGCGGGCATGATTGTCATGGACATCTCCATCCCCACCGGCTTCGCGGCGGTCGAAGAGACGCTCGCCTGCGCCGTCGATGACGACGCTCAGCTCAAACGGTACGAAATCGCCGGCAGGAAGGTCATCTTCTACATCGAGAACCTGCGGCAGGGAGAAAGCGTATCGCTCGAGTTCCAGGTGAAAGCCCTCTACCCGGTAAAGGCGAAGGCGGTGGCATCGAAGGCGTACGCGTACTACCAGCCGGACATCAGTGTCGAAGTGCTGGGGAGCGACGTCACGGTGCGCTGAATGCAGCCGGGGGTTTGCGGCGGGCGGGGTAGTTGCCCCGCCCCGCCCCGTTTTGTGGGGACACCATACTCATTTCATGACGCCGCTACGGGACGCAGTCCTGGGCGGTGAATGCTCCACGATGCCGGCATACGTGCGTGACCTGTACCGGGCCGGAAATGAGTATGGTGTCCCCACATTCTTTATCCCCGGCGCCGTGTGAGCACCGGGACGTACGGACCGCGAGGCGTGGCGGAAGCCGGCCGAGTTCGTTGTATACTTGAGGTGACGATGACCTGGCACGACATTATTCAGCTCCACGTGGCCGGCGCCCAGGGACAGGGCGCCGGGAAGCAGAAGGGCCTCGTGGGGCTGCGCTGGACGGATGTTCCCGAGACGCTGCGAATCCTCGCCGATCGCATGCGCGTCTCGCTCGATGCTGCGTTTCCCGTTGAGCTCTCTCCTGCCTGGCGCGGAGCGCGCGCCATCGCGGCTGTCGCCGGCGGCAGGGGCAGTCGCATCCGGCTCGGCGGCGCGCTCGCCCGGAGCCTGTCTGCCGACGCCCTCGATGGCGTCATGGCCCATGAGCTGGCCCACCTGAAGTGTCGCCACTGGGAGTTGCTGCTGTCCGGTTGCATCCTCGCGGCGCTTGGGGGCGTGGCTCTTGGTCTCGCGCTCGACCTTCCGACGGCCCTGAGGATGGCGGCGGGAGGCCTGGTGCCTGTAGTGGCGGCGGCGAGCCTCAGCTGGATGGCCGAATACGAGGCCGACCGCGTCGCGGCGCGCTACGTTGGGTACGATGTCATGGCCCTGACCTTGCGGGAGCTTCGCGACTCAGGGTTCAGGACGCGGGCGGAGTTCACGCACCCGCCGGACGGGAGCAGGGTCCGCCGCCTGCTTTCCGCAGGCGCCGGCGCACCTCCGCGAGACTGACACACGGGCTGTGGCGATCGGGAGCCGGCCGCTACTTCTCTTCCAGTTCCATGAACCGGTAGCCGATGCCGCGCTCGCCGATGATGTACTTCGGATGCTTCGGGTCCTCCTCCAGCTTCCTGCGGAGGTAGGTGATGTACAACCAGAGGTACTGGTCTTCGTCCCGGTACTCGTAGCCCCAGACGCGGCGCAGCAGCGTCTCGTGCGTGAGCACCTGTCCGGCATTGCTCACGAGGTGGTAGAGCAGGCGGAACTCCGTCGGGCGCA
>JALNYR010000034.1:13397-19763 GCA_023229725.1 Dehalococcoidia bacterium | reverse complement strand
GAGCGCTGCGCGACGGCGCCAGGATAGCCAGGACGCTGTTCACCAAGAGGTTCTGACGCGATGGTCGATGTCGGCGAAGCTGCTGCTCTCTCATCCAGCGAGGATGCCGCCGCCCGTGTGCCCCACGATGCCTGCAGCGTTTCCCTCGTCGTTCCCTGTTACAGCCTGCAACGTGCCGCTGACATCCATGCCCTTCTCGACAGCGTCGAGAGGCAGACCTCACCGGTGGACGAGCTGCTCATTGTCGTGCAGAAGTCGGAGTCCCTCCTTGCCCTGGTTGGTGAACGGCTAAGCCATCTCAGGGTTGCGGGTGCGAGAGCTCTGTACGTCGACGCAGAACCCCGCGTCGCGCTGGCGCGGAATGTCGGAGTGCGGCATGCGCGGGGTGACATCGTCGCCTTCGCCGACGATGACGCCGTCCTCGCGGAGACATGGTGCGAGGAGACACACGCGTTCTATTCGGGTCATCCCGACGCCATCGGCGTGGCAGGGGCAATCCTGCCGCTCTGGGATACGCCGTCGATGGAGTGGTTCCCCAGAGAGCTCTACTGGATGGTGTCGTGTACGTACTGGCGCTCACCGCTGCCGATGGTGGTGCGAAATGGGTACGGCGCAAACATGTCGTTCCGCCGCGCTGCGTTCGACGGTGGGCGCCTGTTCAATGAGAGACTGGGCATCTCGGGATGGGGAACGGGTGGGTGGCGCGGCGTAGGAGGCGAAGAGCCGGAGTTCTCCAGGCGGGCTGCAAACGAGACCGGGAACTCTATCTACTACGTACCGGACATTGTAGTCTGGCATCGCGTGCGCAAGTACCGCCTTGCCGCGCGGTCGCTGATGCGGCGCGCCTATTGGGAAGGTCGCTTCAAAGCTGCGTTCCGGAGAGACAGCGTCCCCGAGGAGCGAATCCTCGATACGGAGTGGGAGCTTCTGGGTGTGCTTGCTCGGGAGGGTGTTGCGCGAGTGCGGTCGCTGGGGTCGCGACCGGGGGTGGCACTGCGACAGGGCGCGACGACCCTGCTCGCACTGTTGTGCGTCGGCGCAGGGTACGTTGAAGGGACGGCGAGACGCAGCCGGGTGTCGCACGGCTGCTGACACTCCCCGCTGTGGAATCTCCGCTCCGGCCCCGACGTGGCGGCAGAACGAGCCGGTCAGCTCGCTTGAACGGCGCCCTCTTTCTCACCCCACGCTCCCCTTCGGAGCGCGAGGATGAGGACCGCGCTCACGCCGTGCACCACGAGGTACACCCAGCCTATTGCCTCAAGCCCCTCAGTTCGGACGAAGTACCAGCTTGCAGCGATGAGGCACACCGTCAGCAGCGACCGCCACTTGAGCACTTCCTTCAGATAACCGCGTACTCGCAGCGCGGAGAAGTGCACACGTTCGACGGTCATGGGAAGGCTTGTCAGTGCCAGGATTCTGAGGAGGTCGAGAGAACGTTCAGAGTAGCCGGCGCCGAAAGTGGACAGAATCGGTCCTCCCAGCAGGACGAAGAACAGACACGCCGGAATGAGCAGCAGGTAGCTCATCCCGAAAGCGTGAACGACGTGCCGCCTGAGGGCGCGCTTGTTGTAGGACCCTTCGGCAAACAGCGACTGCGCCACGGCGCCGGGGATGAGGTAGAGCACGGTCGCCACAGCCCAGGCAACGTAGAAGAAGCCGTTCTCTTCCGGCCCGAGCGCATTGATGACGATGAGGGGCATCGCGTACTTGGGCATTGTGCCGACAAGCGTGATGCCGTAGCTGAGGCTGGAGAAGCCCCATGCCCTGCGGACAAGCCTGGCGCCGAAGGCGGGAGCGAAGACGTAGCCCGGAATGGCCCTGGGTACCAGGGCGATGAGGGCGATGACCGTCCCTGCCATCGTGGCTATGCCCCAGCTGGCGACAATGCCGAACGAGTGGAAGTACGCGACAAACAGAAGAGGCAGAGCCAGTTTCACTACGCCGAAGGCCGTGTCCTTGACGAGGAGGAGGTGCGACTTGCGGCACCCTATCAGCGCACCGGAGGTCGTGCCGGATATGTTCGAGGCGACGGAGAAACAGACGAATGCCGCCAGGAATACCGGTTGAGTTGCGACGAAGCCGATCTCCGACGACCACACGGTCATGCCGGCAGCGAACAGAAGCGACACGAGGAAGGCGGCTATTGCCGAGTACGTGAGACACGTATTGAACAGGTTGACGGGGGCCTCGGCCCGCGAGAGGAATCGCACCAGAAAGGACTCGAGGCCCATGTGGGCGATGAGGGAGACCAGTCCGATTGCCGAGATGATGGCTGAGCTGTATCCGACCTCCGCCTCGGTGTAGTAGCGCGCAACGATGACCCAGAAGAAGAAGCCAAGCAATGCCATCCCGGCCTGAGACAGCATGATGTAGAACGCGTTGGCATAGAGCGAAGAACGGGCCGTGTGAGCGATGACCGAGAGGTAGTGATTCAGGCCGCGTCTGGCAAGCGCGGGCTTGCCGCGGCTTGCTCCGTCGTTGCTTTCAGTTCCTCTCTCCATCGCCGGTACTCCACCAGCTGCCTCGCCTCGCGGCAAGAGCGCCCGAGTCTATATCCCGGCGACCTCGAAGACTCTGACCGCCGGGACCTGATGACCGCTCAGCGTGGCTGTCTCCCGCGACTCGAAGGCCAGCGTGTACGAAGCGAGCGTCTCGAGCGGCACGCACGAGTCGAAGGGGTCGGAACTGACCAGCCTCATGTGGCCGCTGTCTCCGGCCTGGAGGAATGAGATGGCCTCCTCGTAGGTGTCGAACCTCTCCAGGTCCACAATCAGCTTGTCTGCGCCGGGCAGTCCGCCGCCGTCTTCGTATGTCACGACCCGGAACTGGTCAGGCTGGTACGATTGTCCCGAGAAGCACTGCAGGCGGACGAGCATAGACTGGTAGTACTCCGGGTAGTAGAGGACGATTGTCTCAAGCCCCGACGTTGACGTCCGTTGCGAGTAGACCTCGTAGTAGTCGGAGCGCTGATGTCCCCCCCAGGCAGCCACGGCATGGAACGCGAGCACTGCGGTGCGGGCATCCGTCACGACGTAGCGTGAATCCCTTGAGCCCAATACACCGATCCCTTCGGCCTCTGAGCCGGACAAGAAGTACATCGAGGCGGTCTCCACTCCGCTCTGAAACGGGTTGGCAACGGGAATCCGATGGCTGACACGGGTTATCCAGTGTCCGAAATCCCACCATGCCATGACGCTCCATGCCTGGTCGGGATAGTCGAAGTCGGCGCCGTCGGGTGGAGGCTGAATCAGAGCGTAGTAGCTCCCCTCCGGAAGCGGGTCGGGTGTGTTGTCTCGCAGCCACCCGAGCGTCTCATACCAGCCGCGCGTCATGAGTCCCGGCTCAATGGCGAAGTTGCGGGCCATGTTGACACACGGGGCCAGGATGGCAGCCACGAATGTCACGAGAAGCACCGCGACGAGTGTGACAGCTCCGCGCCTCTCCTCGCGATTGGCCCTCAGGGCTTTGCGCGCCGCCTTGCTTCCGGCTACGGCGACCACGCGTGTGCTGCGTCCCAGCGACTGAATGCGTGTCTGCACGTAGTCGCTTCTCCAAACCCATGCGGCGAGTAGTCCGGTGAGTACGGCCGCGTTGACGGCGTAGTAGTATCCAAACCGGCGCTGAAACAGCACGGCAACCAGCATGCAGAGACTCCACACGACAAACAACGTGACGTGGTTGCCCTTCGGGGCACGGTGCGAGCGCCACAGCACGAGGAGGGCGAGAACCGAGGCGGGAAGGACGGTCACGAAGTTGGTCCAGGCGACACGCAGCGAGAACTCTCCTCCCGGCAGCAACAGAGGATGCATCTCCATGATGGTAAGCGAGGCCCCTGTAGGCAACAGGAAGTCAAGTGCTCGGAGGGCGTATCTCAGCACCTCGGGGGCGACGATGCCGATGGCGGCAAGACAGAGCGCCGCAATGCCACAGATGATTGCGACATAAGCCCTCGGCGAAACGTGGCGACTCCGCGCCGCAGTGTTGAGCAATCTGAGCGCAATCGGGGCGAGGGCTGTCGCCAGCAACGCGGCAACATACAGAGCGGGGGTCCAGTGCGTCGGAATCAGAGGGCTCACCATAATCCCGGCGATCGCGACGGCGGGAGAACAGACGAGGACTACGTCGTCCGCGGCGATGTTCCGCACGTAGTCCAGCACCGCACGAACGACGGTATAGACAAGTATGACGGCGAGCACCATCAAGCCGCCGCGCCACCCCACTAAATAGAGGCCAAGCGACAGGCCGCCAAGAGCGGCACACAGGAGCGTCCGCCGGGCCGCAGGAGTGACGCCCGCGCGGAGACTGCTGAGTGAGACGGAGCCGGCTGCGGCCGCGTCTGTCCCGAGCAGCAGGAAGAGCAGAGCCAGCGTGGAGAAGAATGCCTCCGTCATGTGGTGATCGGTGAAACCGAACAGCGACCTCGAAAGGAACTCGCCCGGCATCGTTGCCAGCACGACGGCGGCAATCGCCGCCGCCACCGGCCCGGCGAGACGTCGTGCAATCAGATACACCGGCACGATGGTCAACGCGCCAAGGATGGCGGGATAGAGTCCGCCGACCATGTCGACAGTATGTGCGGCCGGGGAGGTCCCGCCAATCAACATGGCGCCCAGCGCGATGAGCCACCGCGTCAACGGGTGGAACGGAGGCTCGATGCCATGGGGATACGACGAGTACGGATCGAACGGTGTGGTGTGCGGGAAATTGGCGAGGAGGCTGTCCACCAGGCGCATGTGGTACCAGCCATCCATTTCGCGGAACCAGACCGCGCCGTTCACTGCAACGTTCGGGTATGGCCAGAGGATGCGGATGGCGAGCGCGATAGCGATGGCGATGCCCACAACAAGAACCGTCAGAAGTGGACCGTTGAGTGTTGGTCGTCGATGACTGGTCATGGCAAGTACGTGCCGGATGCGATTATAGGTGAAGGCCCACCCGCACGCAATGACGGCGGCCCCCCCCCAGCAAGAACAGATCGTTGCCTCAGCCGGAGCGCACGAATGACATCGGATGCACGGAACGGCACAGCGGAACAGGCTCGTGCGATGCGGTGGAAGAGAGACATCGACTGAGCCGCCAGGGGATCGAACCCTGAACCTGCTGATTAAGAGTCAGCTGCTCTACCAATTGAGCTAGCGGCCCGCGACGCGCAATTCTAGCACCCGTTGCTCGACCCTTACAAGCTGACCGAGAAACCGAAGTGCCCCGCTCGGAGCGGGGCACTTCGGCAGGAGGTGGATGCAACCGTCTCTCGCGCTGCCGCTCGCCGGGGCCGTGTGCCGGCACGCGGTGGCCTGACGGGTTCTACTATTGATAACGCCCCGTGGTGCCGGAGGGTTTATGCTACAATCCCGTGTTGCTGTGAGAGTCCTCCGCGAATTCCTTATCACCGCGCTTATTGCACTCGCCATATTCGTACCCCTCAAGGCAACCGTGCAGGGCTATGAGGTGCAGTATTCGTGCATGTTGCCGAATATCCGGGATGGCGACTGGATCATCGTCGACAAGGCTGTCTACGACATCGGCGAGCCGGAGCGCGGCGAGGTTGTGGTCTTCCAGCCTCCAGACTCCCTGAACTCGGAGTTCCCTTTCGTGAAGCGCGTCATCGGCCTACCCGGGGAGACGGTGGAGGTACGGGATGGCGCGGTGTACGTCGACGGAAACGCACTCGTCGAGCCGTACGTCCAGGAAGAGCCTCGCTACGAGATGGAGCCGACGGTGATTCCCGATGGGGAATACTTCATGCTCGGGGACAACCGCAATAGCGCCAACGATTCGCACAACGGCTGGACGGTCCCGGAGGAGAACCTCATCGGCAAAGCGCGATTCATCTACTGGCCCACGTCGCGGTGGGGCACAATCGACCATTTCGAATTCGATTAGCGTGAGCGAGGGAAGCAGATGTCCAGGAACGCGGAACGACCAGTTGTCGGAGCGCAGCCGGGCGCCGAGGACCTCTTCAAGAAGGCGGGGGTCGTGCGCGAGGGCCACTTCGAGCTGACGTCTGGACTGCATTCCGGCGTCTACTGGGAGAAATTCCGCATCCTCCAGTATCCCGAATACACCGGCACCTTGTGCAAGATGATTGCCGACTTCTATCGGGGGCGCAACCCGAGCGTCGTCGTTGGGCCAACGACCGGCGGCGTTATCCTGTCGTACGAGACGGCAAGGCACCTGGGCGTGCGAGGCATCTTCGCTGAGAAGGAAGGGACCGTTCGCGCGTTGCGCCGTGACTTCCACATCGAACCGGGCGAGAAGGTGCTGATTGTAGACGACGTCCTGACGACCGGGAAGTCGGTGCGTGAGACGCTGGACGCCGTGCGTGCGGTGGGAGGCGATGTGGTGGGAGTGGGAGTGCTCGTCGAC
>JALNYR010000034.1:0-13387 GCA_023229725.1 Dehalococcoidia bacterium | reverse complement strand
CCGCAGCCAGTCTCCCGTGGAGTTCGGCGTACCTCTGTTCAGCTGTCTTCGCGCGCCGGCCGTGGCGTATGTCCCTTCGCTCTGTCCTCTTTGCGAGGCAGGGGTACCGTTGACACGGCCCGGCGGCGGCCGCCAATCGTAAGGGTCCCTGCTCGACCCCGCATCGGCTGGCGCCCGTGCGGCAATCGTGTCCGGACCGGTCGTTCGTCTCGTACTGGTGCAGCCTTTCGGCCAAACGTTGACTGAGACATCCTCGTATGGTAGATTTGTGCGCGCGCCGAGGTAGCTCAGTTGGTAGAGCAGCGGACTGAAAATCCGCGTGTCAACAGTTCGACTCTGTTCCTCGGCACCATCTCTTCCTCCTCGCTCCTGCGGAGGCGGTCCATCCGGCGAGTTCTGATCCGTTCTCACTTCGCTTTCCCGCACGACAGTCGCGGCATTGCGGCACCCCTCTGCGTCCGCCGCCCCTATTTGACAAGGCCATCACGCTGTGTTTGATTTCGAGCAGAGGCCGGCAGCGCCACGGCCTGCGGCGAACGGCAACCGCAATCCGCGGCAGTGGTCCTGCAGAAGGAGGACGACGGTGACGACCTATGTGACTCTCATCAAGTTCACGTCGGAGGGCCCCAACAGCATTACGGACTTCGGCATCGCCTGGGAGCGGGCGGCCCAGCATATCGCCGACCTTGGCATCAAGACGGTCGGGGCCTATGGTCTGCTGGGACCCTACGACATGATGATTATCTATGAGGCGGCGGACCAAAAGTCGGCAGCCAGACTTCCGCTGTCTCTGGCATCGCTTGAAGGCGGCATCAAGACGGAGACATGGACGACCATCCCGCTGGCCGAGTTCGTGAGACTCCCCGAGCAACTGCTGTGTGAGTGGCCGCCGCGCTCCTCCGACGGCTAGCCGGTGTGCTAGAATCTTCGCGCGGTTGCCTCGTGCTGGGTGCCGTGCGATGCCTCGGGCGCGTTCGCAGTCCTCTGGTTCGGGGCCGGAGTGGCGGAATGGTAGACGCGACAGTCTCAAAAACTGTTGGAGGGTAACCTCCGTGTCGGTTCGAGTCCGACCTTCGGCACGCAACCCCCACTGCCGGATGGTGTAGCGGTAGCACAGGGGACTTTGGATCCCTTAGCCCTGGTTCGAATCCAGGTCCGGCAATTGACTCCCTCCCCGCGAATCCACAACCTTCACCGGCGTACGATGCGGATGAACCCAACATCATGCTACAATATGCGCCGCGTTCGCTTTCCGCAGTAGCTCAACGGTAGAGCAGGCGGCTGTTAACCGTCTGGTTGTAGGTTCGAATCCTACCTGCGGAGCCAATCCTGCTTGAACATCTCTCTGCGACTTCCACATGACGCGTCCGCCCTTGTGATCGACACACCGCATCAGTGATGAGGTCGAGTGGCATCCCGGGCTGTCATTGTCCAGGAGAGTTCCCCGCGATAGAATCCTCCAGAGTGGTTCCTCCACGTTCTATTCGACGCCGCGGGGAGGCGTCGACCAGTGTCCGGCGAGTCTCGCGCAGCACACTCGTGAGGACCAGACGAGATGTCGCAGTCACGGCGAGTCGACAGCCTGGAACGGGTCCACGTGGCGACCCGTGGACAGCTGCACGATTGGCTGGCGACGAACCACCTGACATCGCCCGGCATGTGGCTGGTGACCTTCCGGAAGGAGACAGGTAAACCCCGCCCCGGATTCGATGACATCGTCGAGGAGCTCATCAGCTTCGGTTGGATCGACAGCAAGCTCATCAAGCTGGACGAGACGCAGACGATGCTGCTGTGCACGCCGCGCAGTCCCACGAGCGAATGGTCGAAGACCAACAGAGAACGCGTCCGCAAACTCGCGGAGCTGGGGCTGATGCAGCCACGGGGCCTGGAGATGGTCGACATCGCCAGGCACACGGGGACGTGGGATTCCCTGGACGAGATTGACAACCTCGCGGAGCCGGAAGACCTGGCCGCATCTCTCGACGCCTGCGAGAATGCTCGCGCCAACTGGAGTGCCTCAGCGGCGTCGTACAGGCGCGGTGTCCTGTACTGGATCCGCAGCGCGAAACGCCCCGGGACTCGTCTCAACCGCATCCAGACCGCCGTCGCTGCAGCGGCCGCAAATCGCAGGATTGGAGGTCCGCCTCGCTCCGAACAGGCGACTGACGTGCAGACGCATTGCGAACCGGGGACGCCGAGTGCCGCCGCTGACGCTCTTACAACGCGCGAAGCCAGGCTGGAGCCACGACGGTCACGTCCCTCCTCGGAACGAGGCCGAGATGCCTGACACGACGGGGGAGTGTCCGCTCGCAATCCGGCACTACGGTACACACGGGGCACACGTCGTGGTTCTGCACGGCGGACCCGGCGCGGCCGGGTACATGGCGCCTGTGGCTCGAGGGCTGAGCGACGTGTTCCGCGTTGCCGAGCCGTTTCAACGCCGGCGTGAGGAGATGCCTTTGAGCGTTGCACGGCATGTCCAGGACCTCCAGTCGGTCCTGGATTCCGTCTGCGGTGATGAGCCGCCGCTCCTCGTCGGGCACTCGTGGGGGGCCATGCTGGCTCTCGCATATGCTGCGGAGCACCCGGAACGCCCGAAGGCACTCGCTCTGATTGGCTGTGGCACTTTCGACCCGCGGTCACGAACCCGTCTGCAGGCGACGGTCAGAGAACGCGCGGCAGAGGCAATCGAGAGGCGGCTGGAGGAGGTCGCGCGACGCATCACGGACCCCGACGTGCGGCTCTGCGTCACGGGGAGGATACTCGAATCGCTGTACTCCTGCGAGTTGCTGCCGCACCAGGATGAGACCGTCGAGTACGATGCCCGCGGCCGGCTTGACAGCTGGCGGGACATGCTGAGGCTGCAACGCGCGGGCGTCTACCCTGCCGAGTTCTCGCGTATTACTGCGCCGGTCCTGATGGTGCACGGCGACTGCGACCCACACCCCGGAGGCATGATTCGCGACACTCTCGCGTCCGTGTTGCCGCAATTGCAGTACCTCGAGTTGCTCCGGTGCGGCCACTATCCCTGGTTGGAGCGGCACGCCCGCGACGAGTTCTTCGCCGCGTTGCGTGACTGGCTCCTGATGTACGCGGCGTGACGGCAACGACAGCAAAGTGACCACGTCCGAGACAATCGGGGAGGGTGGCCACCCTCCCCGAGAAGAGCGAGGAGTTCAGAGACCCGCAGTGACTACAGGGCCGCACGATAGAGCGCGGTGATGGTTGCGACCGAGTTGTGCACGGGGTCCTTGGCCAGCAAGCCCCGGGATGTGTCCAGAGCCGTCTGAGCCATGGCCTCGAATTTGTCCTCTTTGACGCCGAGCTTGCACAGCTTGACTTTCATGCCGACCGCCAACAGCCACGCCTCGACTGCGCCTACCGGGTCGCCGCCGGTGCCGAACACGTTCTTCGCCATCTTGGTGATGCGTGCGCCGCGGACTGCCATGTTCTGTCGGAGCCACGCCGGAAGCAGAGCGGACAAGCCGTCACCGTGCGCGACATCGAAGTAGCCACTGATGGGATGCTCAATCAGGTGGATGGGGCGATACCCGGCTCCACCGCCCAGCGTGATGGTCTGGGAACAGGCGAGCGTGCTCGCCCAACTCAGGTTGGTCCTCGCATCCACGTCCTGCAGGTTCTTGAGGGAAACCGGCAGCCAGTCGACTGCTACCTTCATGATGGCCTCACGTATCGCATCCGCCATCGGAGCGTTGCCCTCATGCGTGATGTAGTTCTCCATGACGTGGAGGAAGATGTCGACTCCGCCCTTCGCTACTTGCCCCACCGGCATGGTGAGGGTGAGCGCCGGGTCGACAATTGACGTCGAGGGGTAATAGATGGGAACGCCGATCGCCCGCTTCTCATGCACCTGCCAGTCAGTGACGACCGCCCAGTTGTTGAATTCCGAGCCTGTCGCAGCCATCGTGGGAATCAGCATGAGAGCCGCCTTCGCGGTGACCAACTTGGCGTCGGCTGCGCCCGTGTAGAAGTCGAACACGGGGCGACCGCTCGAGTAGGCGAGCCTGAGCGCCTTGGAGGCGTCCATGACGCTGCCACCACCCAGGCCTATGATGAGGTCGATCTTCTTTGTGGCCGCGGTCTTTGCCCCGGCATCGACGTCGGAAGCGCGAGGATTGGGCGTGATGCCTTCGTACACCGAGACATCCACGCCGTGGGTCTTCAAGTCCGCGGAAATCCTGTCAAGCAGCCCGGTCTTCTTTGCGCTGGAGCCCCCGACGACGATGAGAGCGCGCTTTCCCAGCAGAGCAGCTTCCTCTCCGGCTTTGGCCACCGCGCCCGCCCCGAACACTAGCTTGATGGGAGTCTGGAATACCGTGGTCGCCATAACAGCACCTCCTCAGAAACGCACGAGCGACGCTGAAGATGGTAGTACACCGGCAGCCTCGAATCAATTCAAGCTCTCTGCGTGGACCGGCGCGCAGCAGTCGTCGTTGCGCCTTGACCCGAAGCCGCCGCGGCGAACCGGCTGCAACGTGCAAACGATGGAGATGTCGAGCAGCCACGAGTCTGACTCACACGGAATCGCCAATCGAACTGCTGCCGTGCTACTATCCTGCCTTCTGTCGTAAAGGCAGTTGTCCGCGGTGAGCGGCTGCAATCGGACTGCGAGGCTGCGATGAGAATGCCAACTGGGATTGCCTGCGGCGTGATGTCCCTGGCGCTGTTGTTCCTCCTGACTCCGGCTGCCTGCACAGCGGGCTGGAGTGCACGCGACGACTCCGACACTCTGACGCAGGTGTCTACCATCGACGCATTGCTGCAGGGCGTTTACGACGGCGTGATGACGTTTGAGACGCTGAGAACCCACGGCGACTTCGGTATCGGTACACTCGCCGCACTGGATGGCGAAATGCTGGCGTTCGACGGTCGGTTCTTCCAGGTGAGCGCGGATGGCGTTGCCCGACAGGTATCAGACGATGCGCAGACACCCTTCGCCGCCGTCACGTTCTTCAACCGGGACCTTGAGTACACCCTGCCGGAAGGACTGGACCTCGCCGGCGTGGAGTCGTTCCTCGACTCGAGGTTGGATACTCTCAATACCTTCTACGGCATTCGGATCGACGGTGCCTTCGCGTCCATGGTCACGAGGAGCGTCCCTGCACAGAAGAAGCCGTATCCGCCCCTGACCGAGGTGACGGCGAAGCAGAACATCTTTGACTTCACTGACGTCAGCGGCACGGTGGTTGGTTTTCGTTGCCCGGCGTACGTCGCAGGCGTGAACGTGCCTGGCTACCATCTGCATTTCCTGACGGAGGACGGGAGGGCCGGGGGGCACGTGCTGTCGTTGACGATCTCGAAGGCCGATGCGTCCGTGGATGTCACACGCGATTTCCTGATGCTGCTGCCGGATGCGGACAGCGACTTTTACGATATCGACCTGACGCCCGACAATGAGGACGCTCTCGAACAGGCGGAGAAGTAGTCGGGTCCGGCAAGCCGAGGGCGGGGCCGCTCCAGGTCAGTCGGCGAGTTTGCCCGGCGATGTTGTCTCGTCACGTACGGACCTTTGACAGTCGCCGTACGAACCGCCTATACTTCACGGGTTCATCGTTGCCCGAGTGGCGCAATGGTAGCGCAACCGATTTGTAATCGGTAGGTTGGTGGGTTCGAATCCCCTCTCGGGCTACGTAGACTTGCCACTGTAGCTTGTGGTAGACTACTGCACTTGGGAGAGGTGCCGGAGTGGTTAATCGGAGCAGTCTGTAAAATTGCCGCCCGTTGGGCTTCGCAGGTTCGAATCCTGCCCTCTCCACCACAGCGGACTGCAACAGGCCCACATAGCTCAGTCGGTAGAGCACGTTCTTGGTAAGAACGGGGTCATCAGTTCGAATCTGATTGTGGGCTTTCTCAGGTAGTTAAGGAGGTTACGGCAAAATGGCAAAGCGAACCTTTGAACGGACTAAGGAACACTGCAACGTCGGCACAATCGGTCACGTCGACCACGGCAAGACGACGCTGACCGCGGCAATCACGCTTGTTCTGTCGAAGTCAGGCGCCGGATACAACGAGTTCCGGGCGTTCGACCAGATCGACAACGCTCCGGAAGAGAAGGCGCGTGGCGTGACCATCGCCATCTCTCACCTGGAGTACGAGACGGCCAAGCGTCACTACTGCCACGTTGACTGCCCCGGACACGCTGACTACATCAAGAACATGATTACCGGAGCGGCCCAGATGGACGGTGCCGTGCTGGTGGTTGCGGCCGATGACGGTCCGATGCCCCAGACCAGAGAGCACATCCTTTTGGCCCACCAGGTGGAAGTGCCTGCCATGCTCGTCGCCCTGAACAAGGTCGATCTCATGGAGGACAAGGAACTGCTTGAACTCGTCGAGGTCGAGGTTCGCGACATCCTCAAGGCCAACGGCTTCCCGGGCGACACTCTGCCTGTTGTGCACGTCAGCGCGCTCAAAGCGCTTGAGTGCGGGTGCGGCAAACGCGAGTGCGAGTGGTGTGGCAAGATCTGGAACCTCGTGGACGCCATGGACAGCTACATTCCGACGCCCGTGCGCCAGAAGGACAAGCCGTTCCTGATGCCCATTGAGGACGTCTTCAGTATCAAGGGGCGTGGCACGGTGGCCACCGGTCGTGTCGAGCGCGGCGTGCTGAAGGCCGGTGAGGAAGTTGAGGTCGTCGGCATCAAGCCTACCAAGAAGTCCGTTGCCGTCAGCATGGAGATGTTCCACAAGACGCTGACCAGCACCGAAGCCGGCGACGCCGTCGGCGTTCTGTTGCGCGGCATCGACAGGGAAGACATCGAACGCGGCCAGGTTATGGCCAAGCCCGGAAGCGTGACACCTCACACCGAGGCCCAGGCCGAGATCTACATCCTCAAGCGCGAAGAGGGCGGTCGTCACACTCCGTTCTTCACCGGCTACAAGCCGCAGTTCTTCATCCACACGACGGACGTTACCGGTGAAATCATCCTGCCCGAGGGCGTTGAGATGGCGATGCCCGGCGATAGCCTGACGAGCATGCAGATCAAGACTCTGGTGCCGGTTGTCATGGAAGAAGGTCTGCGCTTTGCAGTCCGTGAGGGCGGCAAGACCGTCGGCGCCGGTGTCATCACGAAGGTACTGAAGTAGATGGCTAAGAAGGGCGAACAGCGTCTCGTGATTCAGATGGCCTGCACCGTGTGCCAGGAGCGCACCTACACGAGCGAGAAGAACAAGAAGAACGATTCTGGGCGGCTGGAACTCAAGAAATTCTGCCCCAGGTGTCGGACGCACACTGAGCACCGTGAGACGAAGTAGACATGGCATTGAAAGAGAAGAAACGCAAGGGGACCGGCGGCACATCCGCTCACACCGAGGCGACACCGTCCACTGAGGCTGAACAGCCGGCAGCGGTTGCCGTTGTTGAGCCGGCAGCTCCTCCCAAGGAGTCCAAGGACAGCAAGAAGCTGAAGGCCACCAAGGCCGCGCCTGTGCTGACGAAGAAGCCGTCCAGGCTGCGTTTCTTCGTCGATGCCTTTCAGGAGTTGCGGAAGGCGCACTGGCCGACGAGGCGCGAGGCGCTTCGCCTCAGCCTCCTGGTGGGTGCGGTCTGCGTGATCGTGGGGGCGCTTCTTGGCGGAATTGACTTCGTCTTTCTGAAACTGATGGGTCTCTTGCTTCTCAACGGATAGGACGTGCATGGCAGGTCAATGGTATTTGTTGTACGTCTCGTCCGGCCGTGAGGACCGTGCAAAGCGCAACCTCGAGCAGCGCGTGAAGTACATGGACTGCGGCGACAAGATCTTCTCCGTCGTCGTCCCGACGACGAATGAGATGGAGATTCGCGGCGGAAAGCGACGCACCGCCGTCCGAAAAGCCTTTCCCGGCTACATCATGGTTCAGATGAACCTGGACGAAGAGAGCTGGGACATCGTCCGCAACACGCCCGGCGTCGCGGGTTTCGTCAGCACCGGCGTCAAGCCGACGCCTCTCGTCGAGGCGGAGGCGGATACTATCCTGCAGCGTATGCAGGACTCGCCTACCGAAGTGAAGGTCGCCTTCAAGAAGGGCGACAGCGTGCGTGTTACCAATGGTCCGTTCATCGATTTCATTGGCAAGGTCGAGGAAGTGAACGGGGAGAAGGGCAAGGCAATCGTGTCGCTCTCGCTCTTCGGTCGCGAGACCCCCGTTGAACTGGACTTCCTCTCTGTGGAGAAATTGTAGGAATGGCTAAGAAGAAAGTTACCGCTATCGTCAAACTGCAGATAAACGCGGGGAAGGCGACGCCCGCCCCGCCGATTGGACCGGCGCTCGGCCAGCACGGCGTGAACATCATGCAGTTCTGCAAAGAGTACAACGAACGAACCGCTTCGCAGGAAGGTTTCATCATTCCGGCCGAGATTACCATCTACCACGATCGGTCGTTCACGTTTGTGACGAAGCAGCCGCCTGTGTCCGACCTCGTGCGACGCACGCTCGGTATCGAGAAGGGTAGCGGCACTCCGGCCAGGCAGTCCGTCGGCACTCTGACGCACGACCAGCTCTACCAGGTTGCCAAGACCAAGATGAAGGACCTCAACGCCAGGGATGCGGACGCCGCGGCCAGAATCGTGGCCGGGACCGCCCGCAGCATGGGCGTGGCCGTCGAAGAGTAGCGACGCATTCCAGGCGCGCAAGGGGAGCAGCAGACAATGACAGTGCATGGTAAGAAATACAACGCAGCAGCGGCGCTTGTCACTGCGGACAAGGCCTATATGCCCGATGAGGCCGTGGAGTTGGTCAAGAAGGCCGCGTACGCTGCGTTCGACGAAACGGTAGAGGTTCACATGCGGATGGGTCTCAACCCCCGCAGTGCCGACCAGCAGGTGAGGGGCGTGGCCATATTGCCTCACGGCCTTGGCAAGCGCGTCAGGGTGCTCGTTTTCGCACAGGGAGCCAACGCCAAGGCCGCCCAGGACGCGGGAGCGGACAGCGTCGGCGCCGACGACATCGTCAAGCAGATCGAGGAGGGCTGGCTGGAGTTCGATATGGCCATGGCCACTCCCGACATGATGCCGAAGGTGGCGAAGCTGGGTAAGATCCTTGGCCGCAAGGGCCTCATGCCGAACCCGAAGTCAGGCACCGTGGTGCAGCCCGATGACCTCGCCCGGGCTATTACAGATGCCCGTAAGGGTCGCGCGGAGTTCCGCCTGGACAGGACCGCAATCATCCATTTCACTATCGGCAAGGTCAGCTTTGAGAAGACCATGCTTGTGGAGAACCTCAGTGCCGTCATCGATGCCATCGTGAAGGCGAAGCCCGCCGGAGCGAAGGGGCAGTACATCAAGAGCGTAACATTGACATCGACGATGGGACCTGGCGTGTCTCTGGACTTGAAGGCGGCATCGGCCCTCGTCGAGTAGAGCAACTATCTGTTACAATAGGCAAGTCGCCGGTGACAGCAGGCGCCCCTGACGGGGCTTAAATGATGCCTGCAGAGGCGCGGGAACGTCCCTGCAGCCTTGTTATTGGCGCAGGGCATTTTTTTTGAATAGGACGGAGCAATGCAGAAAGAGAAGAAGTCGGAGACGATCGCTCGGCTAGCGGAGGAGCTCGCTAACCGCCAGTTCGTGGTTTCGACGACGTACCAGGGGTCGACCGCGCAGACGCTCTCTGAGATGCGGTGGGCGCTTGCGGATGCCGGCATAAAATACCACGTCGTCAAGAACACGCTCGTGCGTGTGGCTGCTGAGCAGACGGGACGAACCGCCGTGACCGAGATACTTGAGGGAGCGATGGCGCTCGGGTTCGCCTCCGACGCTGTGGCGGCCGCCCGCGCATTCCGCCAGCAGATGAAGAGCAAGGAATCGCCCATCCAGGTTCGCGGTGGACTGCTCGGCACGCGAGTATTGACGGCTGCGCAGGTGCTCGCTCTTGCCGACCTCCCGTCCAGGGAAGTCCTCGTGGCCCAGTTGGCCGCACAGTTGAATGCGCCAGTCACCAAACTGCACCGGGCTCTTTCGTGGCCCCTGCAGGGCTTGCGCAATGTTCTCCAGGCACGGATTGAATCGCTCGCTCAATAGCAAGGAGGATTGATATGTCACCCGAAAAGAAAGAGTCCGCGGGGCTCGGCGTCGCCGAGATTATCGCCGCCGTCAAGCAGATGACGGTCGTCGAGTTGTCCGAACTGGTGAAGGCGCTTGAGACAGAGTTTGGTGTTAGCGCCGCTCCTGTGGCCGTTGCCGCCGCCGCGCCCGCGGCCGCCGGTGGTGCAGCCGCTGAGGCCGCCGAGGAAGAGGAAGAGAAGACCGAGTTCACGGTTGTCCTCAAGGCCATCGGTGAGAAGAAGATCGAGGTCATCAAGGCAGTCCGTGAGGTGACCGACCTCGGCCTCAAACAGGCCAAGGACCTGGTCGAGGGCGCGCCTCAGAATGTCAAGGAAGCCGTTTCGAAGGACGAGGCTGCTACCATCAAGTCGAAGCTTGAGGCGGCAGGCGCGACCGTCGAAGTCAAGTAGCCGCGCTTCGCGTCAGCATGTAACAGGAGGCGCGCGCCGGATGTTGCCGGCGCGCGCCTCTTGTCGTCCGGTAGTGCCTGGATTCTACTGCTCGGGGTAGAAAGCCACCCCGAGGACGCCGGGACCTGCCACAAGCTGCATCACAGGGGTGAAGCTGACGGTGTGGCATTCGACGACGTGCGGTCGGTTGCGGAGCACCCGGGCCAGCTCGGCAGCTTCGCCGGGGCGCCCCGAGTCCATGATTGCCACGTGCAGCCGCGCACCTTGCGGGGCGTGCTGTTCGACGAAGGCGAGCAGGCGTCTTGCGGCCTGCGCCGGTGACCTCACGAGCGCAATTGGGTGCTCCGCGCCGGCATACAGCCCCACCACCGGCGTGACCTTCAGCATCGAACTTGCCCATCCGTAGAGGCGTCCGACGCGGCCTGTGCGCGCGAGATATCCGAGGGATTCGAGTGCAAAGACGGAACGGGCGCTCGCCCGGACCCGCTCGGCAACCTCCACTACCGCCTGGAAGTCGCCGCCGCGTGCAACCTCACGGGCGGCCGCAAGTGCAACGAAACCCTGTCCCATGCCGGTGCTTGCAGAGTCGAGGAGTTCCACGCGAAGCCCTTGCAGCTTCGCTTGCGCCATCGCTGCTCCGACCCTTGCCAGTTCGCTTGTCGACGTGAACCGGGAGAATGCGGCGACGTGCAGGATGCAACCGGCGGTGCGGGCCAGCTCCAGATAGATGCGGTAGTAGTGCTCGGGCGGCCACGGGGTTGTATCGATGAGCGGCTCCGACTGCAATCGGCGGACGACGTCCGGCGGGAGGTCGTCGACCGAGTCCTCGTACACGGAATCGCCGACGGTGACCCGGACGGGGATGACGCGGATGGCATGCTGAGTGGCAAGAGCTTCAGGCAGGCAGGCCACGCTGTCAGTCGCAACTGCGATGTCGTTCATAGCGTCATGCCACGTACACCGAGTCCGCCGTCGGGTACTCGGTCCAACAGGAATCGTCCCCATTCTAGCGCGGGTACTCGCTCTACGTGAGATCTTGCCCTGCTCTCCCCCTCGCGCGATTCCGTCTCAGAGCGGCATTGATTGCCCATGGCGGGCGAGTTAGGATAGACAAGCTTCGACGGAGGTGAGGATTGGCCGCATCGACATCCCTTTTCAACCGCATGCTGAGGGCTTCGCAGCTGGCGCCCGGCCTGTACGAAGAAGTGGAAGCGGACACGTCTGCAACCGGTCAAGCTGTGGTTGCGGTGGTGCTGGTCAGCATCGCCACCGGTGTCGGCTCCGGAATTGACGCGCTCTCGGGCGGAGGAGCGGCCGACTTCACATGGGGGCTGATGTTCGGCCTCGGGACGGCCATCGCCGGCTGGCTGCTGTGGGCCTTCTTCGCCTACGTGCTGGGCGTCAGCATCCTCAAGGGGCCGCACACGTCATCTACGTGGGGCGAGCTACTGCGCACGATGGGCTTTGCCAACTCCCCCGGTCTGCTTCGCGTCTTCGCGTTCATGCCAGTCGCGGGCGGCGTCATCACCGTCATTGCTTACGTCTGGATGCTGATTGCCACCGTCGTGGCAATCAGGCAGGCGCTGGACTTCTCGACCGGACGCGCGATAGTGACGGCCATTGTAGGCTGGTTGGCCTACATGTTTCTCATCTTCGGACTGGCGGCGCTGCTGGGAAGTGCTCCCATCCTCGTCTAGAGGAGGAGGGGAGGCTGCCGCTCTTCGTCAGGCCTGCCTGCGAATCGATCACAAGTCACGGTGCGTGGGTCTTGCCCGGCTCCCAGCGGCCGACCACAGACAGCGTCGAAGCTGTGGGAGGCGGTGAGTTCGTTCGCTGTCGGCAGAGTGCCGTGACTCCGGGCAGGCCACTCCTGCACTCGACAGCCCACTGGCGGCGGAGACGCGCGTCCACGCACACCGGCATCCACTCGCACCTGCCGCTCCGCCCGGTGCTTGATGGCTTCCGCGCGATGCGCGGACCGCATGGGGCCGCCAAGACTACCGCTGACGCACCGCGCCAAAGGCATAGATGATGCCCGCGACGGTCGCCAGGACGAGCAGCAGACCAATGGCCAGCCAGGATGTCTTCGTCGCCACGGACACCCTGATGTCGAGGGATGGAGGCACCTGGCTGAGAGAGGGCTTGCCGCCGATGTCCAGCGTCACTGTGTAGTCGCCCGAAATCGTCTTGGAGGGCGGCGTGATGACGACACTGACGTCGCGGCTCGTGCCCGGTTCCAGTGATTCGATAGTCTCCGGCTCGTACTTGACGGTCCAGTTCTCGTTGGCAATTCCTTCCGGCCTGACCGACGACATATTGACCGTGTCGAGCGTGGCGTGTCCAGTGTTGGCAACGACCAGGCCCAGCGACGCGGGCTCGCCGGAGGTGGTCTTCACATTCAGACGCTCCGACGACGTGGTTACCTTCAAGCCATACCACGCTGTGATGGTCGCGGTCAGGTCGACGGAGGACGTCAATTCGCCCGATGACACTTCGATCTTGATGGGATAGTCGCCGGGGGCCGGGTTCTCCCAGTAGGGTGCATTGGCCACCACGACGAGCGACTGAGGCATTCCGAGAGCCTGCAGGCTCACGGACGACAGCCTGGTGGTGAGTTGCCAACTCGACTCGGCAACAAATACCTCCCACCCGGGTGGACAGGAGAGGTCGATGTCAAACACTTTGCGCTGCAAACGGCCCGTGTCGTAGTCGCCCATGACGGGATCGAGGTCAGTCAACTCGTACTTCAGGTCCACAGCGAACATGAACGTGGTGTGGGCTGAGCCGGTCACCGACGGGTACTTGGCGCTCACGGTAATTCTGTCGGGGCGCAGCTCTCCCGACAGTGTGTCGGCAGCAAGCGCGACCGATGGTGCGAGTACCGCGATTCCCAGGATGCCCGCCAGTACCACCGACGTGAGTCGAGATAGATGT
>JALNYR010000033.1 GCA_023229725.1 Dehalococcoidia bacterium | reverse complement strand
CATCTCCGGACTGGTGCTGCTGAGCACGGTGCTGGCGTACCTGCTCTACTTCAGCGTGCTGCGTTCGGCAGGGGCCACAAACCTGCTCCTGGTGACGCTGCTCATGCCCGTGAGTGCGCACATCCTCGGTGCGGTCTTCCTGGATGAACCGCTCTACTCAACGTCGGTCGCCGGCATGCTCTTCATCGTCCTGGGACTGAGCATCATCGACGGCAGGTTGGTGAGGCGGCTGCGCGGCACGAAGTCGAACGCTCCCGCCCGGCTTGCTGCGCGGGACGTCGAGGAGGTGTGAGATGCAGGACCTGCGTGAGGATTCCCTGTGGAACGCCGTCGCCCACCGCGATGCCGCATACGACGGCGTCTTCTACTTCGGCGTGAAGACGACCGGTGTGTACTGCCGGCCGGGCTGTCCCAGTCGACAGCCGAAACGCGAGAACGTGGTGTTCGCGTTCTCCCCTGCGATGCTTGCGGCGAAGGGCTACCGCCCCTGCCGGCGCTGCCGGCCGGATGCGCGCGACCCGCGTGATGAGGCGGCCGGCACCGTCGTGGCACTGTGCCGCGCCATCGAGGAGGCGGAGCACCCGCTGTCGCTTGAGGACGTTGCCCGGGTGGCAAGCATGAGCGGAAGCGCCGTGACGCGACTCTTCCGCGAGGCGCTCGGCGTCACGCCGAAGGGCTATGCCGACAGTCACCGGGTGGAGCGCTTCAGAGAGACGCTGCGTGGCGGCGCCGGCGTGCTCGACGCGACGTACGCCTCGGGCTATGGCTCCAGCAGTCGCGTCTACGAGAGTGCGAACGGCTGCCTGGGCATGACGCCGAAATCGTACCGCGAGCGCGGCCGGGGACAACGGGTCGCTTACACCGTGACCGAGACGGCGATGGGCTGGCTGCTCGTGGCAGCGACGGACAGGGGCGTGAGCGCGGTGAAGCTGGGAGACGACGCTGCGCTGCTGGTTGATGAGTTGGGGAGGGAGTTCTCAGCGGCCGACCTGTCGGGCGATGACGGGCCGCTTGCCGCATGGACGAAGCTCCTCGTGGAGTATCTCTCGGGCCACGTGCCCTGGCCGCAGTTGCCGTACGACGTCAGGGCGACCGCCTTCCAGCGACGTGTCTGGGAGTTCCTGCGCCGCATACCGGTGGGGGAGACGATGCACTACAGCGATGTAGCGGAGGCACTGGGGCAGCCGACGGCGACCCGGGCGGTGGCGCGCGCCTGCGCTACGAACCCGGTGGCGCTCGTCGTTCCCTGTCACCGCGTCGTCCCGAAGGGCCCGGGTTTCGCCGGCTTCCGCTGGGGCATCGAGCGCAAGCGGAAGCTGCTGCAACTCGAGGGCTCTCCCGAGGCGAACCGCTGACGTGGTATGCTCGTGGCAGGCTGGCGAACCGGCCTGCCACGAGTTCTTTCGGCGGAGGTGCAGCATGCGGATTACCCGCGCGACGGCGCTGTATTGCATCATCTCCGGCGCGCTGCTCCTGTGCCTATGGGCGACCCTGTTTGCCACCGGCCAGGTGACGGACATCGCTGAGAGACCAGTGGCGTACGCCTTTCACCTGACCGCAGAGGCGTCGACGGCGCTGCTGCTCATCCTGTCGGGCGCTGCCGCGCTGCGGGGGGCGACGTACGCACGGAGACTGTTCTACTTCGCCGGCGGCATGCTGTTCATCGCGGCGATGGGCATGCTCGTGTTCTACATCGAAGACGGCTATCCGCCGTTCATTGCACTCGGGGCGGTGGTGGTGGGTTTGACGGTTGCGTTCCTGCGAAGGAACTACGCGGGCAGGTCCGACCTGCTCTACCTTGCGCTCGGCACGGCGCTGTACGGGGAGATGAACGCGCTGGGCAATGTCCTCCAGACGGGGGACATGAGGGCTGCTTTGTACCTGATAGTCATGACGACGGTTACGCTGCCGGTCACGCTGCTGGTATTGAGACGGCCGCTGTAGCTGCTGAGCGGGGCGTCACGAAAGGCCGGACGATGGCGTGCCCGCGTCAGGCATTCACGCGCCGTTCTTCCACTGCCGGTACACACCCACGACCACCGCAATCAGCCCTCCCAGCGCAATGAGGAGCGGCAGGAGGACGGACAGGCCGACCAGCGCGAAGAGGATCGTCCCTGCGATGCCGAGCATCAGCCAGGGGAAGCCGGCGGTTGACCACGGCTTGAGGTTCGACCATGGCCGGTGGGAGCGCCTGGACAGGACGACGAGCACGGCGACGGCGATTATGACGGCCGAAGCCGCGGACATGATGGCGAAGGCGACGACAGCCGTTTCCATGCGTGCCTCAGTTCGTATCGTTGCAGAACGGAGATGCGCGCGCAAGCCTGTTGGCTGTCGTGTGTCGTGCCGTCGAGGGGCGCATCGCGACGGTACGGCGGGCCGGTCTGAGACCGGCCCCTACGCCGGAATGGCGCGAGCCCGCCCACCGGGGTGCCGGGGGGCTATTTGTAGGGGCGAGGCATGCCTCGCCCGTCGCACCGTGGCCGAACGAGTGCTGCTGTCACCACGCACCACCTCCACCCTTTGGGGGACGTTCACGAACGGCCCCTACGTCGTGAGACCGGACCGTTGCGCCCTCCGGGTGGACACCGAGGTCCGCCCCTACATTCGGACACCACGTCCCACGCCCGCCCGCGGGTGGGGCGGGACATGTCCCGACTTGACAACCGGAGTGCATCCACTTACTATCTAGTAAGTAAGGATGCTATCCCGTGAGTGAGACTGCACCGAAGGACACCCGCACGGCCATCATCGACCTGGCCGAGAACCTGATGCTCGACCGGGGCTATTGCGCGTTCAGCTACACCGCCATCTCCTCCGCGCTGGGCGTGCGGAATGCCGCGGTGCACTACCACTTCCCCGGCAAATGCGACCTGGGCGTGGCGGTGGTGCGTCGCTCGCAGGAGCGCTTCCTGCAGTGGGCGCGCGAGCTGGAGGCGTCCGGCGCCGGGCCTGTGGAGCGCCTCGAGGCGTTCTTCCGGAGGCACATGCGGCTCCTCGAACATGAACGCCACGTGTGCATGGGCGGGTCGCTCGAGACCGACTATGCCACGCTGCCGGAGCCGATGCGTGTTGAGGCGAGGTCGTTTGTCTCGACCATACTCTCCTGGTGGGAGGCGTTGCTCGAAGAGGGGCGGACGAAAGGCGTTTTCGCCTTTCCCGGCGAGGCGCGAGACCAGGCGATCGTGGTGATGTCCACGCTCCAGGGCGCGCTGCAGGCGAGCCGGGTGACGGACCCGCCGTGCCTGCCGGCTGCGATGGAGCAGATACGGCGATTGATGGTGACGCACGTTGCGTGACCTGTCCCGCTGCTGCTATTTGAAGTGCATTTCCGTGTGCGTGAGTGACATCTTGCCGCCACGCCGATGAGTGAGAAAGGACGCCAGACGTGAGTCTCCACAGTGCAGTATCCCCGGCTCGCAGCGCGCCGGACCCGGCCCTCCGGAAGATGCGGACGCGTCGCGTGACGGCCGTCCTGGCCGCTGTTGCGGCCATAGGCCAGGTCTCGACCACCATCTACCTGCCGTCCATCCCGGAGCTGTCGCGGTCGCTCGGCATCGCCGAAAGCACGGTACAGCTCACGATAGTGGCCTACCTCGTGCCGTTCGCGCTGTTCCAGCTGATTGCGGGGCCGATTGCCGATAGCAGAGGCCGGCGGGTGACACTGGCCGCCGGCATGGGACTCTTCATTGCGGGGAGCCTGCTTGGCGCGCTCTCGTGGCATCCTGCCGTTCTCTTCGCGGGTCGGTTCCTGCAGGGCGTCGGCGCCTCGGCCGGCTACACCGTGTCTCGTGCCGTTGCCCGGGACCTGTTTGAAGGCGGGCAACTGACGCGCGTCATCGGCGACATCGCCCTGGCATTCGCCCTGGCGCCGGGACTCATGCCGGCCGTGGGCGGCTTCGCGAACGACCTGCTCGGGTGGCGCGCCAACTTCGGCATCACGGTCGCCTTCGGTCTCGCCATCCTGGTGAGCCTGCTCGCGTTTCTGCCGGAGACACTCCGTGCGAGGACGCCCTTCGACCCGGTACGTCTTGCGGGCGCCTATGCGCCCATCGCGAGGTCGAGTCGCTTCCTCAGCTTCGCGCTTCTCTCGACCTTCCCCTTCGTCGGGCTGTTTGCGTTCTTCGCCGCCGGCCCTGCCTACACCATCAACGTCGTCGGCCTTACGCCCCGCGAGTTCGGTGTGTTGCCGCCGCTGGCGGTGTGCGGCTTCGTCGTCGGGCTGACGCTCTCCCGCCGCATGCTGCGCGGTCCACTCGCCGGCCGGACGGTCGGGCTCGGCATCGGTGTCGGTCTGCTCTCCGCCACACTCATCTTCGGCCTCTACCGGCTGGAGCTGCTTGGCGCGGCTGCCCTGACGGTGGGCATGTTCATCCACGCCACCGGAATGGGCATCGTCATCCCGGTGACGAGCGCCGAGGCCATCCGACCCTTCGGGGCGTCCGCCGGTGCGGCGTCCGCGCTGCTGGGATTCACACAGATGAGCGGGGCGATTGCCGGCACGCTGCTGACGAGTCATCTTGGCGTGGCGCTAGGCCGGTACGCGTTTCCGGAGGTGATGCTGCTTGGCGCTCTCGTGGGCTGTGTTGTGCTTGGGGTTTCCGGCCGCGCGGTGCGAAGCGCCGGTGAGGCCGTCGTGCGGGTGGTTCAGCCGGCCGCCGGCGCAACCGACGCGCCGGCGTAGTCCGAATCAGCAGCACGGTCAACTATTCGCGACGTGAACGTTGCAGGGAGGAAGCATGTCACTAACAGGCAAGCAGATTGAACAGGTTGCACTTGAACTCGTCGAGGCGGCGAGGACGCACACGCCCATCGTCCCGCTGAGCGAGCGGTTCGGCGAGGTCTCCTACGAGGACGCATACGCCATCCAGTTGAAGACGTACGACATCAAGACGAAGGCGGGCATAGTCATCGTCGGCAAGAAGATAGGCTTCACGAGCAAGGCGATGCAGGTCCAGTTCAACATGACCGAACCTGACTACGGCATGATCGACAACACGATGGTCGCCCGCGAGGGGCAGCCCATCCCGATGAGCAGCCTCATCCTGCCGAAGATAGAGCCGGAGATTGCCTTCCTGCTGAAGGACGACCTGGTCGGGCCCGGCATCAACGCCGCGAAGGTGCTCGCGGCCACCGAAGGAGTGCTGCCGGCGCTGGAGGTCGTGGATAGCCGGTACCGCACCTGGACGAGCAACATCAAGGACTCCATCTCCGACGATGCCTCCGCGGGCGTGTTCATCCTCGGCGGCAGACTCACGCCGGTGCAGGACCTCGACATGCGGCTCATCGGCATGGTGTTCGAGCGCAATGGCAGCGTCGTGAGCACCGGCGCGGGCGCGGCGGTGCTGGGCAACCCCGCGGAATCGGTTGCCTGGCTGGCCAACAAGCTCACGCAGTACGGCATCGGCCTGAAGAAGGGGGAGTTCGTGATGTCCGGCAGCCTTGTGCCGGCCCAGGAGGTCAAGGCGGGCTGGTCTTTCAGGGCGACGTTCGACCGCATCGGAACCGTTGCGGCACTGTTCGAGTAGCGACCGGATGCCGGTCGCGCAATATCGTGAAGAGGGAAAGGAGACAGGTACATGGACAAACAGATGGAACTCAACCAGGAACGGCTGCGCCTCATCGGGAAGTTCAAGGACGTGTTGCCCGAGACCATCGCCGCGGAGCTGAAGGTCGGGGAGAAGGCCTACGCCGACGGCGCTCTCTCGGCGAAGCAGAAGCGGCTCATCGCGCTCGGCGTCGCGCTCGGCAGGGGCTGCACGAACTGCATCCTCGGCCAGTCGATGCGCGCGCTCGAGGCGGGCGCGACCGCGCAGGAGATACTTGAGGTTACGGGGGTCGCTGTCGCCATCGGCGGCACGATGGGCATGGCGGAGTCGCTGCGCGTCGTGAAGCTGCTCGAAGAGCTCGGCAAGATATAGGCGCCTGCGCCTGAACGACGACGGTGAGGCAGGCGGCGGGACGGCTGTGCCCGCTGCCTGCCTTGTTCGGTACTTGGCAACTGTCAACATGGTGCGAATGTATGGGTCAATTCTATGGGAGTTCCGTGCTGGCTCACAGGCGGCATGCTGTAGTATTACCGCCTGTACGTTGTGAGTACCGTGTGGAGGATGTCCGCAAGGGGAGCGACCCGGTAGAACTGCCTCAGTAACACTGCTGGTAAGAACCTCGTCTCTGCCGCACCGCGTTCCACCAGACCCGTGAAATCAACGCTGACGCACGCGTTTGTGCGCGCATGAACCGGGCGAGGAATGGAAGACTTAACCGGAACTTAACTACCACTTAACGACGGCTTGACGAACGAATCGTACGATTAGCAAGGACGCGGAAAGCGTCTGAGAACAAGGAAAGGAAAAGGAAACATGACTTCGACTATCAGGGTAACCACGACAGATTGCACGCGGAGGGCCGCAAGGTCGGCGCAGGGTCTTCCTGTCCGGGATTGCGGTCTCCTCGCCCGACTCGGCCGGGACCTGTACGACCTGAACGACTCCGCCAGTCTCACGTCTGAGACGGTCGGCTGCTCGCTCATGGTCGGCGAGATGCTTGCCGGCATAGCCCGGTAGCGTCCGTACCTCCGACACTGGTCCCGCCACCCCGCCCCTTCGCTCCGCGAAGGGCTACGGGGAGCGGCCCGGGTGGGACCGCCCCCTCGATTTCCTCCTCCAGCAACATCTCTCGTTCTTCATCTCCAGGCACGTCGCATCTGGTGCCCCTGCCTGCCGCCTGTCGATGCGAGCCGTCTAGACGTACCAGTTGGGGTGGTTGTCGAGTTCGGCTTTGAAGTCGGCCACCACGTCATCCACCTTTTGGAACGCCGGCTTCCAGCCCCATTCCTTGCGGGCGCAGGCATCGTCAAAGACGTCCACG
This sequence comes from Dehalococcoidia bacterium, assembly GCA_023229725.1. Classification (GTDB taxonomy): domain Bacteria; phylum Chloroflexota; class Dehalococcoidia; order GIF9; family AB-539-J10; genus SKVJ01. Next base: position 12,938 of record JALNYR010000033.1, on the reverse strand, counting down.
GTGAACGCAGTGGAGAGCGCGACTATCTTCGGGTCCGGTGCGTAGGCTATCTGCGCATCGGGTTTAACCCTCTTGACCGCCTTCTCGATATCGCCGATGGAGGGCGTGGGGGCGATGCCTCCGACGTTGTAGATGACCATCTGGATGGCCTCATGAGGCGCGTCGGAGATGCCCTCGACGGCGAGGGCCGCGTCCTTGAAGTACATGTTGGGGACCTTCACATCAGGCGTGACGGAGCAGGTGAACGGTTTGCCGCTCAGTGGGAGCTGGACGATGCCGTTGAACTGCGATATCTGCCTGGCGCTGGCGCCCGGGCCCATCACGGACGACAGTCGCACGCAGCGGAAGTCAACCTCGAACCGGCTGCGATAGTATCGCCCGAGGTTCTCGACAAATGCTTTGCCGCAGCCATACATCGTGGTGGGGTGCTGGACGGTGGTGTCCGTGACGGTTGTGCCCGTGTGCAGACCGAAGGTCGAAATCGTGCTTGTGTAGATGACCTGCGGCTGACCGAATAGCCTGGCAGCCTCCAGCACGTTGACGGTGCCGAGCACGTTGACCTGAAGGGCGGCCCATGGGCTTGCCTCGCAGGGCGAACTCAGCATGGCTCCCAGGTGCAGTACCTTCTCGATGCCGTTGTCGCGCACCGTGTTGTAGACCTCTGACGCGTTGGCGAGATTGCCTTGCACCACCTTCACGTCGGACATGATGTCCGCGATTCGCTTCGTGTTGGGCGCTACATCGAAGATGACGACTCTGTCGCCTTGAGCCAGGCGGCGACGCGCGAGGTAGGCGCCGATGAATCCCGTTCCACCGGTAATGAGTACGTTCATGTGAAGTATCCTCCTGAATGAGTTGCACGCCGGGATTGTCGCAGGGTGCTGCCCGGCGGCAGACTGAGAGCAGTCTGCCTGATCGGAGCGTGTCGACCGTCGCAGGACTCCGCTGAATTGAGCGAAGACGGCAGACGCCCGGGCTCAGCGGCCCGGGCATCTCCTCGAAGATCGGCAGTGGCTTGATGCACCGCGCCGGTCACAATTACCACCCGACAATCATCTTGCCTGGCAACCAGAGAATGAGCTGGGGGAAGGCTGCGCAGAGGACGAGGCAGAGGACCACCATGCCGACATACGGCAGGACTCCGCGCATGATGTCGGACATCTCGATGCCAAGGTCCGACGGCGCAGTACCCCGGCAGACGAAGATGGCGCCGGCGAAAGGCGGAGTCAGGAACGCCATCTGCAGATTGACGCAGATCATCATGCCGAACCAGAGTGGGTCGAACTGCAGAGCGGCGGCGACGGGCGTCAGGATGGGCACCATAATGAAGACGATGCCAATCCAGTCGATGAACATCCCGAGGACAAACATGATGAACATGATGGCCATGAAGACGCCCCACTTACCGCCGGGGGCGGACATGATCAAGTCCACCACGACGTCGCCGCAGCCGGCGCTGACGAAGACGCCGACGAAGGCGTAGGATAGGGCGCCGATGAGCATGGCGAAGGCGCTGACGCGGAAGGTCTCCAGTGCCGCCTTCTTCAGTGCGTCGAAGCTGAACTTCCGGTAGCCGATGGCCAGCACAATGGACGCGAAGGCGCCGACGGCGGCGGCTTCAGTGGGCGGTGCGATGCCGAAGAAGATACTTCCCAGCACCGCGAGGATGAGGATGGCGGTCGGCGCCAGGGAAACGGTCAGCTTCTTCAACTTGACGGGCAGCGGAACAGCCCGTTCGGAAGCGGGCACGGCCGGGCCGGCGTTCGGCTGTATCAGACATCTGACGCCGATGTACGTACTATAGAGTGCTGAGAGCAGAAGTCCGGGCACGACAGCGGCCATGAAGAGCTGCCCGACGGAGATGTCGGCCATCGGGCCGTAGACGACGAGCATGACGCTCGGGGGGATGAGTATGCCCAGCGTCCCGCCCGCGCACACCGCGCCCGTCGCCATGGCTTTGTTGTAGCCACGTTTGACCATCGGAGAGAGGGCGATGATGCTGAGCATGGTGACGGAGGCGGCGATGACGCCGAGGCACGCCGCAAGGATGGTGCCAAAGAGGACCGTCGATATCGCCAGCCCTCCTCTCAGTCCACCGAACCAGAGGTAGAGTGCATCGTACAGGCCGTCGGCGATGCCCGAGCGTTCGAGCATCACGCCCATGAAGGTGAAGAGCGGCACGGCCAGCAGCGGGTAGCTGAGCGTCAGCTCATAGATGCGGGAATACATGAGCGGGAAGGTCTTGTCGCCAAGGATGAGGATGCCGACGAAAAAGCCGACGCTACCGACGACGATTGCGAGGGGGTAGCCGCTCATGACGCCGAGCAGCACACCGCCCAGCATCAGGAGGGCAACGACCGCGGGACTCAGTTCAGTCAATTGGCTGCCTCCTGACGACGAGGTACAGGTCTCGGGCGAATCGAGCAACGCCGTGAAGCAGGAAGAGACAGAGGCCGATGGCCAGCACCGTGCGGTACGGGCCAGCCGGTGGATACCAGTAAGTCTGGACCATGACTTCGTTGATTCTCCACGAACGAATCGCCCAGAGGACGGATTCCCGGGCCATGAAGAACATCAGCGGGAAGAAGAAGATGGACGAGAAGATGAGGTCGCTGATGGCTTTGCCCCGAGGGGAGAGGCGGCTGTAGAAGACATCCATGCGGACGTGTGAGTCGTGGTAGTGGGCGTATCCCCAGCCGATGGCGTAGCTGGCCCCACCCAGCATCATGATGAGCTCGAAGCTCCAGGTAGTGGGTGAGTCGAACACGTAGCGCATGGTGACTTCGAAGACGCCTACAAGCATGGCCGCGATGCACAGCCACCGGGCGCTGGCTCCGGTCCAGTAGGCCAGACGGTCAACCCATCTCAGTAGTGTCTTCATCAGTGTGTACTCCTGACGGGTCTGCTCTCCCCACTCCGCGTGGGGAGAGCAGACGCCGGTCAACTGCGGCTAGACAGCCGGAACGTCAAGGGCCAACTGCGCGTTGTAGAGGGTGCCGAAGGCCTGCTGGGATGCGTATACCTTGCCGAGGAACGGGTCAGCAGCGGCCTTCTCCTTGTAGAACAGGTCGGCTTCCTTCAGCAGAGCGGCTTCGATGTCGGCGGGGGTGTGGTAGACGACGCAGCCGAAGTCTCTGAAGTTCTCGACGGCGGCGATGCTGGCGAAGAAGAGGTCCTCGTACTGCAACTGCGTGTATGCCTGGACTGCTGTCTGGACGAGGGCCTGCTGGTCAGCGTTGAGCTTCGCCCATTCGGACTTGCTGGCAATGAAGACGACCGGGTCGCAGGGGGCGCGAGTCTCAGAGAAGAGGACGTACTTGGCGACCTCGGCGAGGCCCATGGCCCAGTTGTTGGCGGGGTTGGCAGCCTCAGCGGCGTCGATGACGCCGCGCTGCAGCGACTCGTAGATGTCGCCGCCCGGCATTGAGACGGTGGCGACTCCGAGCCTGGAGAGGATGGCGCCGCCATCGCCGGCAGTGCGCATCTTGAGCCCCTTCAGGTCGCTGACGGTCTTCAGTTCCTTGGTGGAGTGGGCCCATATCTCGGGGGTGGACACGGCGACGCCCGGCAGGACGACGGCGTCGAAGTCCTTGATCATCTCGTTGAACAGGGCGGTACCTTCCTGCCGGTACCAGATGCGGGCTGCGCCTGCACTGAGACCGGCCGGTCGAGCGCCGAACAGACCGGCGCTGGGCCACTTGTCCATCAGGTACATGGGGGTCATGTAAGCGGCGTGGATCATGCCCTGGTCGACGCCGTCAAACTCCTTGGATGCGGGGACGATGGCGCCGGCCGAGTAGGGCTCGAAGACGAGACGTCCCTCGCTCCCCTTGGTCACGGCGGCGCACATCTGCTCGAGGTACTTGTAAGCGAACTCGGAGGCGGCACCACTGGTCTGAACCTTCCAGGTGATTGCCTTCTCCGCGGGGGCGGTCGGCGTGCCCGGAGTGCCTGGCTCGGGGCTCGTAGCCGGCGTGCAACCCGTGACCGCAACGGTCACGAGCACCATGAAGCACGCGATGGTCAGCAGTAGCTTGCTTCTCACTTCATTCTCCTTTCAGATCGTTCGTGGGACTACCGGTCCAAATACGTCAAGCGCCTATGAATCGAAGTTCGGGGCCCACATACCGCTCCGGTCAAAGCGCTTGAACGGTTTGCCGCTCAGTGCTGCCTCGTCGAGCTCGACGCCCAATCCGGGCCTGTCGGACACCTCGAGATAGCTATCCTTCACGACAGGGAAGCCGTCCCGGATGATTCGCTCGAAGTGAGGCATATCCGAGGCAAAGAACTCGTGGATGAGGAAGTTCGGAATGGTGGCGCCGATGTGCATGTTGGCCGCGTTGAGCACGGGGCCGCCGCAGTTGTGCGGGTTCACAGGGATGTAGTAGGCGTCCGCCATGTCGGCGATCTTCTTCGTTTCGAGGATGCCGCCCGCGTGTCCCGGGTCAGGGTTGAGCACGCCCGCCGCACGGTTCTCGAGGATGCTGGTGAAGCCACGGCGCGTGGCGATGCGTTCCCCCACGCAGACGGGGATGGTCGTGGCGCCGGTCACCGTCAGCAGGGCAGAGACGTCGGCGTCGGTTGGGATGGGCTCTTCCAGCCACGTGATGTTGTACGGCTCAATTTCCTGGGCGAACCGGGCGGCGTTCTCGGGGCTGAGTCGACCGCAACAGTCGACCATCAACTCGACGTCTTCGCCGACGGCTTCGCGCAGGAGAGCGACGTTCCGGACGGCGCGGCGGAACTGGGCTTCACCAGGGTAGACATCGCAGCGCCAGAGCGGGTCCCACTTGAGGGCCGCGGCGCCCTGGTCGACGCAGCGCCTGGCTGAGGCGACGATGTCGTCAATCTCCGGCGAGTCGCCTGTCCAGTCGTTGAGGTACACCTTCAGCTTCTTCCGGCATGGCCCGCCCAGCAGCTGGTAGACCGGCGCATCCAGGCTCTTGCCGAGGATGTCCCACATCGCTATCTCGAGCGCGCTCATGGCGCTCGTGATGACGAGGGATGGTCGGAACCAGCTGTTGCGCAGCATCGTGGTCCAGTGCAGCTCGATGTGGCGCGGGTCCCTGCCGACCAGGTAGACGGCGAGGTCGCGGATGCACGCCTCGACTGACTGCTCCTGGCCGATGATGGTGGTCTCTCCCCAGCCGGTGATGCCTTCGTCTGTCTCCAGCTTGACGAAGACCCAGTTCCGGTTGGGGCAGTACACGAACGTCTTGACCTTCGTTACCCGCATGCCGGTCACCTCCTTGCAGATGTCAGCTGATGCATGGCAGTGCTACTTCGCTCCGGCCGTCGATGTGCGCCGCGCGGTCGCGACGACATCCAGGAACTCGGAGTCGGTTAGAGAACGCTTGAGGGATGCCGCCCGGGCCTGCATCTGCTGCAGGAGCGACTGGGCCTCGCCGTCCGCCAGCGTCACGCCTAGCCGGTCCGCCCATATCTGGACGGAGGCGGGCCCGCTCTTCTTGCCCATCACTACCTCGAGCGGCCTGTGGCCCACGAAGGACGGGAGCACCGGCGTGATTTCCGTCGGATACCTGTCGTATCCCGTGCGGAACCACGCTGCCCTCGTTCCGGACTCGATGTCGTATGCCTTCGGTCCGACGACGGGGCGGGTGGCGGGTTCGCCGGCGATGCGTGCGACGGTGTCGGACAGACCGGTGAGTCGCTCATAGCGGACGCCGGTGTCGATGCCGTACAGCATCAGCAGCCCCACGGCCAACTCCTCAGTCCGGGCGTTGCCGGAATCGTCGCCGATTCCCGTGACGGTGCCCTGGACGACCTCGGCGCCGGCGGCCACCGCCATGAGGCTGTTGGCGGTGGCCAGCCCGAATGTGTTGTGGCAGTGGAACTCCACGGGCCGGTCGATGGCCTGTTTGACCGCCTTCACGAACTCATAGGTGCCCTGCGGGGAGAGAACTCCAAACGTGTCGACGATGCCCAGGGCGTCGAAGCAGCCGTCCTTGCGGACGCGCTGTATGAAGTGCAGGTACTCGTCAGGGTCTGCCCGTGAGGCCTCGGTCGTGAAGAAGACAGTGTAGAGGCCATTGTCATGGGCGAGCCTGGTGGCGGCGCTGGCCTTGTCGGCCATGGCGTCGAGGGTCGTGTTGTAGAAGTGCTCGAGTTGATGTCGCGCGGACGGGGTGCCCACAAGGACGCCGGTCACGCCGCAGTCGATGGTCTTCCGGATGTGCTCCGTCTCGCAAAGACTGAAGCCGATTATCTTCGAGGCGAGGCCGCGTTTGACTATCTGCCTCACGGCCTCTTCGTCCTGAGCGGACCTCGCGGGCATGCCGGCCTCGATGCGCGGGATGCCCGCCTCAGCGAGTGCCTCGGCGATGCGGACCTTCTCCTCGACCGAGAACAGCAAACCGGGCTGCTGCTCGCCGTCGCGCAGCGTCATATCGTGCAGAGTCACGTGGCTGGGGAGTGGCAGGGCGCCGTTCGTCGAATTGCGGAAGTTCCACGGACTAACGAACCAGTTGGCCGTCCGCCATGGTCGCTTGGATGCAGTCATTACGGTTCTCTTCTCCCTTCAGATGGTCTGGTTCGGGTCAATTGCGCGGCTGCCCGGGGGCGGCCTGAGGCGCGGCGCCGTTGCCGCCATGTTTTCGCCACCACGCGCGGAGGTCATCCAGGTTCTCCGAGTGGGCACCTTCCTGGCGGTAGCCGAGGCGGTGGCTGATGACCTCGGCGGCTGCCTTGATGAGCCCCGCATAGAGTTGTTCCCGCTCCGCATTCACGCGGAACGTCGGGTAGCTGACGGTCACGGCAGCTGTGGGCTTCCCCTCCGCGTCTCTGACGACGGCCGCGACTGAGGTTACGCTGAGGCGGCTCTCTTCGCGGTTGAAGGCGACGCCGGTCGCGCGAGCGGTCGCCAGCGCCGCTTTGAGCTGCGTCTTCGTTGTAATCGTGTTTGCAGTCAGAGGCGGCAGGGCTTCATCCGGATAAAGTTCGTCCAGTTCCTGCTCGCTCATCGTACTGAGCAGGGCCTTGCCGGCCGAGATGGCATATGCGGGGAAGCCGAGCCCCGTGGTCTGGGCGAACCGGAACGTGTGCCGTGACTCCTCACGCATGAGCAGGAGCTGGTAGCCCTTCTCAAGCACGGAGAGGCCGCAGACGTCTTCCGTCAGTTCGTTCACGAGGCGAATGACGGGACCGGCGGCCTGCAGCAGGTCATTCGTGCGGAGGTAGAGGTTGCCGGCCATGTAAGTCTCGGGGCCGATGCGGTACTTGCCGCTGCGCTGGTCCTTTTCCAGGAAGCCTGCCTGGGTCAGCGTGGCAAGGATGCGGAAGGCAGTGGCGACAGGGAGGCCGGAACGGCGCGAGACCTCGGTGACGGTGAGTTCGAGCGATGTGGGCGAGAAGAGCTTGAGTATCGAGAGCGCTCTCAGCAAGGACCTGTTGAGGTCTGGCTTTTCGTCAGGTGAAATAGATTCCGTCTGACGGAACATGACGGCATGGTGCCACACCGCTGGACTTCTGTCAACCCCGGTTGGGGGGATGGAGTGGCAATTGATGGAAGGAGAGGGGTCGAAGGCGATTGACCGGCGGCCGCGTCCCGGTGCACCATTTCGGCGTGCCCCGTCAGCTTTCCTGGGTCGGATGAAGGAGGCAACCATGGACTATGCCACGGTGGTAGAGCGGCTTGCTCCTTGCGGGCTCGACTGCTCGCGCTGTGTCTACTACGCGAAGAGCGACGTCAAGATGCACGCCGCGGAGCTGAAGCAGGCGCTTACGGACTACGAGAAGGTGGTCCCGGCGCACGCGAAAGCAGTTGCGCCGGTGCTCGCCGGCTATGACACGTTCAAGGCTATCCTGGACCACTTCGCCGCGGGGGAGTGCGTCACCTGCCGGAAGGGCGCTCCCTGCTTCGAGTTCTGCGCCGCGCGCACGTGTCACAAGGATAAGGGGGTGGACTTCTGCTTCCAGTGCGCGGAGTTCCCGTGCAAGAAGAACCACTACCCCGGCAGCCTGGACCGGCGCTGGCGGGAGTTCGGTGCGCGGATGAAGGAAGTGGGCGTCGAACGCTTCTACGAGGAGTACCGGCAGCGGCCGCGGTACGAGTAGGGAGGACGCGATGGATTACACGACGATTGTCGAGCACCTCGCGCCCTGTGCGCTGGACTGCTCGCGCTGCCTCTACTTCGGCGCGGGGAACACGAAGGCGTACGCCACGGGGCTGCGACGTGAGCTGGAGGGCTTCGAGAAGGTTGCCCCGATGCTCGCGCACGAAGAGGCGCCGGTGCTGCAGGACTATCCCGCGTTCAAGGCCATCCTGGAACATCTCGCCGGGGGAAAGTGCATCGGGTGCCGGAAAGGAGCCGTCTGTTTCGAGAGTTGCGTGGCGCTCTCGTGCTGCAGGGAGAAGGGCATCGACTTCTGCTTCCAGTGCGCGGAGTTCCCGTGTGAGAAGAACCACTACCCGGAGAGCCTGGACCGGCGCTGGCGGGCCTGGGGGGCTCGTATGCGGGAAGTGGGCATCGAGCGGTTCTACGAGGAGTCGCTGCAGAAGCCGAGGTACGAGTAGGCGGCAGGCGGCCGCCGTCCGCTGTTGCCGACTTCGTCACGGCGGGTACAATACATTCACTATCGTCCACCGCTGCTCCCGAAGGTGCGGTGGGCAAGGGAGGAGTATAGATGCCTGAAGTCACACTGGTGGATGTACCCACCCAGCTGGTGCTGGGAATCCAGAGGCGGGGCCACTACTCGGAAATCCCGGTTGCCTTCGGCGAGATTGTGCAGTACGCCATGGCGAACGGGGCGCAACTGGCCGGCATGCCCCTTGCGATAATGCACGAGCTGAGCAAGGAGGCTGCGGAGAAGGCCAACCTCGACGGTACGGCGGTTATCGACGTGGCATTCCCCATCGCGAAGGCCGTGAAGGGCAGTGACGTCGTGAAATGCTACAAGCTGCCGGGGTGCAGGATGGCAAAGACCGTCCACAAGGGACCGTACGAGACATGCGATGTGACCTACAACGCGCTCTACGAGTGGCTGGCGAAGCAGGGCATGCAGATAACCGGCCCGACGCGCGAGGCGTACCTGAACGACCCGCGGACGGTGAAGCCGGAGGAGATCCTGACGGAAATCTACGCGCCGGTCGACTGAACCGGTGCCGAGCGAGGAGAGACTCGATTGTCCGAGGTCACACTGGTTGATGTCCCCGCCCAACTCGTGCTCGGGATGCAGAAGAGAGGGCACTACGCCGAGACGTCGTCCGTGATTGGCGAAATCGTGCGGTATGCCATGGCGAACGGGGCGAAGCTCACCGGCATGCCCATTGCGCTGATGCACGAGCCGGGCCGGGAGGCGGCGATGAAGGCCGAGCTCGAGGGCACGGCGGTCTTCGATGTGGCGTTTCCCATCGCGAAGGCCGTGAAGGGCAGTGACGCGGTGACGTGCTACGAGTTGCCTGGGGGCCGGATGGCCAGGATAGTCCACAAGGGGCCGTACGATGCCTGCGGGCCTGCCTACAACGCGCTGTTCGAGTGGCTGGCAACGCAGGGCCTGCGGGTAACGGGTTACCCCCGCGAGGTCTCCCTGAACGACCCCCGAACGGTGAAGCCGGAGGAGCTCCTCACCGCGATCTACGCGCCGGTCGGCTGAGCCGGAGCGCTTGCCTCTTCGCTTCCGTGAGCGCGTCTTCCCGTTGCCCCGGGGCGATTCCCCGTGGCGCAGGCGTCCTTCTACGGCATCGCGTAGAGGATGGTCAGCCCCAGCGTCACGGCGAGTGTGAGGCCCAGCCAGATGCGCAAGCCGGCCGTGGCGACGGCGTAGCCGGCGTAGAGGAAGACCGGCACGAGGAACAGCGGCACGACGTCCTGCGACTTATGCAGCACGCTCGTGAAGACGAACACGATGCCGATGGTGAGGACGGCGGCCACGATGGCCGCCCTGGTCTCGTTCTTCATTCGTATCCCTTTCAGTAGCGGCGCGCGGGCAGATGCCGGTCAGGCCGCGAGGGCCGAGCGCATCTCGTCGCGTGCTTTCTCGTCCGTCTCGACTGCCAGCGCCGTCTCGATGGCCGCGCGGGCTCCCGCTCCGCCGAGTCGACCCAGCGCCCAGGCGGCGTAGCCGCGCACGAGCGGCTCGGGTTCGCCGAGCGCCTGTGCCAGGAACGGCACGTGGGAGGGGTCGCCGCTGTTGCCAAGCGCGATGGCGGCGTTCCGCTGGAAGTACTTCTTGTGGCGGAGGTAGTTGTACGCCACGGGCTTGAGTACCGACTCGTAGTACTCGTCGGTGAGCAGCAGCACCTTGCGCAGGTCGAACCGGGCGGCGGTGAGCGCGAGGAACTCGTTCACGGGGGGCTTCGCCTTGAGCCTGCGCTGGTTGCGCGGGCAGGCCTCCTGGCACAGGTCGCAGCCGTGTATCCATGAGCCCATCTGGGCGCGGATGTCGGGCGGGATGTGGTCGGAGAGCGACGGACCGTAGCCGTCCTGGGTCATGAAGCAATTGAAGGCGATGCAACGGCGCGGGTTGAGCTTGAAGGGCTCGAGGGCGCCGGTGGGGCACGCGTCGATGCAGAGCCGGCAGTTCTCGGGGCAGGGCGCCTCGACGGTCGGGGCGTCGTACTCCAGCTCGGCATCGACGGTGAAGGCCATCATGACGATGAACGAGCCGGTCTCCTTCGTGTAGGCGAAGTTGTTCCTGCCGAAGGTGACTGCGCCGCCGCGGGCAGCCGCCATGCGCTCGGCGACGTTGAGGTCGAAGCCGTGCATGACCTTGAGCCCCTTGCTCTCCAGGAAGTCCTTGAAGAGCTGGCGGCGCGCTCCGTTGATGCGAGTCCGGGGTGCGAGATAGCTGCGCGACTGGTAGAGCCGGCCCAACCTGCCGACTAGCTCCGGCGGGAAGCCCTCGCGGGCGTAGTCGTAGACGGTGGAGATGATGGACTTCGCCCCGGGCATGATGTTCTTCGGAGTGGCGCCGTCAATCATCTTGAGGCGGCCGTCGATTATCCAGCGGTACGCCTCGCGCCGCTTCGTCAACTCCTCCGCGACCAGCGGAAAAGGGTCGGCGGTAGTGATGCCGACGCCGCAGTAGCCGAGATCGAGCGCGAAGTCCTTGATGTCACGGGTGAGCGACACGGCTGTGTCTCCTGTTTCGTGTGGTAGTTGGGTGTGGTCCGGACGGCGTCACTGTACACGTTCGGGCCGAGGCATGTCGAGTGCGGGGGCCTTCGCCCCGCGCGTGCCGCGCCCGTGAGCCGGTCACAGCGTCAGCTCCCAGTTCTGCCCCACGAGGTCCTTCCCGAACGAGTGGTGCTGCTCCTCCTTCACCAGCTTGAATCCGGCAGCCTCGTAGATGCGCCGGGCCGAGACGAGGACGTCGTTCGTCCACAGCGTGAGCTTCCGATAGCCCTTCTCCCGGCCAAAGCGGATGCACTCGTCGACCAGCCGGCTGCCGATGCCGAGCCCACGGGCCGATGGCTCGACGTAGAGCATGCGCAGCTTGGCGGTGTCGTCGGACTCCCGCACAAGGAAGATGGAGCCGGCGATGGCGCCGTCGCGCTCGGCTATCCAGCAGCGCTCCCATTGCGGGTCGAAGTGCATGATGAAGTGTGCGCCTATCTCGGCTACGAAGGCCTCGAACTCCTCGTTCCAGCCGTACTCCTGCGCGTAGAGCATGCCCTGGCGTCGGGCGACCCAGCCGATGTCGCCGATGCGGTGCGGGCGGAGGACGTACGGCGCACGCTCCGGCGCGGGTGCGGCCAGAAGCTGCTCGATGGTCTGCATCGACCGGACGAGGGCGCCGACCTGGTCCGGGGTGAGTGGGGACAGCAGCGAGTCGACCTGCTCCCGCGAGGCGCGGTCCAGCGGCTCGAAGGCCTTCCGGCCCGCGGCGGTCAGCGTCAGCAGCGCCCGGCGGGCGTCGCGACCGGATGTCTCGCGCGAGACGAAACCGCGCCGCTCGAACTTCGTGAGGATGCGGCTCAGGTAGCCGGCGTCGAGGTCGAGCTCTCGGACGAGGTCCGTCGCAGTCAACCCGTTGCGATGCGCCAGCTCGTAGAGGATGCGCACCTCGGTGAGAGGGAACTCGCTCGAGAGCAGCCTCCGGTTGAGGAGCCCGAGCCGGCGCGTGTAGAAGCGGCTGAAGCGCCGCACGGCGCTGACGGCTTCGCTACTGGTCGATGACGATTGGTCCATCTGATGCCTCCGGGCGAGAGGATGCACCAGATAGTTGACGCTGTCAAGTAATCTGTTGACCGGGAGGCGCATGGTCCGGCGCTACACCCGCACATCAGAGAGGGAAAACGACGGAGGGGGCGCTCAACGCGCCCCCTCCGTGGCATTGCGGTTGTGTGAAGAAGGCTACTTCAGGACGACGGCCTTGGCCTTGTGCATGCCGGGAATGGCCAGCACCTGCTTGAAAACCTTGTCCGGGAGTTCCTGGCCAAGGCAGAGCGCCATCATGGCGGTGCCGCCGCCGTGGGCGCCCAGGCTCACCTGCATCTGCGAGATGTTGATGCTGTTGCTGCCCATGACGCTGCCGACCGCGCCAATCATGCCGGGCTTGTCGTCGTGCTCGGTGAAGAGCATGGAGACGTCCTGCGGCTCTATCTGCAGCGTGAAGCCGTCCACGCCGGTGAGGTAGGTCCTGCCCTGGAAGGACGTGCCGGAGACGGTGGTCGAGCCCTTCGTGGTCGTGACCTGGACGGTGAGCGCGCTGGCGTAGTTGCCGGCGGTCGTGTCCTTCTCTTCCTTCAGCCTCAGGCCGCGGTCCTTGGCCATGGCGTCGGCGTTCGTGATGGTGACGCGCTCTTCGGTGGTGGGGCCGAGCAGGATTCTGAGTATCTCGACCTTGAGGGGGTCGGTGGCGACGGAGGCAATCTCGCCGCGGACGCGGATGGTGAGTTCCTTCGCCTGTCCCTCCATGATGCCGGCCGCTATCTTGCCGAGCTTGGCGGCGACGTCCATGAACGGGCCGAGGAGAGC
>JALNYR010000032.1 GCA_023229725.1 Dehalococcoidia bacterium | reverse complement strand
GACCAGCACCACCGGCACTGCGCCGAAGACCATGAAGATGAGCGCCGGCTTTATCATCTTGTCGATCGTCACGTTGCCGAGCCGGCCCGCCAGGTAGAGGATAGGCGCCATGGGCGGCGTGACGTTCCCGAGCCCCAGATTGGTGCCCAGGATGGCCGCGAAGTGAACCGGGTGCACACCCAGGTGCTGCATCAGGGGGAAGAGCAGCGGGGCGGCCAGCAGGGTGCCGGTGAAGTCATCCACTATCATTCCCAGGAAGATGAGGAACACGTTGACCATCAGCAGCGTCAGGTAGTAGTTGTCCGTAATCCCGCTCACAAACGCAATCATCTCCTGCGGGATGTTCTGCATGGTCATGATGCGGCTCAGAACGAGCACGAAGATGACCATCAGCACGACCACTCCCGTCGTGACCGACTGCTGAACGAGCACCTTCCCGATGTCCCTGAACTTGAGGTCCTTGTGGATGAAGAGCCCCACAAGGATGGCCATCACCAGGGCGACCACCGCCGCTTCCGTGGGAGTGAAGATGCCACCGTAGATGCCGCCCAGCAGCACCACGGGCAGCATCAGCGACCAGAATGCATGCCGGGTGGCCTTCGCCACCTGCTTCGCCTGTGTCTTGAAGGCCACGGGCGGAGACTTGTGGATGTTCGGGTTGTGCCTGACGCAGAAGTAATTCACGATGCAGTAGATGATGATGGTGAGGATGCCGGGGCCGACCGTGGACAGAAAGCAGGCGGTCACCGACGTCATCGTGATGAAGCCGTACAGGATCATGGGCACGCTGGGCGGAATCAACTGGCCAAGGACGGAGGACACCGCCAGCAGACCGGTCGCGTATCCCCGGGTGTAGCCGCGCTTCTCCATCTCGGGGATGACCAGCCCGCTCAGGGCGGCGACCGCCGCCGAGCACGTGCCGGCAATGGCGCCGATTATCGCACAGCTCACGATTGCCACCGCTCCCAGCCCACCGGTGATTCTCCCCACCAGGGCTTCGGCAACCTCCACGAGACGTGAGGAGATGCCGCCAACCGTCATGAATCCGCCAAGCATGATGAAGAACGGGAGCGAAAGCAGCGTGAGCGACTTCATCTTGTGGAACGCAACGGGAAGCTGTGCTCCGGGGTCGAATCCATACACGTAGATCAGAAACACGCACGCGCCCATGAAGGCAAACGGCGCTGGAATGCCAAGCATCAGCAAGCCGATCAGAATGACAACACACACCACGAGACCCAGGTATGGCAGGCCGAACAGTGCCGAATCCATCGTCACTCACCTCCCGCGTTGAGTCCCGTATTCAGCGGTGCCTTGTGCCAGAAGAGCTGGCGCGCCAGGTCGACTGTGTCAACGAGGAAATAGAGGCCGCCAAGGACACCCGCCGAGAGGAAGAATGAGGAGCGAGCGTATATCAGCGGATACCTGAGCGTAGCCGTCTGCGGTCCAAACGCAAGGTCCTGCATGAAGAAGTTGAACCCCCAGATGAAGAACAACGTGGCGAAGCCGAGTGTGACCACGGACCCTATGAACCTCCAGATGAGACGCCGTCTCGGATCCTTGACGGCTACGTCTATCACTCCCACCTTGATGTGGGACTTGTCGTACGCCGCATAGGCGGCGCCGGTCATATACATCCAGAAGGCCGGGGTAATCGCCACCTCTTCCACCCAGAGCAGAGGCAGCTGGAAGACGTAACGCAGCCACACCTGCGCGAAGATGAGAAGGATGAGGGGCACGGCAGACGCAATCATCAGAGCGCGCATGAATATCGGAAGCCAGCGAAACAGCAGCCTTTCAAGAAAGGACGAGCCAATCACTCTCTCTCCTCCCTTCAGCCGCTGGGGGAGCCCGCACCGGACTCCCCCAGCGGTGTTCCCAGCCAATCACTCAGGAACGACTAGGTGGTAACGCGTGCGATGCCAAGGCTGTCGCACACCTCGTCGAGGAACGGGGCGCTAATCAGCGGCACCAGTTCCGGCCAGACGTCCTCTCGAACCGCGGCAGCCATCGTCTCCCACTCGGCATCCGTGGGCTTCAGGATGGTCCAGCCGTAGTCTTTCAACTGCTGCATGTACTTCTCATCCATCTCCGCCACGTAGTCAAGCTGGAGCTGCTGCTCTTCCTGGCAACAGTCGATGAGGTTCTGCTGGTCAACAGGGGCCAGGCTCTGCCAGGCCTTCTCGTTGATGGAGAACCAGTTGGGCTCGATGTAGTCCTTGTAGTGCAGCCAGACCTTGTTCACGTCCCTGAACATCCAGGCCTGCATCGTGCCACCACCCTGCTGCCCCTGTACGATGCCGGTTTGAATAGCGGTGTAGACCTCGCCAAACGGAATGGCCGCCACCATGTACCCGAGCCGTTCGTACGTGAGCCGGCAGGCAGTGAGCGCCATCACCCTGGTCTTCATGCCTTTCGCCACGTTGGGGTCAAACGGCGCCTTAGGCACGCCCGTCAGGCTGACGCCGCCGACTCCGCAGGAGAAGAAGCCCAGAACGCGGTAGTTCAGTCCTCCCACGACCTCGTTGAGAAGCCGGTAGACCACGCCGTCAGTCCCGCACAGCTTCTCCTGCGCTGCATAGTCGATGTACAGGAATGGCATGTAGTAGCCGATGGCAATCCTGGGGTCCCAGCTGTCGTCGAGAGCTTCAGTCATCATCTCGATGTCGCCGCGCTGAATCATCTCGTTCGTCAGGTCCCAGGCGCCGAGCGCCGCATCCGCGTAGACGGTCACGTCCACTCGTCCATCGGTGCGGTCTCGAATCCTGTCGGCCAGACTGAAACACGCCTTGGCCAGGTCCGTCTCGGAACCGATGGCCGTCGTCATTCTCCACTTGTACTGATAGGTCGGCTCGCCCCCGGGCGTGCCGGTCGGGGTGGCCGGCGCCGCGGGCGTGCAGGCGGTGAAAGCCGTCGCCAGCACCAGCAGCGAGGTCACCAACAGAACTGCCAAATGCCTCATCATCTCTTCAACCTCCTCAAAACGGTCCCGTCAGCCCTGACAACTGGGCTCACTACGGTGGGGCTTCCCCAATCGAACCCTTCACATCTCACCTCCTGCTCGTTCACGCGGGGCACAGGACTGGGTCAGCATGGTCTTCAGTGCATCGTCCCGACGAAGGTAGAACCCCACCACAATCCTCCTGCGCCGATGAACGGCATCCGTCCCCAACCTGACAACCGTGGCCGCGCAATGCCGACATCCCAGGAGCATCGGCCGGTCACCCGGGTGTCGACAGCATAGAACGGAGTGTCGCGCGGGTGACGTCGTATACGAGTATCCTGTACGACGGCTGCGCGAGGCGAAGATAGCAGTACGCCATGGTCGGTGTCAATACTCCGCAGCCCCCGCAGCGAGTCTCTGTGCCGACTGCTCGCCGGTCAACGGGCCGAGTCTCCGGACAGTACCCGAAGCGATGCCGCTTCATCCGGGCGGATGCGAGGGCCGTTGTCGAACACTGCCTCGCTGCAGCGCTAGACGTACACTCTGGGCACGCGCTTCCCGATTCCGGTCACCACCTCGTAGTTGATGGTGCCGATGATGGATGCCACCTCCTCGACGGGCAGGCCCGCTCCGAACAGGACTACCTCGTCGCCCGCGCGGGCCTCGGGAATCGAGGACACATCTATCATGCACATGTCCATCGCCACCCGCCCGAGCAGCGGGACGCGCTTCCCCCGCACGACAACCTGGCCTTTGTTCGAGAGCAGCCGGCGATAGCCATCCGCGTAGCCCACCGGTATCGTGGCGACCCTGCTCTTGCGGTCTGTCACGAATGTTGCGCCGTAGCCAATCGGCGTGCCGGGCGGAACGACCTTCACCTGGCAGATCCGGGTCACGAAGCTCATCGCCGGTCGAAGTTCCACGCTGTGGCTGACTTCCGCGGAAGGATAGAGACCGTAAATCATGATGCCCGGTCGCACCATGTCGAAATGGGCCTCGGGGAGGTCCAGCACCCCTGCGCTGTTGGCCATGTGCCTCACCGGCACGGCGATGCCCGCGGCCTCGAGCGCCCCCAGCACCTCTCCAAAACGCCGTATCTGAGCGCGTGAGAACTCCTTGTCACGCTCGTCGGCGCAGGAGAAGTGGCTGTACACACCCTTGAGAACGATGTTCGGACAGGACGCCGCACGGCGGGCGAACTCGACGACATCTGCGGGCGCAAGGCCAATCCGGCCCATGCCCGTGTCCACCTTGATGTGAACGCTGGTCGTGACGCCGCGACTCTTTGACTCCTGGTCGAGGGCATCGAGCAACTCAACCGAGCACACGGTCTGCTCAAGGCCCGCCATGATGGTCTTCGATGCTTCGTTGGGCTGTATGAGTCCGAACACGAGAATCGGGCACTCGATGCCTGCAGTCCGCAGCTCCTGCCCCTCTTCCGGAATCGCCACCGCGAGGCAGCCGGCTCCGCTATCGAGAGCGGCCCGGCTGACCGGAAGAGCGCCGTGGCCGTAGCCGTCAGCCTTCACGACAGCCATCAGCTGTCGCCGGTCTCCGACCCTCTGACGTATGCCGCGGATGTTGTGCCGCACCGCCTCCAGATCGACCACCGCCCGGGTAGCCCGAACAGCGTCCGTTCCCCGTCCACATCTGTCCGCCATTGTGATTCCCCCCAGCTGGAATGAGACCTTGCCATATTTATCCCATTGCGGTCGGGAAATGCAATCACCTTCCTCCGTCAAGCGATTCTTCTCCGTCGTCCGCATCCACCACGCGGCGCCTGGTGCGAAGGCAGCCAACCGCGAACGAGAAGTCCCGCATCTTGAAGCAGCGCGGCAACAGGGCCTATCATTCCTCATCGCCCGGCGGGTCGCTCTCCAGCGGCCCGGGCGGCAAGGAGGGGCAGCATGGAATCACCGCAGCCCGGAGGCACGTCCGAGCGCATCGAGCAATGGCGGCAGCGACGCGAACACCTGCTGCAGATGGGCGGTAAGGCCGCCATCGATGAGCGCCACGCGAAAGGCCAGCTCTCCGCGAGGGAGCGGCTCGACCTTCTCTTCGACCCCGGTTCGTTCACCGAGCTCGGCATGTGGGTGAAGCACCGTACCACCGCGTTCGGCATGGACAAACGCGAGGTCCCCGCCGAGGGCATCGTCACCGGATTCGGGACCATTAACGGTCGCACCGTCGTCGCCGCGGCCGAGGATTTCACCGCCATGATGGGGACCTTCGGCGAGGGCCACGGCCGGAAGCTGGCGCGCGCCATCACCTTTGCGAAGGAACACGGCTGGCCGTTCGTCACGCTCAACGACTCCGCCGGCGCGCGGCTCCACGAAGGCATGGATACCCTCGAAGCCTACGGCTGGACCTTCCGCGCCCAGATAG
Source organism: Dehalococcoidia bacterium (assembly GCA_023229725.1). Lineage (GTDB taxonomy): Bacteria > Chloroflexota > Dehalococcoidia > GIF9 > AB-539-J10 > SKVJ01. Next base: position 14,572 of record JALNYR010000032.1, on the reverse strand, counting down.
AGGCGTCCGGCATCATCCCGCAGATATCCCTCCTCATGGGCCCCTGCCTCGGAGGTCAGGCGTACCACCCCGTCATGATGGATTTCGTCATCCAGAACCGCAGCACCGGCTTCATGGGCATCGCCGGACCCGCCTTCGTCAAGACGCAGATCGGCGAGGACATCGGGCTTGACGCGCTCTGTGGCTGGAAGAGCCATGCGATGAAGTCCGGACAGAGCCACTTTGTGGCCGACTCCGACAAGGAGTGCCTCGACCTCTGCAAGGAACTGCTCGCCTTCCTGCCGTCGAACAATCGCGAGCAGGCGCCGCGCACACCGTGCTCCGACCCGACGGATAGGGAGAGCCCCGGGCTGGACGGCCTCGTGCCGGACGACCCGAACAGGCCGTACGACATGAAGCAGGTCATCGCCGCCGTCACGGACGACGGCCGCTTCCTCGAGGTGCTGCCCTACTACGCCACGAACGCCATCTGCGGCTTCACTCGCTTCGGGGGCCGCGCGACAGGCCTCGTCGCCAACCAGCCGAAGTCGAAGGCAGGCGTGCTCGACATCAACGCGTGTGACAAGCTCGCGCGGTTCATCCGCTTCTGCGACCTGTTCAACCTGCCGGTCGTGTCGCTCACCGACTGCCCCGGCTACCTCATCGGCTCGCAACAGGACTGGAACGGCATCCTGCGGCACGGCGCCAAGCTCCTCTTCGCCTGGGCCGACGCTACCGTGCCCCTCGTCTCCATCATCCTCCGCAAGTCCTACGCCGGCGCGCACTACGGCATGCTCGACAAGTCCATAGGCGCCGACTTCGTCTTCGCCTGGCCCACCGCGCGCGTCTCCATCGTGGGAGCGGAGACCGCCGCCAGCGTCATCTTCGCCCGCGAGATCAAGACCGCCGCCAACCCCGAAGAGGAGCGCGCCCGCAAGCTCAAGGAGTACAGCGATCTCTACGAGAGCGCCTACCCGGCCGCGGAGCGCGGCTACATCGATGACATCATCCGTCCCGCGTCCACGCGGCAGTTCATCGTGAGGTCGCTCGACGCCCTTGCGCAGAAGCACGTGGCGAAGCTGCCGAGGAAGTACTCCAACATCACGCTGTAGGGGGTGTCCAGTGGAATTCGGCTTCACTGTTGAACAGGAGGCTCTCCGCCGGGAGGTCCGTGACTTTCTGGAGGACGAGCTGCGCCGGGGATTGTGGCAGCCGCAGTGCGACGCCTGGATACAGGGGTTCGACCCCGCGTTTACCAAACGCGTCGCCGCCAGGGGCTGGATAGGCCTCACCTGGCCGCGCGCTTACGGCGGTCACGAGCGCAGCTACATCGACCGCCTCATCGTCACCGAGGAGATGCTCCGCTACGGCGCTCCGGCGGCTCTGCACTGGTTCGCCGACCGCCAGATTGGCGGTGGCATCCTCCGCTACGGCAACGACGCGCAGAAGCAGGAGTTCCTGCCGCGCATCATGCGCGGAGAGCTCTACGTCGGCCTCGGCATGAGCGAACCTGAGGCAGGTTCCGACCTCGCGTCGCTGACGACCAGGGCGGAGCTGCAGGGCGACTGCTTCATCGTCAACGGCCAGAAGACCTGGACGAGCGGCGGTTCGTTCATCAACTACATCGACCTGTTCGCACGGACCGATTTCCAGGCGCCGAAGCACAAGGGCATCACCGAGTTCCTCGTGCCGATGAACCTCCCCGGCATCTCCCGCATCCCGATGATAGACATCACCGGCACCGAGGCATGGAACGACATCTTCTTCGACAACGTCCGCGTCCCGCGCGAGTGCGTCATCGGAGAGTTGAACAAGGGCTTCTACCACGTCGTCGAGGAGCTCGCCTACGAGCGCGGCGGCATGGAGCGCCTCATGGGCAACTACCCCCTGTACGACGGGCTGCGCCGCTTCGTCGTCGAGACAAAGCGGAACGGCAGACGCCTCATCGACGACCCCCGCATCCGGACCACGATGGCCGAGCTCGAGGTCGAGTTCGAGGTCGGCCGCCTGCTCATGTATCGTGCCGCCTCAGTCATGGACGAGGGACGTCCGCCGACCGTCGAAGCCTCCGTCTCCAAGGTCCACGGTACGGGCTTCGAGCAGAAGCTGGCCAACCTCGTTATGACGCTCCTCGGACCCTACGGCCCCCTGAAGGGCTGGGCGCCGCTGGCAGCCATGCGCGGTCTGCCGATGCACTCGTACCTTGCATCGAAGGGCTACAGCCTCCAGGCCGGCAGTACGGAGGTCCTCAAGAACATCATCGCCGGACGGGCGCTCGGGCTGCCGACACAGTGAACGCACGGAGAGTGGAGAGACGATGAACACACGAATCGACGAAGCACAGGAAATGCTGCGGACCTCCGCCCGCGAGTTCCTCGCGGAGAAGTGCCCCACGAAGGCGGTGCGCGAGGCGCGCGCCGGCGCCACGGGTTTCTCGTGTGACCTCTGGAACGCCATGGCCGGGCTCGGCTGGCAGGGGCTGGCTCTGCCCGAGCGCTGCGGCGGCAGCGGCATGTCGTTCCTCGACCTCTGCCTCCTCACCGAGGAGCTGGGACGCGCGTGCGTCCCCTCTCCGTTCGTCGACTCGGCGGCGGGCTGCGCGCTGCTGCTGGCGGACGCCGGTCGCGAGCAGGACGTCCCCCTGCTCAAGGCATTCACTGCCGCCGATACCGTCATCGTCGCCGCTCTCTCGGGCGCACCAAATGCCGACGGCAATCCCGCCCTTCCTCTCGTGCGCCCCGCCCCCTCAGGCTCCACGCTCAACGGCGCGCACGCTTTCGTCCCGTTCGCCGCCTCGGCGGGCCACATCGTCTGCGCCGCACGCACGGCAGCCGACCCCGACAACATATCGCTGTTCCTCCTCCCGGCCGGCGCTGCCGGTACGACACTTCTGCCGCTCGAGTCCGTGGGCGACGACCGTCCCTGCAGCCTCAAGCTTGACGCCGCCCTGGCGCCGGGCTCGTCGCTCATCTGCTCGGGCGCCACCGCCCGCGCGCTCCTCGACCTCACCCGGCAGCGACTCGATGTCGCGCGCTGCTGCGACATCACGGGCGCCCTCTCCTGGGTGCTCGACGACACCGTCGCCTACGCGAAGGACCGGAAACAGTTCGGACAGCCGATAGGCGCCTTCGAGGTGCTGCAGCACTACTGCGTCGATATGCACGTCATGCTGGAGGGGCTCCGGGTGGCCGCGTGGCATGCCGCGTGGCGGCTGAGCGAGGGACTGCCTGCGTCGCGCGACGTCGCCGTCGCCTGCGCCTGGGCGCACAGGGTCATGCCGCAGTTCATGAGCCTCGCGCACCAGGTCCACGGCGCCATGGGTGTCACGAAGGAGCACGACCTGCACCTCTACACCACCCATGCCATCCCGCCGGGGCGCACGCTGCTGCCGTCGTCGGACTACCTTGAGGCCGCGCTCAGCATCTGAGGCGGCCCTGACGCTGCGGGCAACGCGCAGGCCAGCGCGTGCTACTTTGAAACGGCTGCGCGAACAGGTATAATGTCTTGTTCGTGGTGAGCGTGGCCTAGCGGTTAGGGCGCCAGGTTGTGGCCCTGGATATCGAGGGTTCAAATCCCTCCGCTCACCCCAACTCCTCCTGCTCAACATCTGCAGCACCCGTCACCGGGGAATGAGTTCGAGACCGCGACCCATCCAGTATCAGACCGCCTCACCGGCTGCCGCGTTCTGCCGTCTCACGCTTCAGCCTGCCCCAGATCCCGTCCGCGCGAACGGACGCGTCGCCGACTTCCTCCTTCAGGTTTGGGTGGCCCCACCGGGCACTTCTGTGATAGCGTGGGCATCGGGCAGGCGCATTCACGGCCGACTGGATAGCATTGTGCGGTCAGCAGATGCAGCCTGGTTGGCAATCCAAGTGCGGACCTGACCGAGGGGGTGAGTCGTGCGCAAGTTCGCGATGTGGCTTTCGATAGCGGTCTCCTTGCTCGTCCCTCTCGCTGGATGCTCGGAGCCGGCAGCGGACGTAGTCAGCCTTGATACCGAGTTCACCCTGGCTGTCGGACAAACGGCTACGGTCGCCGGAGAGGACCTCAGCATCGAGTTCGTCGAGGTGGTCTCAGACAGCCGCTGCCCGAAGGGCGCCACCTGCATCTGGGCGGGAGAGGCAAGCTGCCTCATCAAGCTCACCGCCTCAGACTCCACGCTCAGCAAGGTGCTGACGCAGCCCGGCCCATCCTCACCTTCGACGGCTGCCGTCGCCGGCTATGAAATCACGTTCGATATCCTCCCCTATCCCGAGCTGGGCAAACAGCTTGATGCGAAGGACTACCGCCTGCAGATGGTAGTCACCAAGACACCGGCATAAGGGACCGCGTCCTCTGACATGAGGCCCTCCCCGGAGTTGATGCCATCATTGAGCCGCGTTCTTCTCACTCCCGGAACCTTCATGGCGAACGTGTCCACCCAAACGCCGTCGCGCCGTACCTGAGGTTTGATGGTGCGCAGTGACGGAGTGGGCCGGGCGCTTCTCTGACTGGAATCTGCGGATTGGGGCACGTGCACGCAGGCTCTGGAGAGCGGTGGTCAGGAAGCGCCGAGTGTGCCTGCCGCATCCCGCGAACCGTCATCCCATTGACAACACAAAGACGCATCGCTATCTTCGGATGCTAGCTGACCGAGAGGAGGGTTGCCATGGCCACAGCGTACTGCATGAAGTGTCGGAAGAAGGTTGAGATCAAGACTCCCAAAGCAGTCGTCCTCAAGAACGGGCGACCGGCGGTACAGGGTCTCTGCCCGAAGTGTGGCACGAAGGTGTTCAGAATCGGGAAGGCCTAGCCCCCGGACCCTGGCCCCACTGACCTGAATCCAGGTGCTCTGCAACAGAGCGAGAGAGGCAGCTTCACTGCTGCCCTCTTGTTTCTGCACTCTCTTACGACTGCTTGCCGCGGGGATCAACACCCGAGGGGAACGTCTCCCCACAGGCAGGACAGGTCCAACCGCCTTTCTGCAATCGACTGAGCATCATCTGTGACAGCCCCGAGATGTCGAACCCGAGGTGATAGTGATGCATCAAGGTGCGGACCGTGCCGGTTGCCCCGGCGGTGCGCCCCGGGCGTTGGGCCAGTTCTTCGTCACTGAACTCAGGGTATCGCACGACGACTTCGTTCTCCTCCCCCGTGCACTCGCTCCCCATGTTCATTGTACCCCCGGTGTCCGACAACCTCACTGGCACGCCGCACAATGCTCCGGGCTGCCAGCCACGCTTGTGTCTCAGTCACCCGGCCACGTACAATCTCTCGCAACGTGACTCCGTATGCTCAACTGACGAGGCTCATCCTGGCGCCCGCCCTCGATCTGGTCCGGGGAACGCACACAATGCGTTCTCTGAGGGAGCTCGAGGAATCACAGTGGTGGCCATACGAACGCATACAGCAACTCCAGTCGGAGCGACTTCAACGCCTCATTCATCACGCCTACGAACGCGTAGGCTACTATCGCGCCCTGATGGATGCACACGGCGTATCCCCGAGTGATATCAGGACCGCCGCAGACTTGTCCCTGCTGCCAGTTCTCGCCAAGGCAGAGGTGCGCCAACACCTCAGCGAGCTGCTGGCAGATGGTTTCCCCCGCCATGAACTCGTAGTAGGGCGCACCGGTGGCTCCACCGGCGAACCACTGTCCTTCTACTCTTCGCGGGAATCGCGCTTGACACGCGGCATCGCACGAGCGTTGCGGGCGTATGAATGGGCGGGCATACACCCGGGAGACTCTATCGTTTCCATCAGCGGGCGAAGGCCTGCGGCCTCCTCCGAGGAACCGAAGTCCCAGCGCGTAGTTCGTTTCCTTTCACGCCAGGTAGTCGAGGATAGCGCCAGTCTTTGCGATTCGTCTCTGCCGTCTGTTGTAGAGCGCATTGCCGGCCGTCGCCCACGCGCCCTGATTGGCTTCCCCAGCACTGTCTGCATCATCGCGGAGTTCATCCGCGACTCTGGAATTCCCGCCCCGCAAGTGAACGCCGTGGTGGTCGGAGGTGAACAGCTCTTCGATGAACAGCGGTCTCTGTTGAGAGATGTATTCGGAACCGAACCTTTCTCCAAGTACAGCTCTTACGAGAGCTTCGATATCGCCACGGAGTGCAATGCGCACGAAGGCGTTCACATCGCGGCGGAAGACATCGTCGTCGAGATAGTGGACGATGAGGGCAAACCCGTGGAACCCGGCCGGCAGGGACGTATAGTCATCACCAACCTGCACGAATACGGCATGCCGCTCATCCGCTACGACATCGGAGACGAGGGCTCGTTGCTCGGAGGTGCGTGCGCGTGCGGCCGCTCACTGCCGCGCCTCTCCACCATCGTCGGGAAGACCGGTGACACCTTCTACACGCCTTCCGGCAGGAGGGTATCCGCGCGGTCGTTCCGCACGGCGATTCTCGTTGAACTCGGCATTCGGCGATTCCAATTCGTTCAGGACGCGTTGGACCACGTGACGGTGAGGGTTGTCCCCAACGACGGCCTCTCCCCCAGCAAGGCGCGGGAACTTGATGCCGCTGTCAAAGCCCACTACGCCAGCACGCTTGGGGACGACGTGGAGATACAGGTTGACATCGTCGACCGCATTGACCCGACACCTGCAGGCAAGCACCTGTTCTACATCTCGAATGTCACCCGCCCTCCGGGCAGGGACGCCCCAACGTCGCAGAAGTGACCTGCCCTCTGAGAGCGTGCGCGGCCTCGGGAACAGGCTGAAGGACAGAAGGGGGCAAACATGGTGGGGGTGGCTTTCTTCCTGGTGCCGTGTCGGATTGACTGTCTCGGCAGGTTCATTCGCAGCCTGCTCAAGCCAATGGTTGTTTGAGGGGAGGCCTGATGCGCATCGATCCTGGCGTGTGCATATCGTGTGGGAGTTGTGTCGTCTGGTGTCCACTGCGAGCCATCAGGATGGAAGACGTCGCGGTAGTAGACCGCGACGAATGTGTGGAGTGCGGCGCCTGCAGACGCGCGGATGTATGCCCTGTCGACGCGTTCCGCAGTGAGTCAGACGAGCGCCCCTATCGCTTTGCGTTCTCCGACCCGAGTGTCGCCAAGCCGACTGGAATCGCGGGCAGGGGCACTGAGGAAATGAAGACCAATGATGTAACGGGGCGTTTCAAGAGAGGAAGAGTCGGCATCTGCATAGAACCCGGCAGGCCTGGAACCGGGGCCCGCTTCCACGACATCGAGAAGATCACCACGACAATGGCTGGGCTCGGGGCTCACTTCGAGCCGGCCAATCCACTCACCAGGCTCATAAGTGTACAGACCGGGAAGCTACAAGAGGATATTCGTGACGAGAAGGTCATGTCAGCTGTGATTGAGTGTGACTTTCCGGAACCTCAATTGCGGGAGGTAATCCGTGCCCTGGATGCGATAGCTGACCACGTGGACTGCGTATTCAGCGTTTCCTGCATTGGCAGGGCTGAGACTGACGGCCTGGTGACATTGGAGCACACCCTCAGAGAGCTTGGCATAGCATACTACCCGAATGGCAAGACGAATCTCGGCATGGGGCGCCCCCTGGCAGCGGAGGTGGACGAACAATGACGCACACACTCCACCGCTTCGGCACGAGGGAGAACCTGGCGGATGACTATGTCTACCTCGTCTTGCCTGCGAAAGGAATAAACGACGAAGGTTCCGACCCGAAACTGCAGCAGTACCTTCGAATCGGTCTGCGCCACCACCCGAACAACATAGGTAGCGACAGCGAATCGGCGGGAGGCTGGTTCACGCACACCACAGATGAGATCATTGCCATGTGTCACGGGGAAGCCCACGTCGTCTTCAGCAACAAGGTCGATGCGATTGACTTCTTGAGAGAAGTGAAGAACTCGGAACTGGATATGTCGGTCGTTGTCAGCGGACTCCTGGACGAAGTGGAAGACATCTGCAGACAGGTTGGAATCACGCGTCACACTGTCAACTACTCACTTGGCTTTCGTGGGCGTCTCGACAAGCTACCATCTCCCGATGTTCTGGAGATAACCACCATGTGCGGGCATCATATGGTTCCGCCGGCGCTGGTCACAAAGATGGTTGAAGACATCAGGGACGGCAAACGAGAAGCAGAGGATTGTGCCAGGCTGCTGGCCAGACCATGCGTCTGCGGGTGTTTCAATGTCGTTCGTGCTGAGAGGCTGCTCAGGGAGATGGCGGCGAAGCAATGAGTAGTCGTACTGGTCCGGCAATCCCGGGGACACCTCACTTGCTTCGTCTCACGTTCACAATCGGTATCCGCCGGGCGACTTTCCCTGGAATCGGACTCAGGCGGCTTTAGGCGGATCGGCCCACACACGAGTCCGAACCCGGCCTCCGTTCGATGTCATGTCTCGCGGTATTGACCATCACTGCACGAACCGGCTACCATGGGGCCGCGCGGGTGATATCCCGCCGATGACTTATGACGGTACTTGTCCTCTAGATAGTCCTCAGGTAGAGAACCTGGCCCGTTGCCGGTGAGCGGCCGGGCTGGTTCTCGTGCCCGGCCCCATCGCGCGCCGCGACTGCAACCTCCCACCCTGTCATGCCGCGCCCGCGGCCGCGCCGGCCGATTATCTCTGACACAATGGAGGACACAGATGCACGAGCTGCATGCACTGGGCTTCGGCCCGTATTTCCACGAGCAGTTGCCCGACGAAGAGGCGATACCCGCCCGAATCGCCGGCGAGCACAAGCAAGGCTACATCGTGTGGCACAGCGCCGGCGAGAGCTTCGCCCGCCTGGCTGGGCGCCTGTCGCGTGGCCTGGAGGGTGAGGCGTATCCCGGAGTCGGCGACTGGGTGACTCTCAAGGCAATCCCCGAACCCGGCTACACCGCCGTAGTTGACCGGGTCCTCACAAGGCGCACGGTCTTCACTCGAGGCGCGGCCGGCGCACAGGGTCGGCAGGTCATCGCGGCCAACATCGATATCGTCTTCATCGTCACGGGGCTGGACGCCAACTACAACGTACGGCGGATACAGAGATACCTGGCCCGCGTGGGCGCGAGCGGCGCCCGGCCGGTCGTCATCCTCAACAAGGCCGATGCCTGCGACGACGTGGGAGGCCGCATCGCGGAAGTGGAACTGGCGGCGCCAGGGGCCACGGTCATCGCAACGAGTGCGAAGCTCGAGCGCGGACTCGAACGCGTCGCGGACCAACTCCGCTCGGGTGTCACGGCGGCGTTCGTCGGTTCCTCCGGGGCCGGCAAGTCGACCCTCATCAACGCGCTGCTGGGCGAGGAGAAGCTGCGCACCGCAGAGATCCGCGCGGACGACGGCCGCGGCCGGCACACGACGACCCGCCGCGAGATGCTGGTGTTTCCCTCCGGCGGACTTCTCATCGACACGCCGGGGATGCGTGAGCTTGCGCTGCCCGATGAGGAGGGCATCGACTCGGTATTTCCGCGAATCGAAGAGCTGTCCTTGCGCTGTCGATTCGGCGACTGCACGCACCAGTCCGAGCCGGGATGCGCGGTGCGCCAGGCCGTTCAGAGCGGCGAGCTGCCGGCCGATGGGGTGGAGCACTACCTCCTGCTGAGGGCGGAGGCACGCGCGAACGAACTGCGGCTTGACGAACGGGCGCGCCGGAGGAGCGAGAGGACGATCGGCAGGCAGCGAGCGAAGGACATGCACATCATCAACCGGGTGAAAGGCAGGTGACCGGCCGCTTCCGCGGCCCCACCGGCCGCTGCCGCACGATTCTGCTAGAATACGAACCGCAGAGGGCTGGGCAGCCTCTCACTGCGTGTGCGCCTGTAGCTCAGCGGACAAGAGCACCGGTCTTCGGAACCGGGTGTCGTGGGTTCGAATCCCTCCAGGCGCGCCACTCCACCCCCTTCCCGGGGTCCGGCGAATGATGACACAGCATCCGAACGGTCGACCACACGTTTCTCCTTCCCGTCCCGCAACGTTGCTCGTCGCGCTCATGCTGCTCCTGACCGTCTCCGGCGCCGCAGGCTGCTCCTCAGCATCTCCGACGCCGCCGGCCACGCCCGCACCTGAACCCGCCACGCCCGTTCCCGCCGCGAACCCCTGGGCCGGCGCCGGGGTCATCGAGAAGTCGTTCGAGTGGACCTACTGGCGCTTCGAGGACCGCACCTGGACGTGGTCAGTCGAGATTCCGACGGACTTGTACGAACACTACCGCACCATGCCCCGGCCGCAGACCTCCGACTACGTCATGTACGCCACCGACGACGGCGACGAGGCCGTCATCGCCGACCTGGCTCAGACGCTGTCCACTCAGGCCGACGAACTCGGGCTCGAACCCTACGAGAAGGTGCACTTCATCGCGAACTTCGTTCAGAAGCTCGCCTTCACCCTTGACGTCGATACCACCGGGTTCGATGACTACGCACGCTATCCCATCGAGACGCTCGTCGATGAGGGAGGAGACTGCGAGGACACGGCCATCCTGCTGGGAAAGATTATGTCAGCTCTTGACTACGACGTCGTCCTCGTCCGATTCCCGACCCATATCGCGCTTGGCGTGCTCGAGGACCACAAGTACTCGGGCACCTATTTCCCCTACGACGGCAAGAAGTACTTCTACCTCGAGACCACCGGTGAGGCCGGCAGGCTCGGCATCGTTCCGCCCGAGTACCAGGGCCAGTCAGCCTACATTTTCGACTTCACCGCCCGACCCATTATCGTCCACACGTGGACCGGCGCGCCCGAGGCGACGGGATACGCCTTGGACCTCGAAGTGGAGAACCGCGGCTCGGGCGCCATCAAAGGCTGCCACGTGCAGGCAGGGTTTGACGCCGGCAACGACAAGCTCTGGAATGCCGTCGAGAGCGACCCCTTCGACCTCGCGCCGGGCGAGCGACTGGAGCTGCGCCTCATGCTGATCCCTCCACCCGACAGGCACACGCGCCTGCTCGTCTTCATCGTCCACGACGGCCTGGCTGTCGACACGAGCCAGTCGAAGTGGTTCGACGAGTAGGGAGCCCGCGACCGCAGCCCGTCAGAAGTCGACCGGTAGAGGCGCCTCTTTCACCGCGAGGTGCGACGTCTCGTTGTGCCGCACAAGCACCCGCCTGCGCGCCGTGCACTCGAACTCGGTGATGCCCGCCAGGTCGAGCCGGATGTCCCAGAAGTGCGAGTTGTCGAGCCCCAGCAGCGAGCAGATGGCCACCTTGTGCACCACACGGTGAGAGACGAGCACCACCACTCCCTCCTGCCGCAGCACCAGCTCGAGCACTCGGGACACCCTTGCCGACACGTCGGCAAGCGACTCCCCTCCCGGCAGCGTCACGAGGTGCGGCGCGGACAGCCACAGCCGCCGCTCCTCCGGGTACTTCGCCTTCACTTCCGGGTCGCTCAGCCCCTGCCATTCACCACAGTCAAGGTCGTTGAGGTCCGGCAGCACCTGTGCCTCGCAGCCCGTGTGCCGCCCGATGGCCTCGGCCGTCTCCTGTGCCCGGACGAGCGGACTGCAGTAGAGCGCGGTCACTTGCTCGGTCGCGAGCCGCGCCCCGAGCAACTCCGCCTGCCGGCGGCCCGTCTTGCTCAGCGCCACCTCGGCCCGCCCGCGGTAGATGACATCGCTGTTCCACTCCGTCTCGCCGTGCCTGACCAGCAGCAGTCGTATCACAACTCATACCTCTCCGCACTCAGGTGCGGCGCCAGCGCGGCGAGCACACCGCTCTCGTGCGCGGCCTCCCGCGTCAGCAGCCCGTTCGTCAGCAGCCCGACGGCGCCGCGCCGTTCGGCGAAGTGCTTGTCGCCCGTGAGTTCCCGGACGACGTCGCCAAGCTCGCCACCCGCCAGCGCGCGCAGCGTGAAGCTCCGAGGCAGCTCGAAGAGCGGGCTCGTGCCGTAGCCGGTGCGACCGCGGCCGTCGATGATGCAGGTGACACTGAAGCCGAACCACGTGTCGTACAGCAGCAGTATCCCGCCCTCGATGCCGACGAAGTAGTCCCCTGAAAGATGATTCTTCCGGGACGCCTCCCGGGCGCCAATCCCCCGGTTCCGCGCCCCGTTGAAGCATTCCTCACCGACCGGCTGCGCCGGGACGCCGGACGGAACCTCCACCCCGTGAACCTCCACCGCTCCGAACGCCCGCTCAAACGCGCGCCGGCACGCGGCGAGCTTGCCCTCGTTCGTGGAGCCGACAATCACGTGAATCATGGGTGAAGTGTCATGGTCGGGCGCGTCGCGAGTTGACGGCCGCCCCTTCAAGCACCCTTCGCGGCGCCGCTCTTCCAGGTGCGCGCCCGTTGCAGCAGCTCCCTCGCGCCGAAGAGCGACGGCTCGCCGAGGCTGCCGAGCATCGCAGAAAGCTCCGCCTCGCGCGCGTCTCCTTCGACCCGCAGCACCTCCACCGAGGTGCGTTTGTCCTTCACCTTCTTCTCGACGGTGAACTGGGCGTCGCCGTACGCGGCCACCTGAGGAAGGTGCGTGATGCAGATGACCTGGTGGCTGCGCGCCAGCCCCGCCAGCTTGCGTCCGATGACCTCCCCGCTTCGCCCTCCCACGCCGATGTCAATCTCGTCGAAGACGAGCGTCAGCTTGCCGGCGCCGCCGCCTCGGGATAGGGCGCACCGTATCGCAAGCATCAGCCGGGATGTCTCTCCGGTGGACGCCGACCGCGCCAGCGGCAGGAACGGCTCGCCCGGGTTCGGCCGGATGAGGAACTCGATGTCATCGATGCCGTCGCTCGTGAAGCCGCAGCGGCCGCCGTCGGACAGCAGCAGGTCGACCCCGTCGACCGGCGCGAAGGAAACCGTGAAACCGGTCCCCGCCATCATCAGGTCGGCAAGCTCGGTCTCCACCGCATGCGACAGCTCAACCGCCGCCTCGTGGCGGAGGCGCGACAGCCGTTCGCCGGCCGCCGCCAGCCCCGCGCCGAGTGACGCTTCCAGCGCGGTCAGGCGTCCCCGCTGCTCGTCGCTCGACTCGAGCGTCGCCAGCTCCTGTCTCGCCGCCTCCGCGTATGCCAGCACCGCGTCGATGCTGCCGCCGTATTTCTTCTTCAACATGCGGAGGAGGTCGAGCCTCGCCTGCACCTGCTGGTGCCGCTCGGCATCGTACTCAAGCGAGTCGCGGTATGAGCCCAGGTCACGCGCCGCGTCTTCGACCTGGCACAGCGCCGACTCTATCGCCTGCGCCAGCGGCAGCAGTGACCGGTCGATGGCGGCGGCGTCCCGCACCTGGCGCAGCCCCTCGCCGAGCCGGTCGGACCCCGATGGCGCCGTTCCGTCGCCGCCGTACAGGTCTTCGCACGCCCCGCTCACCGCCTCCCTCAATTTCTCGATGTGCTCCAGTCTCGCGGACTCCTGCTCCAGCTCCTCATCCTCGCCCGCTCTCAACTCCGCCGCGCCTATCTCTCCAGCCTCGAACATCAACATGTCGCGCTTCTGGACCGCCTGGCGGTCATCCGTCGACAGCCGCTGCAACTGCGACTTCACCTCCCGCAGCCGCTCCGCGAGCGTCGCGAACTCCGCGCGGGTGGGCGCTAATTCCGCGAAACCGTCAAGCAGCAGCAGTTGCTCTCTCGTGTCGAGAAGCGCGAACTGCTGGTTGGGACCGTGCAGGTCGAAAAGCTGCGTGGCAAGCTCGCGCAGCGCGCGTACCGGCGCCGTACGACCGTCGACGGTTGCCGTGCCGCGGCCGTTTCGCTCAACCTCCCGTCTGATGACGAGCCGGTTGCCGGCAACGCCTGCCGTCCCGCGCAACGCAGTCCCAGAGCCACCCTCGTCGGCCACCTCCGCTTCGATGCACGAGGCCGCCGCCCCCGTTCGTACCACTTCCTGGCCCGCGCGGCGTCCCGCCAGCACGTCCAGCGCATCGAGCACGAGCGACTTGCCCGCGCCGGTCTCACCCGTGAGCACGTTCAGCCCGGGCGACGGCAACCACACGAGGTCGTCGATGATGCCGAAATCACGAATCGAAAGCCGCTTCAGCACGTCACGAAGCTCCGGTCACGAGAAGCACGGGACTCGCGATAAGATAGCTTGCCCATCACCACGAGTCAACCACCCGGTGCGCTGCGACGTCGTACGCCCTGTCTCCGCGGCCGGTCCCCATGTCCTCCGCCGGATACGTTTGGACGCGCTCCTTGCGCTACAATGATGTCTCAACGAACATGCCGACGTCAGACATCGCACGGGTGCTCATCGTGGTGGGCATCGTCGCCCTGATAGCTGGGCTGCTGCTGCTCTGGCCGAAGGCGCAGATGCTGGGGCATCTGCCCGGCGACCTGTCGTTCGAGAGGAACGGCGTCCGGGTCTACATCCCCATCGCCACGACGCTCATCATCAGCCTCGTCCTCACTATCGTCGTGAACGTGGTACTCCGCCTCTTCAAGTAAGACGCGTCTCCGGGCGCCCTCCCCATGGCACAAAGAAGGGGCGCCGACTGTCCTCGGCGCCCCTCAGAATCCTGACTACCCCTACTCTTCCCGTTCAGATGCGCTGAACCCGCGATGCTCAGCCTTGGCTGGAGCGATTGTGTCTGAAGAGCTCGGGGGCTCCCATTGCTCCCCACCGGGACTCACCACCCACCGACTACGCCACCTCACCCAGCGGAGAGCCCGCTACCGGAAAGAACCACTGGCACAACATGGCGTGTACCATCGTCATGCCCCTCCCTGCGGTCAAGGACTTCTCCACACG
>JALNYR010000212.1 GCA_023229725.1 Dehalococcoidia bacterium | reverse complement strand
CGGTTCGTCAGCAGCACGTTCCCAGTGGAAGCGCCGACGGTATCGTTCCAGCACCCTCACCGTCCGGACACCCAGCAGCCCCAAGAAGAGCGCGTTGCCGGCCGCGTGCATCGCGTCGAAGGGGACGCTGTTCAGCCACGTCACCAGGAACGAAGCCGGCGTCAGCGGATACACGAACGCGACCCACGTCCACACGTTCATGATGAGCCCGAAGAGGCCACCCCACAGCACGCCGAAACCCACGAGCCAACCCGCCTTCAGGGGCACGCGCCGCAGGACGACCGCCGAGGCGCCCGCGAGTCCCCATGCGACGACCTGGAACAGCGTCCACGGCCCCTGTCCCAGGAAGAAGTTCGACACCACCGCCGTGAGCGCGCCGACCATGAAACCCGCCACCGGCCCGAAGACGTAACCGGCGCAGATGACGAGGTACGTGCTCGGCTGCAGGTTCGGGATGGCCGCGAACGGCACGCGCAGCAGCGCGGCAAGCGTGCCGAGCAGCGCGATGACAGCCAGCTCGCGCGCGTCCGGACGCGACGTCTCGAACCGCACCGCAAAAGCAGCGATGATGACCACCGCCACAGCACCGACGATGAGCGCCGCCTGTCCCGAGCCTGCCGCGGACGCAGGCGCACACCCGGCCGCCACGCCGAGGGAGAGGAGCGCGATTGCCGGCCGGCAGCACCCCCGGAGCGTCCTCAGTCGAGCACCTCGAGCATCTCCTCCACCGTCAGGATGGCGTCGCCGCCACCGTCCAGGCACGCCGCCGCGAGGCGGCACATGTCGGGGCGGAAGGACTCTGAGCGGGCCAGGACGTCGCGCGTCGTGCCGTCGCCGGCGACGTGTCCACCATCGAGCAGCAGGACGCAGTCCGCGTGTTCGGCCACCGTCTCCACATCGTGGGTCACCAGGACGACCGCGTTCTCCTCCGCGGCGTAGCGCCTCAGGAACCCCATCAGGGCGTCCTTCCGGTCATGCTCCAGCCCGCGCGTCGGCTCGTCGAGCACCAGCACCCGGGGGCGCGCCGCAACGACCGATGCCAGCGCCACGCGCTGTCGCTCGCCGCCGCTCAGCGAGCGCGGGTAGTGCTCGCGGTACCTCTCGAGACCGAACAGCGCCAGCGCTTCCCCGAGCCGGCGGCGCGACTCGTCAACGCCGAGCCCCAGGTGTCGCAGCGTGAACAGTATCTCGTCATCCACCGTCTCGGCGAAGAGGTGGTCGTTCGGGTTCTGGAACACGAGCCCGACGCTCCGCGCCAGCGCGGCGACCGACGTCTTCGCCGTGTCGACTCCCCCAACCAGGACACGCCCCTGCTGCGGCCTCAGCAGCCCGTTGTAGTGCTTGACCAGCGTCGTCTTGCCGCTGCCGTTCCGGCCCATGACCGCGAGCAACCGTCCCGCCGGCACGGCATGCGTCACATCCTTCAGCACCGGCGAGCCACCGTCGTAGCCGAAGGAGATGCCCTCCACCGCCACGAGCGTGTCTCCCGGCCGGGCAACCTGAACGGGAGCGGCGGGTGCGCGCCTGCCCCGCAGCAGCGGACCGAACGCCCGGCAGGCGTCGTCGACGCTGAGCGGGATGCTTCCCTGCCACAGGCCCCGACGGCGCAACTCC
Source organism: Dehalococcoidia bacterium (assembly GCA_023229725.1). Classification (GTDB taxonomy): domain Bacteria; phylum Chloroflexota; class Dehalococcoidia; order GIF9; family AB-539-J10; genus SKVJ01. The sequence goes on along the minus strand of JALNYR010000212.1, from coordinate 1,968 downwards.
ACCGCCAGCCTCGCCGCCGGCGGCAGCCCCAGTCCCATACCGCCAGTATCCCCGGCTCCAAGCACACGCTCCGGCGTGCCGTCGGCCGCCACCGACCCGTCACGCAGCAGCACAATGCGGTCGACGTACTTCACCACCCGTTCGAGACGATGCTCGACGAGCACAACTGTGATGCCAAGCTCCCGGCGCAGCTGGGCCACGGCCGAGAGCAGCGCCTCCGCGCTCACCGGGTCAAGCTCCGAGGTCGGCTCATCAAGTACGAGCACCCTCGGACGCACCACCAGCGCGGCGGCGATGGCCGCCAGCTGCTTCTGCCCGCCCGAGAGGGTCGCGAGGTGAGAGCGGCGCAGCCGCGAGATGCCCAGCAGTTCCAGCACCTCACCTATGCGCCGGTGGATGTCATCGACCGGACAGCCTTGGTTCTCGAGGCCGAAGGCGATGTCCCGCTCGACGTCGGCGGCGATGAGCTGGTTCTCCGGGTCCTGGAACACCATCCCGACCCGCGTGGCGAGGTCCTTCGGTTGGTGCACGACAGTGTCCAGTCCATCGACGCTGACACGGCCGCGCAGCAGCCCTCCGTGGAAATGCGGTATCAACCCGTTGACGCAGCGGCAGAGGCTCGACTTCCCGCTTCCGGACGTCCCGGCCACGAGCACGAACTCCCCGTCGTCTATCCTCAGCGTCACGTCCCTGAGGGCGGGTCGCTCCTGTCCCCAGTACGTGAACGAGAGGTCGCGGAACTCAATCACGACGCCGCCTCCGCCGCGCCGCGGCGAGCGGAATCAGGGCGACCAGCAGCGCGAAGAGCACCGCCACGGCCGCCCATGCCTGCGCCGGCAGCGCGAGGGTGCTCAGCGACGGGTAGTACGCGTACGCGTCCAGTCCCAGCGCGCGCATCGCAACGACGAGCGTAGCCGCGCCACACAGGAGCGCAAGGACGGCAATATCCTCCGCCGCCAGGGGCGCGTCCCGGTAGAACGTCCGCTTGACGCCTGCGCCGTAGGCGCGTGACTCCATCGCCTCCGCGACCTGCGTCGCGCGGTCGAGCGAGTTGGACAACAGCGGCAGGATGAGCGCGCCGCGGTTCCGCACGCGTTCCAGCAGGTTTCCCCGGTCGAACTCCAGGCCGCGCGACCGCTGTACGTCGACAATCATGGCGGCGTCGGCCAGCAGCACGGGGACGAATCGGGTCGACAGCGACGTCACAAGCACCGACCGGTACGGCAGGCGCATCCGGATGGCAACGCGCATCAGGTCGTCCGGATGCACGCACAGGTTCAGCAGCGTGAATGCGGAGATGATGGCCGAGAGCCGGGCTGCCATGGCCGCGCCATAGGCAAGCGCCTCGACCGTCAGCCGCGGCGTGCCCACCACGGGCAAGCTGAAACCCGCCTCCAGCAGCACGTGGCTGCCATGGTTGCTGACGACGGCGTTGATGACGACGATGGCGAGGCCCATCCACAGGACGTACTTCATCGTCGTCGCCCACGGGCGCAGCGCCCGGGCCGCGGCCGCCACGGGGACCGTGGCAACCAGGACGGCGAGCAGCGCGACCGGATGCGAGAGCACGAGCGAGCCGAGCAGGACGACGCAGACCCACGCCGGCAGCACGAACGGGCTCAGCCGGTGTATCGCGCTTCCGGAGTCTCTGAACGAAAGTGGGACCTGCATAGGACTGCCGTCAACCTCCGCCGCTGTCGGAGACGTCCGCCTCTCCGCGGTTCCTTCACGGCGCCATCAGCTCGCCGCGGGCACAGGCAGCATGTTCCCGTCTGCGTCCACCACCGCCCCACACCACGTCAGGAACTGCTCGTGCGAGTCCACAAGCGCGCGGGCCGCTGCACGCACGCCGGCGGCGTCACAACCCGAGACGACGACCACGACGTTCTCGCACGCCCCCGTGCCCTTCGGGTTCCAGGGGCTCTGCGTAGCTGTCACGATGCCGGTCGCCGCATCGTACCGCGCCGT
>JALNYR010000211.1 GCA_023229725.1 Dehalococcoidia bacterium | reverse complement strand
CACGCGCGATGGGACGCGGGCTCGCACGCGGCGCGGTCGTGTTCAAGTCGTACGACCTGAGCGAGGACAGTTGGGACGGCGACGCCGCCGAGGGACGCATCCGGGCCGCATCGACGCGGCAAGATGGTACCGTCGATTGGGTCGCGTACCAGGCCGGCTTTGCATGGTTCGACGAAGCCGCACCGGATGTGTTCGCGAGCTACAAGCTGCCGCACCACGACGTGACCGACGAAGGCTGGACCACCGTCAAGGCCGGCGTGCTGGCTGCTGGAGCGGCCATGCAAGGGGCCCGTGGTGGTGTCGACCTGCCCGAAGCTGATGTCGAAGGCGTGCGTGAACACTTGGCCGCGCACTACCACGAGTTCGATATGGAGGCGCCGTGGGAGACCATCGAGGAACCCGGTGCCGAGGGTGAAGCTGAAGCGGCCGAGCCGCAGAAGGGAATCGACATGACGATCGAAGAGACCACCGCGCTCGCGCCGGCCGTAGAGACCCCGGCAACCACGCGCACCATCAGTGAGGAAGCCCGCACCGAAGCGACCAAGCTCGGGACCGTCGCGCTCAGTGCGATCGGTGCTGCGAACGCCGCGCTCGAAGGCACCGACGAGGAAGCTGCGCGCAAGGCATGCGAGGATGCGGCCGGCGCGTGTTCGAAGCTCAACGATTCGTACAAGGCGATCTTGCCCGTCGTGGTCATGGAGCCCGGCGAGGAAGAGGAGGAGGTCGAAGCGTCCGTGGGTGCGACCGAGACTCGCGCCGTTGCGGTTGCGTGGGTGCACGAGCTGACCGGGCACGAGGACGAGCCGTCGCAGCGCGGTGCCATCGAGGCGTGGAAGAAGAGCGCGACCGAGCTGGCCGAAGCGCGTGCTCTCATCACGAAGCTCCAGAGCGAGAACGCGACCATCAAGGCCGGCACGCTGGAGCAGCAGATGCGAGCGATCCTGGACGGTGCCGAACGCAAGATCACACCCGCTGAGCGGACCTCGTACGAGGACCGCCACTACACCGTCGAGGGTGAGACCCGCACATGGAGCGGGACCGAGAAGGACCTCGCGTGGCTTCGTTCGCACGTGGCCGCGTTGCCCGATCGGGTCGAGCTTGCGGCTGCAACGGAGCAGCCGAAGCGACCCATCGGTGACGTGCTGTCGGACGAGGAGCGCAGCGTGGCGCGCCAGTTCGGCATGACGATGGAACAGTTCGCGGAGCACAAGCGCGCACTTGCAGCGCGCGATGGGACAGCGACCAACACGGATGATGAGTGAGAGGTAAGCGCGGCCATCGCGCACTGAACAGGAACAGAAGAAGGAGATCGAGAACATGACCGCACTTGCCGCAGCAAAGCAACTGGTGAAGTACAACGGCAGCCCGCTTCCCGCAATGATTCCGTACGCGCAGAAGACCGGCACGACCATCTACCCTGGCGCGTTGGTGTCGATCGCGAGTGACGGCTACTGTCGCCCTGCTCGTGCATCGACCACGGACGTCGTGGTTGGCTACGCGCGGAAGAACCCGTGTTCGCAGAGTGGCAACTACACGTCGACCGTGGCTGGTGACAGCATGGTCGAGGTGAGTGCTGGCGTGATCAAGCTGGCGAACTCGGCGGCATCCGATGAGATCACGATCACGGAGCTGTGGGGCTACGCGTACGCGGTCGACGACCAGACCGTGGCGAAGACCGACGGCACCAGCACCCGTGTCCGCGCCGGTCGCATCGTTGGGCTCGACGCCGGTGGTGTCTACGTGCTCGTTGGACTCGGCATGACCGCCATCGACGGCGTGACCCTGACTGGCACGGAGAACCTGACCAACAAGACGCTGACCACGCCGACCATCGCGGCGACCGGGTTCACGAACGCGAACCATGCGCACGCGGCCGCGAACTCGGGCGGGCAGCTCGACGGGTCCGCTTGCTTCTCCACGGCGGTGTCCGTGGCGAACGGCGGCACGAACCTGTCGAGCTACGCGATCGGCGACATCATCTATGCATCGGGAGCCACCGCGCTCTCGAAGCTCGTGATCGGCACCGCGAACCAGGTCCTGACCGTCAACGCGGGTGCGACCGCTCCCGAGTGGGCCAACATGCTTGATCCCGATCTCAAGGGGACCATCGAGATCGCGCTCGGTGACATCTACGATGCTGACGGAGACCGGGCGAAGTTCGCGAACGGCGGCGCCGATGGTGTCACGATCGCGGACTCGAAGGCAGTCTGCTACCGCATCAACAACGACGCGGCCCCGCCGAAGAACCTCTGCGGTTTCGTGGTCCCCGCCGATGCCGACGTGACCGCGAACATGACCCTCAAGTTCGAGTGTTCGAAGAGCGGCAACACGGACGCAGACGACACCACGATCACGGTCGAGGCGTTCAATCAAGTCTCGGGCGCTCTGCACGACGCAGATGACGACTACGGCGGGACGACCAACGCACTCGTCGGCAACGCCGCAGCGAAGACACTGACCACGCTGTCTCTGACTCTCGCGCTCGCGAACCTGCCCGCCGTAGGCTCGGGCGTGTCGCTGACCTTCAAGCCGACCGACGGAACGCTCGGTACCGATGACCTCCTGATCCATCGCATGTGGGTCGAGTACACCAAGAAGCTGGACGCCTGATAGGCAACACGGACGGGAGATCGATCTCCCGTCGGACATTGACTGACGAGAGATCGAGAAAGGATTCGACACCATGTTTCTTCAGAGTTCGACACTGGCTGCCGCGCGTGTTGGCTTCGACCGGATCTTCCAAGAGGGCTATCAGGCGATCACGCAGAACGACCTGTGGTGGATGCAGCTTGCGACCGCGCGTACCAGCACGGACAAGAGCAACATTTACCACCTGCTCAAGCTCATGCCTCGCATGCGCAAGTGGGTCGGCGCCCGGATTCTGCACAACCTGTCGATGGCCGACTACACGTTGGTCAACGAGCCGTACGAGGACGGCTTCGAGATCGACGTCGATGACTTCGAGGACGACAAGCTCGGGATCTACGACGACGGTCTGCGGCAGATGGGTCGTGCGGCCGCCCTGTGGGGCAACGACATCATCTACACCGCGCTCATCAACGGGTCCGCGCAGCTCTGCTACGATGGCCAGTACTTCTTCGACACGGACCACCCGCTGGTCGTCGAGGGGAGTGCGGACACGGTCCAGGTCAACCTGCACACCACGACCGCGCTCACCGCTGCGAACTACGCGACCACCTACTCCACGATGATTGCGCGCAAGGGCGAAGACGGCAAGCCGCTGAACATCGTTCCGAACCTGCTCATCGTGCCGCCCACGCTCAAGTTCACTGCCGCTCGGATCGTGAAGGCGGTCAACGCGGGCTACCTGATGAACACAAGCTCCACGGCGGCTGACGACAACATCCTGCGCGGGACCGCCGAAGTGCTGGTCATCCCCGAGCTGGAGACCGATTCGAGTTCGACGTGGTATCTGGCCGATGCGTCCAAGCCGGTCAAGCCCTTCATATTCCAGCAACGCCGGCTCCCGAATCGGATCGACGTGCTGAACAAGCCGACCGACTCGAACGTGTTCAACGAGCGCGTGGTCAAGGTCGGATGCGACGGGCGTGGCGCGGCGGGCTACGCGCTGTGGCAGCTCATCG
>JALNYR010000210.1 GCA_023229725.1 Dehalococcoidia bacterium | reverse complement strand
CCGCCCTGGAACGGGGCGAGCGCGGCAAGGAGCACATCGCCGGGTTGCTCGCCGATGAGCTGCGGCAGCGCCACCTGCACAGGACGCCATAGCCGGAACTGGTGGCACTGTCCCCGTGAGCAGTCTCTCACCGGAGCTTCGTGACACCAGCCATGCGCGGAACGCGCCCCACCACGCGCCGCAGCAACGCTACTTGGAGCTGCTGTTGTTCTTCGGCAGGTGCGGGATGAGCCACGCCAGGAACGAGTCCTCGCTCCTCGTCTGCATGAGCAGCCGACCGGGGCCGGTGAACGTGCAGACCAGCCCTTCGCCGCTGAACAGGGTCGACTTCATGCCGCCCACACGGTGCACCTGGTAGCTGACGGACTCGTCGAAGGCGACCATGTGGCCGTTGTCCAGCGTGTACGTCTGCCCCGAAGCGAGCTGGACCTCGTGTATCGCGCCGTAGCTCGAGATGAAGAGCTGCCCGCGACCGCCGACCCTCAGGAGGAAGAGCCCTTCCTTCGCGAAGAAGCCCTTTGAGCCGGACCACTTCGTGTCGACAGTCACCCCGGTCGACGAGGCAAGGTAGGAGGTTGACTGCACGAACATGGTTTCGCCGGTCAGCTCCATGCCCCTGATATCGCCGGGGAGCGGAGGGGCAAACGTGACCTCGCCGGCCGCCGTGGCCTGAAACGTATTGATGAAGAAGCTCTCGCCGCCGAGCACGCTGCGTTTCAGTCCTGAGAGCAGTCCTCCCTTGACGCTCGTCTGCATTTCGACGCCGGACGACATCGAGACCATGGCGCCGGACTCGGCCTGTATCTGCTCACCGGCCTCCAGTCTCACGCGCGCAAGCGAATACGACGGACCGTACAGGATCTCGTAGTTCAATGGAGACTCCTTTCACTCCGATTGCAGCCGACCTCAGTGAGGCACGACGTGGCGGATCTGCCGCACCTGCGGGTCGGGGGGCACAGCAGAGAACGACTCAATCGCCCGGATAGCTTCAACGGGGGCGCGCGATGCACCTCCGGGGTGGTCCAGGGCATCCACCACCGGCGAAAGGGCGTCGCGGAGATCGAAGTCGATCCACGCGGGGTGGTGCTCGATGTGGTAGGCCGCGTGCAGGTCGCGGCCGGCGAAATGCGTCAGCACGTGGCGACAGCCGTCCCGAAGCCACGCCGAGTCCGCCCGCGCCATGAGCGCCTCCAGCACGGCCGGCACGACGGCGCGGCCGATGCCGATGAGTCCCTCGGCAGCAACCCAGCGGACCTCGAACTTGCGGTCTCCGAGCGCCTCCACCAGCCCGTCAATCGCCCTTCGGTCGGCGATGGAGTAAAGGCACATGACCGCTTCGTACCGCACGCGGCTGCGCTTGTCCCGAAGGGCCTCCAACAGCGGTTCGACGGCTCTCGGGCCCATCGCCACGAGCGCCCGTCGGGCCCGCTCGCGCACAATCCCGTCGCCGTCATTCAGCTGGCTGATGAGCCCCTCAACCGTCGGCGCGCACACGGCATCCACGGTGGGCGACGCGTTGCCTCTCCCGAACAACGACCCGAATCCCCTCACGACTTCTCCTCAGTGGCGGAAGCTGTCGCCGGCCACTGCACCATCCCCATAGTATCGCAGATTCCAGCGCCGCGCGGCCCAACTGCGGCTCCCCGCCAATCCTCGCCTTGCTGGACGTTCGTAAGCGGAGGTGGTAGCATACAAACCGCCGGCAGCGTCCCCGGCACCAGGCATGAACAGAGTCGACGTCTACAAAGGCTGGTGCAAGAAGTGCGGCATCTGCGTCGCATTCTGTCCCCGCAATGTACTCTCCACGGGTGACGATGGCTATCCCACCGCCGCGAACCCCGAGGCCTGCACCGGCTGCCGCTGGTGCGAGTACCGCTGTCCCGACTTCGCAATCGTGGTGCACAAAGATGAGCAAACAGCCCCGGCCACAGATTCAGACAACGGGTGAGCGCGTGCTGCTGCAGGGCAGCGAGGCCTGTGTGAGGGGTGCCCTCGCCGCCGGGTGTCGCTTCTATGCCGGCTATCCCATCACTCCGGCCACGGAGATAATGGAGCTCATGTCGCGCGCCATGCCGAAGGCCGGCGGCGTCTTCATCCAGATGGAGGATGAGATAGCGAGCATGGGCGCCGTCATCGGCGCGTCGCTCGGCGGCGTCAAGGCGATGACCGCGACCAGCGGGCCGGGTTTCTCGCTGATGCAGGAGCACATCAGCTTCGCCGCCATGGCCGAGGTGCCGTGCGTCATCATCGACGTGATGCGGGGCGGCCCGAGCACCGGGCTGCCGACACGACCCTCGCAGAGCGACGTGATGCAGACGCGGTGGGGCGCACACGGAGACCATCCGATACTGGTGGTCGCGCCGTCGTCCGCCTACGAGTTCTTCGACCTGACCGTGAAAGCATTCAACCTTTCCGAACGCTATCGCAGCCCGGTCATCGTCATGGCCGACGAGATCGTCGCCCACACGAGGGAAAGCGTCGTGCTTCCCTCTCTGGACAGCCTTGAGATAGAGAACCGTCCGAAGCCGACGATGCCGCCCGAGTGGTACTCCCCGTATCGCGACCCCGGCACCGGCATACCACCGATGGCGGCCTTCGGCGAGGGCTACCGCTTCCACGTGACCGGACTCACGCACGACATCAACGGCTACCCGACCGAGAGGCAGGACGAGACGGAAGAGCTGATGACGCGCCTCTTCAACAAGGTGTCGAAGGACTTCCACCTGCTGCAGTGGTACGACTCGTACTACGAAGAAGGCGCGGAGGTCACGGTCATCGCCTACGGCTCGGTGGCGCGTTCGGCGCTCAGGGCGGTGAAGCTGGCGCGTGAGAAGAAGCTGCCGGTCGGCCTGCTCAAGCTGAAGATGATCTGGCCCTTCATGCGCCGCACCGTGATGCGCTACCTTGCCACGTCGCGCGTAGCCATCGTGCCCGAGATGAACATGGGGCAGCTGTCGCGCGAAGTGAAGCGCGTCAACCAGGGCGCCTGCAAGATTCAGACTCTCAACCGCGTCGACGGCCATATCATCACGCCGTCCGAGATACTGACGGCCATCGAGGAGGCGCTGGCGTGAGCGACGAGCAGCATCTCATCCACCGCTACCTGCGCTCCTCGAAGCGTTTCCCCCACGTGTGGTGCCCCGGGTGCGGCATCGGCATCGTGCTGGGCGCGCTGGTGCGCGCCATCGACGGCAACGGCTACAGCAAGAACGACATCGTGCTCATCTCCGGCATCGGCTGCTCCGGCCGCCTGCCGGTCTACCTCGACTTCAACACCCTGCACACGACACACGGCAGGGCGCTCACCTTCGCCACCGGCATCAAGCTGGCGAAGCCGAATCTGAAGGTTATCGCCGTGATGGGCGACGGTGACGCGGCGTCGATAGGCGGCAACCACCTCATCCACTCCGCCCGGCGCAACATCGACATCACCGCCATCATCATCAACAACCAGATATACGGGATGACCGGCGGCCAGGCATCGCCGACCACGCCGTTCGGCCTGCACACGTCATCCTCACCGTACGGGCACCTCGAGCACCCGTTTGACATCTCGAAGCTGGTGGAGGCGGCGGGAGCACCCTTCGTGGCGCGTTCGACCGTCTTCCACGCCCGGGCGCTGGAGAAGCTCATCGGCA